>NZSE01000019.1 GCA_002703515.1 Paracoccaceae bacterium | reverse complement strand
AAATACGGGGCGTAATACTACTATAATCCGTTCCAACTATTTGCAAGAAAGCTCCATTGGTATTTATGAAAAGTCTCGATTTCTATATGAGACGCTTTCACAAGATCTCAATTATAATATTATGTTCAGCCCCAGAGGAGTATTAATGCTTTGCCAGACGGAGCATGAATTGAGAGCGATGAAGAGAACATCGCATGCAAATAGAATAAATGGGGTAGATACCAAAATGGTTACTCCAGAGGAGGTAAAAGAAATAGTGCCAATTATTAATATCGATGGGCCAAGATTCCCAGTTCTAGGAGCACTCTGGCAGCCTAGGGGCGGAACAGCACGCCATGACGCTGTAGCTTGGGGATATGCTAGAAAGTGCTCTGACTATGGCATCGATATCATAGAGCAGTGTGAGGTTATTGGAGTAAAAAAGAAAAGAGATAAAATAGTAGGAATGGAAACTACCAAAGGACATATAAAAGCAAAAAAAGTTTGTTTTGTCGTGGCAGGTCATTCAAGTGTTCTGGCCGACTTAGCGGGATTTAGATTGCCGATTGAGTCAGTGGCTCTCCAAGCATTGGTGTCGGAGCCAATAAAGCCCATCATAGATTGTGTTGTTATGGCTAATACAGTGCATGGCTATTTGAGTCAGTCTGACAAAGGCGAGCTCGTTATAGGTGGCGGAGCCGATGGGTATAATAACTATAGTCAACGAGGAAGCTTTCTCCATATTGAAGAAACAGTTCGTGCTTTGGTCGAGACTTTTCCGGTAATTAGTCGTTTACGACAGCTGCGGCAATGGGGAGGAATAGTAGATATGACAGGTGATAGATCACCCATAATTTCTAAAACTCCTGTTGATGGCTTGTATATAAATTGTGGTTGGGGAACAGGGGGGTTTAAAGCTATCCCTGGTTCAGGTTGGGCTACGGCAGAAATGATTTATAATGAAAAACCAGGTAAATTGGCATCTCCGTTTTCAATTGATAGATTTTTAGAGGGAAGACTAATAGATGAGAGCGCTGCGGCAGCAGTAGCTCATTAAAGGAGAGTCATGTTATATTTATTTTGTCCTACTTGCCAAAGAGATTGTGATGAAACAGAGTTAAGTTGTGGTGGTCAAGCCCACTTAATAAGAAGAGATCACGCTTCAAGCGATAAAGATTTCTACAAATATCTATACGAACGAAAAAATGATAAAGGTATTATTTTTGAGCGGTGGAGGCATGTTTATGGTTGCGGAAAATGGTTCCATACGGCTAGATGCACCATCACCAATCAAGTATTTGGCTCGTATTCAGTAAAAGAGGTACAACCACCCAAATCTATTTTAGCAACCATTAGGCGTTCGAGAGTTGACTTCAAGGGTTGGGTAAAATGAGTTCTAGACTGCCACAGGAAGGGTCTCGAATAAACAGAGAAAAAACAGTTGATTTCAGATTTAATGGAAAAAATCTTAAGGGTTTTGATGGCGATACTGTTGCGTCTGCTTTACTAGCCAATAATGAACTCTTCGTGGCTAGATCCTTTAAGTACCATCGGCCACGAGGTATTTTCTCGGCGGGTGAAGAAGAACCAAATGCACTTATGGGAATAGGAGAAGGGCCTTTTTTCGAACCGAATATCAGAGCCACAGAGATAAAACTAAAACAAAATATGAAGGTTGAATCGCAAAATCACTGGCCAACGTTAAAATTTGATTTTCTTTCAATTAATAATTTATTCTCTAGGTTCTTTGCTGCAGGCTTTTACTATAAAACNTTNATGNGGCCAAGNGCNGCATGGAANTATCTCTTCGAGCCAATGATTCGACGAGCATCCGGGTTAGGNAATGCACCAAGAGAGTATGATGAGGAGCATTATGAACATATTTATCACCATACAGATGTACTAATAATCGGAGGTGGATTAGCAGGCATAACAGCTGCCAAAGCACTTAGGGGCAGAGGTCTTTCAATAATGCTTTGTGAAAAAGATTGTGTGATAGGTGGAAGGTACCTGGNGGATTGCAACTTGGAGAACCAAGAGCGATACAAAAAATTACATAAAAGCAGTATGGAAATTTTGAAAAAGTCCAAGGATATTTCTGTTAAATTAAATACCACCGTTACTGGTATTTTCGATCATGGTTTTGTATTGGCTTATGAAGAANATCAACACANTAATACAGCTACCAAAAAAGCATTATGGAAAATTCGAGCAAAAACAATTATTCTTTGTACTGGCGCCATTGAAAGACCATTAGTATTTCCAGATAATGATTTGCCTGGGATAATGTTAGCCATATCAGTTCGCGATTACTTGCAAAAATATGGNGTTTTATTAGGTGACCGGTTAGTGCTTACAACCAATAATGATTACGCCTATAAAACTGTGATAGAACTAAAGCGTAGAGGCATTGATATACCGGTNGTGCTAGATGCAAGAGCTTCGTCTGATAACCCAATCATCAAAGAGGCTAAGGGTTTAGGTATTAGAATACTTTTTGGAAAATGCATAGGTAAGGTTGAAGGTAGAAGAAAAGTATCCGCCATAGGTATTTGCTCTGTAAATGGTGAAGGTACAATTGAAGAATTGATCCCCTGTAATGCAATAGCTGTTTCTGGTGGATGGACACCAAATGTAAATCTTTGGTCACATTGTGGAGGAAAACTTCTCTGGGATGGTGAATGTGGNTTTTATAAACCTGATCCTGAAAATACACCAATAGGTAAGGANGGAGAAACCAATATGTTGGCNCTTGGTGCTTGTACAGGTGTTTTTAGTAATTATGATATCCAAGACCAGGTCCCACGCAAAATCAATCAATTGGCCTCGCGATTAAAGATCAAGTCAAAACGATATATTGAGACAAACATATTTTCTAAAGAGNCCGAAAAAAGAANAATCCCNACATTTGTATTACCTCATGGAGCGTCCAAAGATAAACAAAACAAGATGTTTATCGATTTCCAAAATGATGTGAAACTTAGTGATTTGCAGCTCGCTGTGCAAGAAGGGTTTGAGAATGTAGAACATGCAAAAAGATACACCACCTTAGGAATGGCAACGGATCAAGGTAAAACATCAAACATCAATGGTATTTACGTGCTATCACAAAGCTTAGGAAAACCTGTTGATAAAATTGGGCACACAACTTTTAGACCTCCATATAGACCAATTCCACTCGGATTAATTGCTGGCCAGTATTCGAAAAAGCTTTTTAAGCCTGTCAGAAAAACACCTATCGATAAATGGAATTCTTTAAACAACGCAATATGGGAACCTGTAGCAGACTGGAGAAGAGCATACGCATATCCGAAAGGTAAAGAGAGTTTGGAAGAAACACTAAACCGCGAAGTTTTAAGCGTTAGAAAAAATGTTGGTCTTCTTGACTCATCAACGCTTGGCAAAATTTTGGTCAAAGGACCCGATGCTGGTCGATTGTTAGATTTAATTTACACAAATATGATGTCAACTCTGAAAGCTGGAAAATGCCGATATGGTCTAATGTGTAATGAGGCAGGGTTTGTTTTTGATGATGGTGTGGTCGCCCGACTAAATGATCAATCATTCTTGTGTCACACAACATCTGGAGGAGCGGATAGGGTCTATGCCTGGTTAGAGGAATGGCTTCAGACAGAGTGGCATCACTTAAAGGTATTTATAGTCAATTTAACCGAACAATACTCACAAATAGCCGTTGCAGGACCAAAAGCTAGGGAGTTATTACAAACCTTCAAGTCCATTGATTTAGCTGCAGAAAAACTCCCTTTTATGAATTTCATAGAAACCAATATCGATGATATATGGGTGAGGATTTACAGAATATCCTTTTCAGGTGAGCTATCTTACGAATTAGCGGTTAATTCCAATCAAGCTGAAGAGTTATGGAATAAGCTTATGAAGGCAGGCAAGAAATACAAAGTACAACCATACGGAACTGAGGCTCTTCACATTTTAAGAGCTGAAAAGGGTTTCATAGTCGTTGGAGATGAGACGGACGGCACCGTTACCCCNCATGACTTGGGAATGGAATGGATTGTTTCAAAGAAGAAAAACGACTTTATAGGAAAAAAGGCGTTCAGCTTACCCCACCTCAATTCTACTGTAAGAAAGCAATTAGTTGGCATTCTGACNCTTGATAAAGACAAAGTTCTTCCAGACGGATGTCATGCTGTTGAAGATGGTAAAGCTATTGGACATGTGACTTCAACATATTTCTCNCCTACCTTGAAGAGATCAATAGCACTTGGCTTAATAGAAAATGGTAGGTCTAGAAAAGGATCAACTCTGGAGTTTGAGAGTTCGTCAAAAGAGAGCACCTTTGCAAAGATAGTGGACCCTAATTTTTATGATCCAGAAGGCACTAAACAAGATGGATAGAATANAAGGTGACTCATTTGTAGACGTNTATCTAATTGGGTCAATTAGGTCATTAAATATACGAGTCGATCAAGAGGATAAAAAGAGTTTAAATATTATTCAAAGAAACATCGGAATNAAGCTTCCATCAGTTCAAAAGGCAATAGAGAAGAATAAATTAACGCTTTGCTGGATTTCAAATGANGAGTATCTCTTGTTAAGCGAAAAAAAAGAAAATGAGGGGTTGCTTAATCAATTTCAAAAGCAGATGAACTTAACAACTGGGGTNGCTGAAAATACAACGGATCTTAGGTNTTGGTTTTTAATNAAGGGCAATCGGTCTGTAGATNTATTACGAAAGGGAGTTCCGTTAGACCTNGGTAANNTAGAAAAAGCTGAAAAGCATTTTTTTAGAACAAGATTGGGTGAAATACAAATCAATATTTTGATTAAATCTTTAGATGAAATACTNGTATCNGTTTTAAGGTCTCACAAAGATTATATGATTGATTGGTTTGAGTCTTGTACAAAGCGTGGAACTGAAATTAATTTTGATCTTTAATGCTAGTCATCCAAGAAGCTTCTAAGGCTTGGATCGCTTTTATTCTTTGGTCAGGGGAAGGATGACTGAGTGTCCAAGTAATATTGGGTGAAACTATGCCGGTTAATTTTTCCAATTTCCTTAGCAAGCTAACTTGCGGGGCAATACCAATGTCAGATTTAATTAGTAAAGCAGAAGCGTAAGCATCTGCTTCAAATTCATCTTTCCTAGAAAGTCCAGAAATAAGGACCTGAGATAAGTATCTTCCAATTATTGATCCTAGGTATGGTATAAGCCTACTCAGTATAGTGGAAACAACCATAGAGATAGCGCTTATAGCAGAAAAAGTGATTAAGCGTTTTTTTGTATGCCCAAGGGCTAAGTGCCCCAGTTCGTGTGCAATAACTGTGGTCAGTTCAACACCTGAAACCTTGCCTGCCCTGTATTGGTCAATAAAGCCTTGTGTTATATAAATGTTACCGTTAGGCGTCACTAAACCATTAATTTGTTTCTCATTCAGCACAAAAACCTTTAAGTTACGCAAATTCAATAATGATTTAAATTTCATTAAATAATTATCAATTACTGGATCGTGGAAAATCTGAGATTTTTTCTCAAGCTTCTTGCTTAAATTTCTCGACGAGTATATGGACCCTATGTAAAAGACTGATACTAGAAAGACTATGGGAAGAATTTTGGTTATCATTTTGATTATGAAAGATGCCTCATGCCTTCTTTCAAGCCATTAAGTGTAAGTGGAACCATTTTATCCTCAAATATGTCTTTAATAATATGAGTTGAGTGTGTGTATTCCCAGTGCTCTTTATTAGTAGGGTTTATCCATAAATAATTTGGCCATTTTGTAATAGCTCTCTCAAGCCATGTTCTCCCAGACTCGGCGTTATAATGTTCATTCGCTCCACCCGGATACTCAATTTCATAAGGGCTCATCGAAGCATCTCCTACAAAAATACAGCGGTAGTCCTTACCATATGTATTCATCACTTCCGTCGTGGGTGTCTGTTCTGTCCAACGACGATGATTATTTTTCCACACTCCTTCATACAGGCAATTATGAAAGTAATAATATTCGAGATGCTTAAACGCGGTTCTAGCCGCTGAAAATAACTCCTCCACCTGTTTGATATAGGCATCCATAGACCCACCAACATCAAAAAATATTATAACTTTAATTGAGTTTCTACGTTCAGGCCGAGTTCTAACATCAATAAAGCCACTTTTCGCAGAGGAACTAATTGTACTCTCTAGATCAAGTTCTTCGTCTGCGCCATCTCTAGCCCATCTTCTAAGCCTTTTTAGAGCTACTTTCATTCCTCTAGTCCCGAGTTCTATATCACTATCGAAATTCTTAAATTCTCTTTTATCCCAGACCTTGACAGCTCGTTTATGCCTACTTTCATGTTGGCCAATACGTATGCCCTCAGGATTATATCCGTAAGCTCCAAATGGAGATGTACCCGCTGTACCTATCCATTTGGAGCCTCCCTGATGGCGATCCTTTTGTTCTTCCAAACGCTTCTTCAGCGTTTCCATGAGTTTTTCAAAACTACCTAAACTATTTATCTTTTCCATATCTTCCTTGGATAAGGTTTTTTCAGCCAGCTTTTTTATCCATTCATGTGGGATTTCAATTTTTTTGAAAACTTCTTCTATTTCAATTGCTTCTAGGCCTTTAAATACATGGGAAAAAACTTGATCAAATCTATCAATATGTCTTTCGTCTTTGACAAGCGTACTACGAGCCAAATAGTAAAAATCGTTAACGTCAAAAATTGCAACACCTGCAGTCAGCGCTTCTAATAATGTTAAGTATTCCCGAAGGGAAACGGGAATTTTAGCATTTTTCATTTCTTTAAAAAGATTTAAAAACATGCCGAGCCTTATTTACTTGCCAAAAATAATTGCGATCACTATCCCCATTATAAAGAATATAATAGAAAATACCGTGGATCTATGCAAGATATCTAACGTTTTACGNTTGCGGTTCATCAGGATTCCCATGGTCAGTCCCAATATAGTCATTAAAGCTAAAAACATTNTCTTTAAGTGCTTTCATTGTTTCTTCTGGCCATAAACGCTAGTCTTTCAAAAAGATGAACGTCTTGTTCATTTTTAAGAAGCGCTCCATGTAGTTTTGGTAAGATATTTTTTCCATCCATTTTCANATCGTCAGCGTCAAGCTCTTCAACTAATAACAGTTTAAGCCAGTCTAACATCTCTGACGTGGACGGTTTCTTTTTTAAACCGGGAACTTCTCTAACTTCAAAAAACTGGTTCAGTGCTGTGTCCAATAAATTTTTCTTAACATTGGGAAAGTGAACACCAACTATTTTCTCAAGCACCTCTTTTCCAGGAAATTGAATAAAATGGAAAAAACATCTTCTTAAAAATGCATCTGGTAATTCNTTTTCATTATTNGACGTAATTATAACGATAGGTCGATTTGATGCGCGTATTGTCTCTCCAGTCTCATAAACAAAAAACTCCATCTTGTCTAACTCTTGTAGAAGATCATTTGGNAATTCAATATCTGCCTTGTCTATTTCATCTATCAACAGAACGGCTTTACCATCTGTCTCGAAGGCTTCCCAGATTTTTCCTTTCTTTATGTAATTTTTTATGTTCTTAACTCTTTCATCACCTAATTGGCTATCCCTTAGCCTGCTCACAGCATCATACTCGTATAGGCCCTGTTGGGCTTTTGTTGTAGACTTGATATTCCACTCTATTATTGGAAGCGAAAGGCNTTCAGCGATTTGTCTGGCAAGTTCTGTTTTTCCTGTACCGGGTTCTCCTTTCACCAAAAGAGGTCTTTCCAAAGTAATCGATGCGTTAACAGCAAGAGTCAAATCATCTGTAGAGATGTATTCTGATGTACCTTCGAACTTCATTAAAATTTCCTTTCTCATCCAATAAAAATTTTTTAAATCTTGTAGTGACAAAAACCAAAATTTGTATTATCGAATATATATATATCGAATTTTTAATCTAACTTGTTGGGGGAATTATGGGTTTAGATTTTATAAAGTCAAAAGAATTTTTAAAAGAAGATTACAGGCCTTCTGACAATGAGCCTTTCATGAATGAAGATCAAGTGGAGTATTTTAGGAATAAGCTTCTTGATTGGAAGAAGTCTATATTGTCAGAGAGCAAAGATACTATCAAAGGAATGAAAGAAGAGACTAGGAATATTCCAGACATAGCTGACAGGGCTTCGGAGGAGACGGATCGAGCATTGGAGCTAAGAACCAGAGACAGGCAAAGAAAGCTTATATCCAAGATTGAGGCCGCTNTAAGAAGAATAGAGGACGGATCCTATGGGTACTGTGAGGAAACTGGTGAGCCTATATCATTAAAAAGACTGGAGGCTCGACCTATAGCGACATTAAGCGTTGAAGCTCAAGAACGACATGAGAGGCGCGAAAGAGATCATAGAGACGATTAAAAAAAGAATTAGTCTCTCTAAACCTACCAAATTAAAGGTCGCGGTCATCGGCGCTGGTGTAGCAGGGTTGTCTACTAGTTTATTTCTTAGACGACTAGGATGCGACGTTACAATATTTGAAAAAGATAAGTCGATTAAAAAAGAAGGCGCAGGTATACAGATCACCTCAAATGGTTTATTCGTCCTAGAAAAGTTANATGTAGCAGGNGCAGTGANCAGAGGTGGTTTGAAACCNGATAATTTGTGCCTNTTTGANGAGGANGGTTTAAAGAGCATTGGTAGTTTAGAGATATTAAATCGCTTAAAATATCGGTATGGNAGGTCTTTTATTGCTTTACATAGATCTCATCTGATAAAAATTTTACTCGAAAAGGTAAAAGCAGAGAAAATCAAGATTAGCTTTGACTCAGAAGCGCTTCCTTTGCTCACNCAAGACGAGCACCGTGTTTCCATTTTTTGTAAGGGAGAGAAAATCAAGAAAGATCTAATAGTTGTTGCTGATGGAGTAGGTTCAAAATGGAAAAAAATTATTTTTAAAGAGATTAAGAAGCGAAGCATTTCGCAATCTGCTTACAGATTTGTATTGAGTAAAAAAAACTTACCTCCTGTTTTTTNAAAAAATAATGTCAATCTATTCTTTGGCAGGGGTAGACATTTTGTNACATATCCAACTGGTNTAAATGGAGCGATTAATTTTGTTTTCTGTAAAAGAGAAAAGGGGCACGTTGCAAATGATTGGAAAGATAAGGTGTCAAAGCAACAATTCTTAGATGATTTTGAACTAGATNANACTCTTGAAGCTTGTNTCCCNANTGTNAAAACAATCTACAAGTGGCCNATAATNGAGAGTGGAATACCTTTCTCGGTCNAGAAAAANAATGTGGTTTTGNTAGGGGATGCAGCAATCGGTATGTTGCCATATATGGCTCAGGGCGCCAACAAGGCCTTAGAGGACAGTTGGGTATTGGCAAANTGTATAAAAGAATATCCATTAGACCTAGAGAAAGCTTTAAANAAATACTCTAAAAAAAGAGTAAAGCGATTGCAAAAGCTAGACCAAGTCTCTAGGCTGAATGAAAAGATCTATCATTTAGAACGGAAAATTTTTAGATGGATTTTTTTTCTTTTTCTGCGTTTTANAATANTGTTTCTACCAAGTTTCTTTTTCAAAAGACTCGATTGGNTTTATAAATATAAGGGTTAATCTTTCTATTTAAGCAAAGCCCAAACAGGAACGTGGTCCGATGGTTTGCTTTTGTCTCTTAAAGATGTTTCAATCCAGCTTTCCTCCAATTTATCAGCTGCGTTTGGACTTAAAAGTATATGNTCAATTCTTACGCCATTATTTTCTTTCCAAGCTCGATCTCTGTAATCCCACTGAGTGAATATTGAATTAGAGTCATCNAGAATTCTTATTGCATCTAAGTATCCTAAATTAAGCAGATAATTAAATTTTGTCCTTACTTCAGGAGCAAATAACGCATCCTCTTCCCATTGTGCTGGGTATCTACAGTCATTATATTGGGGGATTACATTAAAATCTCCCATTACAATAATTTCTTCTTCAGATTTAAGGGCTCGGTGGCAATAGTCATTCAACCTATCCATCCACTCCAATTTATATAAAAACTTTTCTGTGCCCTTCGGATTACCGTTTGGTAAATAAATACATATAAATCTCTTTTTTTTATAATAAACCTCAATAAAGCGCGCTTGTTCATCCTCATTATTACCAGGCAAAATTTTACTCGACAACTCAGCTTTCTCTTTTGTTAGGATTGCGACGCCATTAAATGATTTCTGTCCGTTTAGGTAACAGTGGTATCCAAGCTTCTCAAAGCTAGACAAAGGAAAGTCAGCATCCTGAATTTTTATTTCCTGAAGCGCTACTACCTCAGGGTCTGTATTCTTAAGCCACTCTATTAGTATATCTATTCTTGCTCGCACACCATTAACGTTAAAGGTGACTATTTTCATTTGTCTATCTATTTAAATGAAGGTGAGAAGGAAAAACTCGTTCCACATCCACATGATGAAGTAGCGTTTGGATTATTAATTTTAAAGCTTGATCCTATTAGTTCTTCGCTGTAATCAATTTCTGCACCTTCTAAAAACTGTAAAGACGTTTNATCTATNATGACTCTGCNGTCTTCTTTTTGGAAAACCTGGTCGTTTTCATTAACCTTTTCGACAACTTTAAAAACATACTGAAAGCCCGAACAACCACCACCTTTTACNGCNACCCTCAAGGTTTTGCTGTTACAAGAACTTGCTATTTTGTTGAACGCTCTGTCAGTTACAGTTGGAGGTATTCTTAATTTCATGTTTTCTTTCTTTACATAATCTGCCATAGCGTAATATATACTTGTCTAGTTGAATAGGCAAGCATAGAGCGTNTTTTGAATATAGCATCTGATCCCAATAAGTCTCTAGGAAGAGTGCATCGAGAAGCACCTTGTTCCATAAGATCTCCCTTCCAGAGAGATAGAGATAGAATTATACACTCCAAGGCTTTTAGGAAACTACAAAACAAATCCCAGGTTTTTTTTTCTACTACCAATGATATCTTTAGAACTCGTCTGACACACACCCTTGAAGTTAGTCAGATAGCGAGAACTATTGCAAATCATCTGAGTCTAAATATTGATCTCTGTGAGACCATTGCTCTTGCGCATGATTTAGGTCATCCGCCTTTTGGTCATACTGGTGAAGAAAGACTAAATAGTCTTACACATGAGATTGGAGGTTTTGATCATAATTTCCAGACTCTTAAAGTAGTCACGATATTAGAACGACAATACTCAAATTTTTATGGGCTAAACCTATGCTTTGAATCTTTAGATGGAATAGTAAAACATAATGGGCCTGTTGATGATAAAAATAAAATAATAAAGGCGTTTTGGGATCAGAATATTTTTGTGGGAAAGATCAGGGCAAGATATTTAAGTTTATCTCCTTCTCTTGAGGCACAAGTTGCATCACTATCTGATGATATAGCTTATTGTGCTCACGATATAGCGGATGGATATGAGGCGGGAATTCTATCATATGAGAGTTTAAAGAACAGTCCGTTTTTTGGAGAGTTTTTAGTTTCAGAACCTCTGTTTGAAGATTCGATATCGCTTTCAGTTGCTCAGGCTTGCAGAGACTTAATCAGATTTTTGGTGAACGACTTAATTTCTTGTTCATTGAAGAACATCGAAGGTCTACAAAAAAATGCGGATGATATTAATACGCCGAATCAAATTGCATTTTCCTCTGATACAGTAAAAAAAATTATGGAATTAAAGAGTTATCTCTTTAAAAACTTATATAGGAGTCAGGAAATTAATTCCATGAGAAGCCAAGCAGGTGGAGTAGTAAATGCATTATTTGAACACTATTTTGATAACTTTGATACAATACCAGCATTATTCTTGGAAAATGAATATTATTCAAAATTCAAGAACTCGAAACATAGAAAACTCAATCTGCTTAGTGACTTTATTGCAAGTATGACCGACAAAGAAGCCCTAGAGACTTTTGATCGAATAAGCGTGTGAACTAATTAGAATAATTGGAAAGAACCCGAGGGAGTAAAAATTGGACATTGTCAATATTTTAAGAGATAAAATCCTTGATATTGTTTATGAGTTAGTAGAGGAAAAAAAATTAGAGCAACCATTAAACATCAATAATATTGTTGTAGAGCGACCAAAAAAACAGCACCAGGGGGATTACTCTACAAATGCAGCGATGGTTCTTGGGAAAATGTTTTCCTCAAATCCTAAAGACCTTGGAGAATTCATAAAATTAAAGTTAAGTGATGAAGAACTTATAGATGACGTGTCTCTTGATGGCCCAGGTTTTCTGAATATCAAAATCAATTCTAAGGTTTGGCATAGGCTCATAGTAGAAATCATGCTCAACGATAGTCGCTATGGCGAAGTTAGCTTTGGTAGTGGAAGAAAAGTAAACTTAGAATTTGTATCTGCTAATCCTACAGGCCCTCTCCATCTTGGACACGTAAGAGGTGCTGTGTTTGGAGATGTTCTTGCAAGGTTATTGGAGTTTGTAGGTTTTAAAGTCACTCGAGAATATTATGTCAATGATGGTGGTGCACAGATTGGTATCTTAGTGAGAACTGTATATTTTAGGTATTTAGAAAAGCTTGGAGAAGCTGTGGAGCTTCCNGAGGAGTCTTATCCAGGAGATTATCTTATACCAATAGCTGAAAAGCTTATAGCCAACTATGGAAAGAAACTCAAAAATCTCGCAGAAGTTGAACGAGATAAAATTATTCGCAGTTTTTCTATAGAGCATATGATGGAAGTGATAAAGGCTGATCTGATATCCTTGAATATACAAATGGACAATTTTTTCTCCGAGCAGGCAATGATCGAATCCAACGGAATAGAGATATCCCTTAAAACACTCAAAGATAAGGGACTGATTTATAAAGGTACAATTGATCCACCAAAAGGTAAAACACACGCTGATTGGAAAGTGCGGGAGCAACTGTTGTTTAAGTCAACCAAATTTGGTGATGATATCGATCGACCAATAAAAAAATCGGATGGGTCTTGGACTTATTTTGCACCTGATTTGGCTTATCATGCCGATAAACTAAAAAGGGGCTTTGATGTGGTCATAGATATTTTAGGAGCAGACCACAGTGGGTATGTAAGTCGTTTAAAAGCTGTCATCGCAGCGTTTTCGAAAAAGCCAGTCGAATTCGAAGTTAAGCTAGTACAACTAGTTAAATTAATAAAAAATAATACAGTCCTAAAGATGTCAAAACGAGCCGGTGACTATGTACTTATTCAAGATCTTTTGAAGGAAGTAAGCTCTGACGTTATAAGGTTTGTCATGCTCGGAAGGAATAATGATGTACCGTTAGATTTCGATATTGATTTAATGCTATCGAAGTCAAAAGATAACCCAGTGTTTTATGTAAATTATGCTCATGCAAGAATTGTGTCCGTTTTAAAAAGAGCAAGGGAATTAAAGCTATGGCCGCTAGATGAGATAGGCGATTTGCATAAAAAAACACTTCCCTTTATGGAGAATGAATTAATCTTGATAAAAAAACTTTCAGAATGGCCAAATGTGGTTAGACAAGCAGCCAGGTATCATGAACCCCATCGGATAGCTTTTTATTTGAACGAGGTTGCTTCTTCTTTTCACAGCTTATACCAGTCCTCGAGTGACTCTATACCCTACAGATTTATAGTTGAGGGATCAGAGGAATTAAGTATAAGACGTCTAGCTTTGGCTTATTCTACTAAAATAGTGATAAAGAACGGGCTTTCCCTACTAGGTATTGTTCCTTTAGAAGAAATGTATTAACATCGTAGAAAAAAAAGAAAATGAGCGAACAGGCAGCAGATATAATATCTTATAACTCAGAGAAGAAGACCACATCAGATTATATCCTATTGATAGGAGGTTGGTTGGTTAGCTGTATTTCATTGGCGATCATATGCCTAATTGCATATTGGGCTATAAAAATTCCCGAAAATAACATAAATAAATTACCCATAATAAATGCGATAAAAGGGGATTTAAGAGTTGAGCCTGATAAGCCAGGTGGCAAATCATTTAATGACGAAGATTTATCAATCTACAAAAACCTTGANAATAGTCCTACGATATCACAAAAGAATGAAATCATGTTAAATAAGACTGATGAAAATTTAACAGACCTTCGGAAACAAATAAAAACCAATGAATTTGGAGAAGGTGATCAGAAAAATTTAACTTTAGCTATAGAGGATGCTCTAAAAGAGGTCGTTAATGGAGACGTTNATGNAAATGATCTATCAAAAGAAGCAAATCAACGAGGCAATCCGAGNCTTTATTTAGGTTCATTCGATTCTTTGTCGCAAGCAGANGAATTCAAAAAATTCATAAAAAAAAGAAACAACACTNTAATCGATATCGACAACTTAAAAATATTTGAGAAATTTGAAAATGAAAAAGAATTTTTTACTGTTGAATTAATGAATATCGACTCTGAAGAGGAAGGTTCAAAATTGTGTTCAATACTGTCTAGTAGACAGTTTTCTTGCCTATTGTTAAATTAAAAAGATGCACACTGTTCAATAAATGGATAAATTTACAGGACACGATAATCTTACTAAGCCTGAGATGCATGTCAGTCTGGATGGATTTGAGGGCCCATTGGATCTTTTGCTCACACTTGCAAAGAACCAGAAGGTAGATCTGAAAAAATTGCAGCTGGGAATTTTAGCTGATCAGTTTTTAAACTATCTTAGGGATCAAAGGTATAAGCTTAAGTTGGAATTTGCGGGCGATTATCTGGTAATGGCCGCTTGGCTTACGTTATTAAAAAGTCAATTAATCATTCCGGAGGATGAGCTTGAAAATGAAGATACAGAAAAGATAAATGAATTAATAGCACTTAGACTTCAAAGGTTAGCTAAAATAAGAGAAAAGGCTACATGGTTATTTGAAAGGCCTCAATTTTTACAAGATTTTTTTCCGAGCTATATAAAGAGAGATGAAAAAGTGATCAAAGAGAATTTTTTAACTGTACAGCTCGGAGATATACTAAAAACCTATTTAGCTATTGTGGATAAGAAGAATTATGAAGTTCCAATGGATACTAAGGAGCAGTATTTGGTTTTAGACAGAGCGATCAGTTTTATAGATCAAAAAGTGAAGGGGTCTTATGCATCATTAAGCTTTTCAAATTTGGTTAAGGAAATCCATGCTCTATCAGGGATCAGCACTAAGCGGTGCGTTGCATCTATTTTCTGTGGACTGCTGGAGTATACAAAACTAGGTAAAATTCAAATTAAGCAATCAAATATATTTGCTAGTTTGGAGTTAGACAGAGTTAGAAATGCAACTAAAAGTTAGTGGAGTAATATTTGAGCAATAAAGCTGCGGAGAGAGTTTTAGAAGCATTATTATTCACGTCTTCGGAACCACTCTCCATAAAAGATTTAGAGAAAAATTTGCCTGAAAATGTGGATGTAGAGTCGGTGATTGGGACACTACAAAAGCAATATGAAACAAGAGGAGTTAATTTAAAACGTGTAGGTAATTCTATTGTTCTGCGTACGGCAAAAGATTTAGATCACTTATTTTTCGCAAAGAAGGTCACCAAAAGGAACATATCAAGAGCTGCAAAAGAAACCTTAGCGATTATCGCATATCATCAACCAGTTACCAAACTAGAAATAGAAGAAATAAGAGGGGTAAGTGTAGGATCTGGCACCATTGATCTTTTAATGGATTTGGAATGGATTAAGTTTGGTAGAAGGAAACCAAGTCCGGGTCGTCCCCTAACTTTTCAAACCACAGACAAGTTTCTTGATTATTTTGACTTGAGTAGCACAAAGGATCTTCCAGGCGTTAAGGAGCTAAAAGATCTAGGGTTGTCCGTAAAAAAACTAAATCGAGATTAGACTATTGCCAGTTTTCAAAATGCTTTGATAGCTTAAGTGTTTGACCTTGATAATTAGACCCAATTATTTCTCCATACATAGAGTCGGGTGTGCTGGCTAGCGTTTCATATATTAGCTTGCCAATAATCTGGCTGTCTTCGAGTATAAAAGGGGTTTCATGACACCTAATTTCCAGCACTGCCTTCGAGCGTTTCCCACCAATATTACTAATAAAACCAAAACCAGGATCAAAAAACCCAGCGTAATGCACACGAAACTCTCCCATTCTGACTTCATAAGGGACCATCTCAGCAGCAGTTTGAGGTGGAATTGTAATGTACTCTTTACTTCTCAAAATATAAAATGCTCCTGGAACCAAAGTAACATAACCTTTTTTTGAAAATAGCTTTTCCCAAAAGGTCTCTACTTTATAGTGATTTAGCTTGGTCAAATTAATTGCTGGGCAATTCTTTTTTGCCCTGAAGCCAATTGGTTCATCTTCTTTACTTTCCAGGTTCACTGAGATTGTAATGCCATTATCAATTTGCCTTACATTCTCTACGATATTGAATTTAGAGTTTAGCTTTTCTAGCTGTCGATCAGTTATAACTTTCTGCTCATTGTGAAATCTNAGCTGGTTCAACATTATCCCTTCCTTGATTATAATAGAAAAAGATATAGGAGCTATNTCAACATATACTTTTCCTGTATAACCCTTGCTAATTCGATCAAAGCAACTTGAGTTGTCTGAGATTAATCTCGTTAATATGTCTAATCTTCCTGTTGAACTTTTGGCATTAGCTACTGCAGAAATATTACCCGGCAAACTTAATTCTTCCTGTATCTCTATTATATAAATCTTGCCCCTTTTTAGTGTTTTAAAAGTACTAATGTCTATTGCTCTCTTTTTTAATTTCGAGAGTTTTTGCTTGACGGTTTTGTGTCCAGGTAAAAACGAAGCTTCTACTTCCCAACATTTTTTAGACAAACGTAAATCCATACTAGCTGGCTGGATCTGGCTATCCTCCAAAGGCTTAGTACACTTTATGTAAGAGCGTCGATGTAGATCTATTATTTCTTGTGCAGGAAGTGCACCTTTTCTTTTTAAAAGCATTAGTTTACTCATTTTTGGTCGGGCTAGCGAGATTTGAACTCACGACCTTTCGTCCCCCAGACGAACGCGCTACCAGACTGCGCCATAGCCCGCTATTAATCAAAAATTCGTTCTCGCAAGCAATTGTTTTTTTAACTCGCTCAATGATTCTAGTAGGGTATTGATCTTTAACTTTTCCTCTTGGCTTGGGAAGGAATTGATATATATCGTCTTTTCCCCAGCATAACTCAATTTGATTTGTAATTTTCTTTTTTCGATCCTTGAGGAGGGTTCGGCTATTTTCTCGTTCGGCCAACCAACTATAAACTTTTTTCCTTTTTTAATTATAGTCTCTTTAACTTTCTTTATGGTAAGATTTTCCCCATGAAGTAGAGCTTTAAGACCTTTTAGAAAATCAATATCCGCCGGTCTATAATACCTACGTCCTCCTTTTCTTCTCATTGGTCTTATTTGCTTAAACTGACTTTCCCAGAAACGTATTACATATGGTTCTAAACCTATTTCACCAGCTACCTCGGATATAGTACGAAAAGCTCTTGGTGCTTTTTGAATTTCAAATTTTGTATTCAATGTTTCTCAGACTTATTAATACGCTCTTTCATCAGCTTAGAGGCTTTAAAGCTTATCACGCGTCTAGCATCAATTGTAGCTGAAACTCCCGTCTTTGGGTTTCTGCCAATCCTTTCACGTTTTTGCCTTGGAATGAAAGTACCAAATGATGAAAGCTTTACACTTTTACCATCTATCAGAGCATTAGATATGTGCTCAAGAACAGTTTCTAGCATTTGAGCTGATTCATATTTTGAAAGCCCTACATGTCTATAAAGTGCCTCACTAATGTCTTGACGAGTTAGTGTTTTTCGTTCCATCTTAACCTCTTAATACAAATTAATTTAAGTGTTATTGAGATGTCAACTTAAGATTTTTATCAGTAAGCTAGGTCGAGGTAGTTTGGCACATATTTCTCGCTAGCTTCAGCGCTGAATAAAAACTTTTTGAGTCAGAGCTNCCATGTGATTTTATTACTAGGCCATTTAAGCCAACAAAGACCCCACCATTTAGTGTTCTTGGGTCCATTTTTTCTTTGAGTCGCCTGAGCTTTCTCCTCATAAGTAAACCCATAAATAATCCTGCAATAGATGAACTAAACTCATCCATAAAAAATTTTTTAATCAAATTTGCGGTACCTTCAGCAGTCTTTAAAGCAATGTTTCCACTAAAACCGTCGGTCACTATAACATCAGCTTTATCAGAAGAAAAATCACTGCCTTCTACAAATCCAACATATTTAACTTTTCCTTCTTTAAAAGTTTCCATTAACATCTCAGATGCTCTTTTTAACTGTTCATTTCCTTTATGCGTTTCTGTACCTACATTCAATAAACCTACTTTTATCCACTGTTTATTAAAAACCTTAGAAAAAATATCTGACCCAAATTTAGAGTAAGCAAGAAGATCAGATGCTTGTGCCTTTATGTCAGCGCCGGCATCCAAAACAACATTAAAGCCCGAATTAGAGGTTGAAGGCCAAAAAATAGCTATAGCAGGTCTTTTGACGTTAGGTAGCTTTCTTAAAAGTAGGGTTGAAATAGCCATCAATGAGCCAGTATTACCACATGATATTACGGCTTCTGCTTTAGATGTCTTGACGCTTTCTATCGCATTCCACATGCTTGAGTTTTTTCCCCCTCTGATTGATTGAGAAGGCTTATCCCCCATTCGAATAACTTTGTCACAGTGCTTAATTTTACACATGTGTTTTATCTCTGGGTATTTTTCTAGTGCAGCAGCAATAGCTTTCTTGTCTCCATGCAAAAGTAAAGTATCATTGTTGTTTTCAGAACAAAACGAGTTCACCCCTCCAAGAATGTCATCTATGGAGTTATCTCCTCCCATACAATCAACGGAGATAGTGATTTTCTTGTCTCTGTTCATTAGCTTTCAGGTATGCCAAATCGAGCTAATTAATTTCAATCTTCGTCATCACCGACGTCAGATTCAATCTTATTTATTACTCTTCTCTGCTTATTACCAGAACCATAGTACCCACATGAACTACATACGTGATGCGATAGCTTCAATTCGCCACAATTGCTACACTCTCCATATTGGCTAGATATTATCCCGTCGTGCGCTCTTCTTAAACCTCTTTTAGATCTTGTAATTTTACTTTTCGGCACGCCCATGTGAATTCCTCATAATAGTTGTCAATTCAACTCCGCACCATAAGGAAAATTGCAAATTGCGCAAGTAAAATCTTCTATTTACTCTTTAAGTTTACTCAAGATTGAAAAAGGGCTTTCAACATTTATGTCTTCTTTTGGCGTTAGGTTCATAGACGCTCCAGACTTTTTAGGATAATCTGGTGTTTCTAGGGTTATAGTTTCGATTAATACGTCACCCAGATTAATTTCATCTATGATCATGTCATTATCGAAGGAATTTTCATTTAGCTCAAAAACATTTTTTTTTGTTTCCATATTTCTATTTGAGCCAATGGAAAATGTCCTTAAAACTTGTTTGGTTATGTTCGTTACTATTGGTTCAAGTGTCAGAGAGCAAGGCTGTATAAGCTTTGCTTTGATAATGGCGTTTAAAAATATCTGCTTTTCAGTTTGTAGTTTTAATGTACCTTCAATGCTCGCTTTTTTTGCCTCTATAATGTTTAGGTGCTCTGCTAATACGCTTAGGCCATTATTTGAACAATTAAGGATAAATTCGTACTCAATTTCTCTCCTCAATTGTTCCAACGAAACTATGTGAACAAAATTATCTATTTCTTGGTTTTTTTTCATGATATATCATTTCATTATTGGAAATTTCAAAAACTATCAACAAATCAAAAATGTTTAAACAAAAAATTATAGTATTGATTTCAGTGTATTTCTTTTTAAGTGCCTGTTCAGGAATTAAAAACAATAATGGCTACATGCCGGTGGAAGATAACATTATGCAACTTAAAGTTAATGTAACTTCTTCATCTTCTGCAAGACTTAAATTAGGAGAGCCTGCTTTGATTTTAGGTAATCGAGAGCCTATCTTTATCTATGCTTCACAGGTAACAAACAGAGTTTTGTTTTTCGAGCCTAAAGTAATTTCCAGAAACGTCTTAGTGCTTTATTTCAATAAAAATAAGAGATTAAAGAAGCTTAACAGGTTCAACTTAAACGACGGTAAGTCTTTTGCTCTAAACACAGACGCTACCAACTTAAACGCTGAGCAAAGGTCTTTAGTTGCAACACTCTTCTCAAATTTTGGTTTTGCTGGGTCAAGGGTTACGGACTAAGTTGGCTGAAACTTTAAAGCGACACCATTGATACAAAATCTTAAACCAGTCGGATCAGGCCCGTCTTCGAACACGTGTCCCAAATGTGCTTCACAATTGCCACAACGAACTTCTGTTCTCCTCATTCCATAGGAGAGATCTACTTCGGTTGCCACTGCTTCTTTTGAGAACGGACTGTTGAAGCTTGGCCATCCAGATCCACTTTCAAACTTACTGGATGAAGAAAACAATTTATGGGAACAGCAGATGCAAAGAAACTCACCAGTTTCATTGGGAAACCCTGGGTGTGAAAAGGGCGGTTCCGTCTCTCCAAGTTGAGTCACTGCGTATTCTATTTTGGATAACTTTTTGTTTGCCACTTTCTACACTATCATCTTACTGTATGTCTTTATATAGCTCCAAAATTAGGAAAGATCAAATATTGAGATATAGAATAGAGTTTGGGAGCTCGCATGCCAGTCGGTTAAAAGCTCAAAAATTTAGACAAAGAGTTTTCAAAAATTCTGAAAGTGGTTTGGATGAAGATGAATTCGATGAGGTCTCAGACCATTGCTTGATATATGATAGAAATAAAGATGGTAAGCTAGTTTTAGTTTTTAGATCGAGAAATTACTCGAGTATGAAAGAGATATTAAACAGTTATTCGGCTCAATATTACGACTTAACGAAGCTAACGGATTTAGCTTTCACACCAATGGAAATTGGAAGGCTATGCGTTGATAAAGAGGCTAGTGATCCATTTTTACTTTTGCATGCCTTCAAATATTTAGTGTCATTGATTTCGAGCGTTCGAACAGATTTTATATTTGGATGTACAAGCTTTATTGGTGCGGATAACCCAAACAATTTAAATTCCTTTAGATTTCTGAAAAATAACCAACTAGCGGAGTCGAAATTTCAAATTAATAAGAAATCATCCTGTATCTTGGACATTAAAAAAGAGATTGCTACGCTCGATGGGCCTAAGCCAACAAAGAATTTACTGCCACCATTACTAAAGTTTTACCTAAAACTAGGTGGAAAAGTCTCTGATCATGCAGTTATTGATAGAGAGCTCGATACGTTACATGTTTTTACTTATGTAAATTTAAAAGGCAAAAAAATTAATTATTAGCAAACTACATTTAATTATCAGGAAGTCTATTATTTGACCAATCAATAGGATCATCTAAAAACTTTCTGATTTCTGTAAGAACATCAGAACCAAATTTATCCATTTGACAAATTTCATTATATACCTCTTCCCAATCGGTTAAATAATGTACTTCGATGTTATTTTTTTTCAGGATTATATCTGCATCCTCGAATATATTATACTTAAAAACAACTATACCAAGGTTGCACCTTATTTCGTGTGATCTAATATTGTCGATAAAATTTATCTTTGATTTCCCATCTGTCATTAAATCTTCAACTAACAAACTATTTTTGTCTTTTAAAATCTCTCCTTCGATCAATTTGCTCTTTCCATAATCTTTAGGTTTTTTCCTGACATAAGATAGTGGAAGACCCATTTTTTCAGCAATAGCTGCTGCAAAAGGTATTCCTGCAGTCTCGCCACCNATTATATAATCTGGTGATTGAGCAACCATTTCGGATTTTATAGTATCTATCATCATATCTGTTATCTCTTTAAATGCTGATGGGTATGCGATAATCTTTCTGCAATCAATATAGCTTGGTGACAAAAAACCAGAAGAAAGTTTAAAAGGAGACTGCGGGCTAAAGTTTATTGCACCGATATTAATGAGAATTTTCGCTGTAATCTTAGATATTTCGCTCTTGATCATTTTTCCTCACACCGCTGACCTTAAATTTCTTTTTCCCAATACAGTTTATTGTAGGGGTTAAAGACAGCGATTTCTCCTTGATTAGTTTTGATATTTTTTATTACGTTAACNGATTTTGATCTTTTAACGTAGCGNACTCTTTCATTATGTTGATTTAAACCATAGAATATCCGACCATTTCTAGACATGAAGTTTTCAATTTTGTTTAAAGAAGAATGTTCTTCAAATAGTTGTATCAAAAGTGGAATTGCTAAAGGGCTGCTAAATATTCCGGCNCAACCACAAGGCGAGATTTTTTTACTATCAACATGAGGAGCGCTATCTGTGCCTAGAAAAAATTTACCATTACCAGATATAGCTGCTCGCACCAAAGCAAGACGATCATACTCTGTTTTTAATATTGGGGCACAGTAGAAATTTGGTCGTATCCCCTTTGACAGCATTATGTTTCTGTTTACCATNAGGTGATGGTTGGTGATTGTTGCAGCTAGCATTTTTTGTTCTTTAACGAAATTTACTGCATCTGCAGACGTGATATGCTCTAAAACTATTTTCAAATTTGGGAAGTGATTAATTATCTGTGTTAGTTTTGTTTCAATAAAAACTTTTTCTCGCTCAAAGACGTCAACCTCTTCATCAGTAACTTCACCGTGTATCGATAGTATAACCCCACTTTTTTCCATCGCTTCAAACAAAGGATAGAATTCTGTAATATTAGATATACCCGAGTTAGAATTCGTCGTTGCTCCTTTTGGATACATCTTGATTGCCTTAATATATTCATGAGTGCTGACTTTGATGATCTGTTGTTTGCTCAAATTACTTGTCAAATAAAGAGTCATATGTGGGGTAAACTTAATTTCCTTCGGTATCTGTCTGCAGATCTCATCATAATAAGTTTCGGCCAAAGAGATATCCGTAATAGGGTTTTCCAAGTTAGGCATAATAAGCGCTGAGGCAAAGCTATTATAGGTAAAAGGCAAAACGGTTGATAGAATTTGGCCTTCACGTAAATGCACATGCCAGTCGTCAGGCTTTAAAATATCAATATAAGTTTTTTTCATAAGCCAATTTGAATGTTTTTACCAGATAGTGATGGTTCTAATGTAATTGTTTATAGTGCTTATGGTGTTGTTTAAAAAGAAATTTATATTTTCTTTCGTAAAATAGTACTAAAGCTATTCCAAAATTACATTTACTAGTCTATATAATAAAGGTAAATAACCACACCAACTTAAGAGTGAAAAAGGAAAACCAAGTGAATATTGTGGAAAAAAACCTTTCCGAGACCGCAGAAAAAGATTTCCGAAATGGCGTGTCTAATGATGATGCAAAACAAGCGTTAGCGTTACTCTTAAAATGGATTGGCGAGAATCCTGAAAGAGAGGGTCTCAAAGAGACGCCGAAACGGGTTTTAAAGGCTTATAAAGAGTGGTTTGCCGGATACAACCAGAACCCTAGTGAAATCCTGAGTAAAACTTTTGAGGAAGTCGAGGGTTACAAAGAAATGATAACTTTAAAAGATGTAAGCTTCCAAAGCTTTTGCGAACATCACTTTGCGCCGATTATAGGAAAGGTTCATATTGGCTATATTCCAAATAATAAAGTAGTAGGCCTATCAAAACTCGCTAGACTAATTGAGATGTTTGCGAGACGTTTACAGGTGCAGGAAAAGATGACTGCCGAGATAGGTAATACTTTACAAACTCACCTCGATTGTTTGGGGGTGGGGGTTGTAGTTGAAGCAGAACACCACTGTATGTGTTCAAGAGGGATAAAAAAACAGGGATCAGCCATGAAAACAATGCACTTTACCGGTATCATCCTCAATGATTTAGAAAAGAAGAAAGAGTTTATGGCATCCATAAGCTGAAAAATTTTTACACGCCACAAGCTCGGATAAAATGAAAAAAGTTCACTAATGCAAAAGCCAGAGTGTTTTCAACAAATCATATTATTGCTACAGAATTTTTGGTCTGACAAGGGTTGTGTGGTTCTCCAGCCTTACGACCTTGAGGTGGGAGCAGGAACCTTCCATCCAGCTACAACTCTTAGAAGTTTAGGCCCAGATCATTGGTCAGCCGCTTACGTACAACCCTGCCGACGACCCTCTGATGGCCGTTATGGAGATAGTCCAAATCGATTGCAACACTATTATCAATTTCAAGTTGTAATTAAGCCTTCACCCACCACACTGAAGGAAATGTATTTAGAAAGCTTACGAGTATTGGGTATAGATAACCGGGTTCACGACATCAGATTTGTAGAGGACGACTGGGAAAGTCCTACTCTTGGCGCATGGGGACTGGGTTGGGAGGTTTGGTGTGACGGTATGGAGATTAGTCAATTCACTTATTTCCAACAGGTAGGTGGGCATGATTGCAAGCCAATCACGGGAGAGATTACTTATGGACTCGAAAGACTTGCAATGTTTATTTTGGAGTGTGACGCTGTGATGGACTTACCCTACAACTCGCCAAATAGTCAAAGGCCATTAAAATATGCTGATATTTTTTTGGAGGCTGAAAAGCAGTATAGTGCATGGAACTTTAGCGAAGCAAACACAGAAGTTATTTTTCGTCATTTTGATGATGCAGAAAAAATGTGTAAAGAAATCCTAGGAATAGGAGACCTAAAAAGAAAATCTTCTGATAGAAAAAATAAGCTTGTACTTCCGGCATATGACCAGTGCATAAAAGCTTCACACTTATTTAATATACTTGACGCAAGAGGTGTCATTTCTACTGCTCAAAGACAAGTGTATATCGGCAGAGTAAGAACATTAGCAAAGTTGTGTGCAGATTCTTATATAAACGAAGTTTCATCGAGAGCATAAATGAACGGGAAACGTTTTATTCTGTTATTTTTAGGTAGCGTGATCATTTTCACTGTGGCGTTGTTTTACTTTCAAAATTATGCCTATTATCACTCAACAGATGTAAAGCAAAAGATTTTATTTGGAAATAAGAGGTATGAAATTTCAAATTACCAAGGTATAGACTCTGAAAGTTCAGGTTTAAAACTGAGAGAATGCTTTGTTGTAGATAAGTTGGAAGATGTTGATCTCCCTAAGTACAAGAAACCGACCCCNCTGACAGCACCTTTTTGGTTCAAGTGTTTTAATGCTGAAAGTATAACTAAAGATTTAGCGGACGGTAAAGCATCTGCTTTTTTATTTAAAAAGGAAGAGTTTGACGGTATCGACAATGTGATAGCTATTTATCCAGATGGAACAAGTTATCGTTGGAGGCAATTAAACGCTAAGTATATGAAAGAATAGAGTTGAACGATTTTATATTGGAATTAATCTCTGAAGAGATACCTGCAAAAATGCAAACGCCCGCAATACGTCAACTGGAAAGATTAACTTTAAAGAAGGTTGGTGAAAATGGTTTGATAGTTGAGAAAATGAAACCTTTCGTTACGCCAATGAGATTAGGTATTACTTTAGAAAATATATCAACCAAAGTAAATGAAAGCATTCAAGAGATCCGTGGTCCAAGGTTAGGAGCACCTGAAAATGCAATAGAAGGGTTTCTGAGAAAAAATAAGATTGGGAGAGGTGAATTAAAAGAGAAAAAAACAGAAAAAGGTGACTTTTACTTTTATACCGTAAAGGCAAGTGCGCAATCCTTGTCAAAAATATTATCTCGTATTTTCACAGAGATTATACAAGAATTTAATTGGCCAAAATCTATGTACTGGGGAGACAACTATTCGCTAAAATGGGTTAGACCGCTTAGAGGCATAGTGGCTGTACTTTTTCAAAATGAGACCCGAGAAAGGGTGCCGCTGAGTGTAAGAGGTATTGATTCAGGTATCGTTACCAGAGCCCACCAAGTAATGCATCCAGAATTTTTTGAGTTTGACTCAATTGATGATTACCGAGAAAAGATGCTAAAAGGTAAAGTTATTCTTCAACCTCAGGACAGAAGAAAAAGTGTCGTGCAAGAAGGTAAGAAGCAGGCCGAAGCAAGAGGATTTTACCTAGTGGAGGATGACAAACTTTTAGACGAAATCGTAGGCTTAACAGAATTTCCGATTCCTATATTGGGTGAGATTCCTAAAGAATTACTTTCGATACCAGAAGAGGTTATAATCACGTCGATGAGAGAGCACCAAAAATTCCTTTCTCTAAGAAGCAGTGCAAGCAGAAAAGTTGAAGGATTTTTGGTGGTTGCTGACCTTCAAACTAATGACAAGCAAAAAACAATTCTCTCTGGCAACATGCGTGTTTTAAATTCAAGACTAAAAGATGCGATTTTCTTTTATCAAAATGACCTTAATTTAGTGAAAGTTCATGGAATGAGGGCTTGGAACGAAAAGTTAAAAAGTGTGAGGTTTCATGAAAAGTTAGGCTCTCAGTATGATAGAGTAGAGAGAATAATAAAAATTGCTGTATTACTCGCCAGAAAATTTGATTTGGAACAGGATGCGGTACAAAAAGCTGCAACACTTATCAAGGCTGATCTAGTCTCTGAGCTCGTCACGGAGTTTCCTTCTTTGCAGGGTTTAATGGGAGCCCACTATGCAGAAATTGAGGGTTACGAAAAATTAGTCTCTGACGCAATTAGAGATCACTACCTACCGGTGGGTTCCAACGATCTGGTTCCAAAACAATCACTTTCAATTATAATGGCCCTTAGCGACAAAATTGAGTATTTAACCTGCCTTTGGAAAATTGGTATTAAGCCCACTGGAAACAAAGATCCATTTGCGTTGAGAAGGGCTTCCTTAGGGATAATAAGAATAATATTAGAGAACAAATTAGATGTTGACTTAGATTATTTGATTGATTTAACGAAAGTAAATTTCGATATGTCTGATTTGCAACTATTTTTAAAAGAAAGAATAATAAATTACCTGATAGAAAAAAATTATCAAAAAAAGGTAGTAGAGGCGGTAGTCAAGCAATATAAGCTAGATTTCTTGCCTATATTGCCAAGATTGATAACTGAGATAACNGAATTCATTTCTTCTGTATCTGGGGTAAAGTTTTTAGCGGTATATAAAAGAGTTTTTAATTTGCTAAGCTCTAAAAAGGAGTTCGTAAGTTTTAAGAAAAAAACCTTTGAAGAGCGCGCAACTGAGGAAGATAAAACGTTACAAAAACAACTCGCGTTAATCAAAGAACAGGTTGAGGAGAGTTTACAACACAAAGATTTTAAAAAGGCTTTATTGTCGCTGGGGTCTATGGTTAATCCTGTGAATCAGTTTCTTGATAATGTTCAGGTTAATTGTGAGGATAAGGAGCTACAAAATTTAAGATACTCATTATTGAATAAAATCAGCGAAACCACTGATAGTGTTGTAGTCTTTTCTGAATTGGACAATAAATGAATAGCATGATCTTAACCCCAAGATATTTGTTCAACGAGATACCAGATGGTCATAAAAAAGTCGAAGAGTTTGGGCGTAAAGCGTGTAACCTTAGCTTGGCTAAAAAGTGGCAGTTTTATGTCCCTGATACGGTGTTTCTTTCTGGTGAGTTAGTTAGAGAAATTTATGAGCAAAAAAGTATTCCAACTGAAATCCTCTCACACTTTGAGAATAAGTTGCTTGCAATCAGACCTAGTCCAGTTTTAGGCCACTTCACAAAAAGCGAGCAGTTTCTCCACATTGGGCTAGATAATCAAAGTTTTGACGTTCTTATAAAGAGGGTAGGGGTCACGAATGCATCAGCTATTTATATAAGCTTTCTTAGAGTGTTTGCTTTGACCATTTATAATTTAGATCTTGAAAACTGCGACGAACTACGCAGGCTGTTAGAAATTTCTAAAAGTGAGAAACGTGTTTCTAGGGAGAGTGTTTTTAACAAGATAAGCAGGATAAAGCAATTGATCTCTTTGGAAACTGGGTCTGTTTTCCCAAGAAGTACTGCGGAGCAATTAATAGCGGTAATAAATTCAATATATAAAAGCTGGATAAGTCCGACTCAAAAAATTCTCCGGGAAGTCAGCGGCAGGAATAGTGAGGAGTCAATTCCAATAATTCTGCAGGAAATGCACTCTGGTATTACAGGTAGCCCAGTAGAATATTTTAAGGTTAAGAACTTTGATGATAAAACAGGAAGATCGAGCTTAAAGTGCTACAGATTAGATAATAAAAGTAATCATTCTTCTTACATACTTATAAATGCAAAAGAGGTTAATAAACTATTCGAAGAAAACTCATTGGAAAATTTAATTAGGACTTTAACAAAAAAAGTTAACTCACCGTTGGAGGTAAATTTTCTGTTAGAGGGAGATACATTATTTTTGATTGGTTTGAAGGATATAGAATTACCTCAAAACAAGTTTATTGAGTTTGTTGTTTCGTCAGTTAAGAAAAATATAATTGAAAAAGAAGATGGTCTCTTACTCATAAACCCAGAATATCTTGATATTTTTCTTCATCCCTCAGTTCCAGAAGAGATAAAACCAAGAGTAGCACTTTTAGGGGTGCCAGCAAGCCCAGGAGCTGCCTCTGGAAAGGTAGCTATGTCCACCAACAAGGTTATTGAATACAACTCAACGGAAACCGATGCAATATTAATAAAAACCGAAACTATATCTGAAGACATAAATGCTATGTCGCTGTCACGGGGTGTATTAACTGTAAAGGGAGGGATGACAAGCCATGCAGCCGTTGTAGCCAGGGCAATGGGAATACCGTGCATCGTAGGAGCAAGAAATGTGGCTTTCAAGGAACAGGAAAAAATACTTGTTTTAGAAGATGGCAGTGTAATATCAGAGGGTGATGAAATTACAATAGACGGATCTACAGGTGCCATATATTTAGAAAAAGTAAAATTAAGACCACCAAAAACTACTAGCACATTTAGTACCCTGTTGCAGTGGGCTGAAGAGTTTTGTGATATTCAAATAAGAGCTAATGCAGATACGGTNGAGGAAGCTAGAGTAGCCTTATTTTATGAAGTAGATGGAATCGGTTTATGCAGGACAGAACATATGTTCACAGATTCCAATCGTATAAATCTTGTTAGACAAATGATCCTCACTGATAGTGATAAGGAAAGAAATACAATAATTGAACGGCTCTTGCCAATACAAAAACAAGATTTTATTGATCTTTTTAAAGAGATGTCGAGTCTCCCTGTAACGATAAGGCTTTTGGATCCACCTCTTCATGAGTTTCTTCCAAATTCACAACAAGAAATTCAGAGGACAGCAAAACTTATGGCAATAACTGAGCAACAATTATCTGATCGAATAAAAGACCTATCTGAATTCAATCCAATGTTAGGTACTAGAGGTGTGAGGCTGGGAGTAATGGTTCCCGAGATATATGACATGCAGGTTCAAGCTATTTTTCTAGCAGCAATTGAGGTTTTTAAGAAATATAAAATGGTAGTGAACCCCGAGATTATGATTCCTCTAATTTCTGCTAATAAAGAGGTAGATTTGGTTAGAGAGAGAATTAGCAGGGTATTTGCACAACTGAATAAAGATAATTTTGTANATCTTAAATACAAGCTTGGAGTGATGGTTGAAACACCTAGGGCTGCGTTAAGAGCAGGTGACATTGCCCAATCATGCGATTTTTTGAGTTTTGGTACCAATGATCTAACTCAAATGACTTACGGCTTGAGCAGAGATGATTCTAACAGATTTATGAAAGAGTATGTTGAAAAAGGACTTTTTAGTAGCGACCCCTTTAAAACAATTGATACTGAGGGAGTGGGCGAATTACTTAAAATAGCTGTTCAGAGAGCTAGAAACACAAATTCAAAGATAGTAACTGGCTTATGTGGAGAGCACGGTGGCGACCCATCTTCTATNAGCTTTTGTCGGTCTGTTGGTTTTGAATACATATCATGTTCACCTTATAGAGTGCCGATAGCAAGGCTGGCGGCTGCTCAATCAAGGATTAGAAATTTGAATTTGAATAGGATCTAATAATGAAACAGTCACTTTCGAAAATAAATCTAGTATTTCTCATCTCAACACTAATTTTTCTCCTTTTTACAAAGTTTGCATTTTCTCAGCTGAATTCAAATGTTTTGAAACAAGATAGTTTCAGATTCGAGCAATCGATTGTAAACTTGAAAACAACAATTGAAGAAGGAATGAATCACCTGGATAACATTGACGACAATTATCTAACAAAAATATCGGGTCTANTNACTTATGATAGAGCTTATTTAACAAAAAATAGTGAAAAACTTTTCTTTTCTACTAAAGCCCTTGATAGTCTGCGCATGCCAAAGATGAATAGGGAACTAAAATGCTTATCCGAAGCTTTATATTTTGAGGCAAGGGGCGAACAGATAGAGGGACAGATTGCAGTAGCTGATGTAATTATTAACCGCAAAAACTCTAGTCATTTTCCAAGTACTATTTGTGGAGTCGTTTCTGAAGGGTCACATAGGAGACATGCTTGTCAATTTTCTTACAATTGTGACGGTAAACTAGAGCTAATTTATGACAAAGTGACCTACAGAAGAATAGTTAAACTTTCATCCATGATATTGAATGGTGCTTTTTCCGACGTGACAAATGGAGCAACTTTTTTTCATGCATCCGAAGTAAGCCCTAGTTGGTCAAAAAAATTTAAAAAGACTAGGAAAATCGGTAGGCATATATTTTACAAAAAATAATGATATATTTTTCAACACATTAGGAGTACCGGTTGTTTAACGAAGAATTTAAGAAAAAAGATCTTGAAAACTTAGCTGCAAAGAGGAAGGAAAATGAAGATTATATTCTAGTAAGAGATTATATTAGAGAGATCGATATTGGTGCATTCCAGTCAGAATATGGTGTAAAACAAAGAGTTTCCTTCAACGTCATTTTGGAAGTGAATTCCAATAATTATGAAATGCATGATGATGTGGACCGCGTATTGTCTTATGACAATATTATTGAAATTATTGAGGATGAAATTAATCAGAAAAGAGTTGCGCTCCTGGAGACTTTAGCGGAGCAAATAGCTCTTTCGTGTCTATGTCTTCAAAGCGTTATTACTGCCACAGTGCGCATAGAAAAGCTAGATAGAGGTATTGGTAAGCTTGGCGTTCAGATAAGTAGAACCCAAGCGCAGATGCAAAGAGTACAACGTAATATAAATGCTTTAAATAGTGGAAATTTAGTTATCAGAACTAGGGTCCCAAATGCAGGTCTATTGTTTATTTCTAATTGGATGTTGAGGTCTGAAAATATATATACTTTAGAGAATTTTTTTTCTTCTTCAAAAATGACTTGGATTATGTGCTTACCCGAGATTTTCAATAAGTTTTCAGAAATGGATTCCGTAACGCATACAGAAATACTCACAATGGCTATTGCACAGAACGCCTACAGGCTCAGTAAAAAATTTAAAGATTGGCAACTAGCACGAAATAAAACTGAAGTCGTTTTTTTGTTAAAAGAAGGAGTAAATTGTATTTGGTGTCCAACAGACAATTATAAATTTTCTAAAGAGGACATGTTTCTAAATAACAAGTTTGCCCTAAATATGGCCTGTCATTTAACTAAAGAGCTTTTAATGAAAGAAATCTACTTATTCGAACAAGATAAATTATCTGATGTTTTAACAAAAGATATTAACAAAAAAGGTGTGATCGTTAAATATTGCTCCAGGTAATTTTTAAATGGTAGAAAATAAAATATTTGTTTTTGATTTAGACGGTACCCTGGCTGATACTGCTCCAGCGCTTNTAAATGCTGGTAACCACGTTTTGGNATCTATTGGAAGAGAGCCGATACAGATAGAAGANTATAAGGGGTTTATNGGTGGAGGAACAAAAAAACAAGTTGAAAAGCTATTAATTGCTACTGGGGGAATTCCGGATCGTGGATTAGACTTTTATTTTAAGGTTTTTCAAGATCGATACTACGAAGATCCCGTTAAGGAATGTTATCTGTATGAAGGAGTAGTGGAACTGCTAGAAGTCTTAAAAAATCATGGAATAAAATTGACTGTTTGCACCCAAAAGTTTGAAAACAGTGCTAAAAAAGTTTTGTTGCAACTTAACGTTTATCAATACTTTGATGGATTTGCTTATGGGGATAGCACGGGAGTTCTTAAGCCTGATCCAAAAGTTTTTTATCATTCGGTCAATGGGTTAGGTGGTGGAAAGTATTTTTATGTAGGTGATACTGAAGTTGATTTATTGTTAGCCAAAGCTGTTGGTGCAAACTTTTTTTTCCATAAGAAGGGGTACTCTCCTAAAACTGCTGAAAGAGACGGAATTGAATTTTGTTTCGATAGTTTTATTGAATTAACAGATTACTGTGAAAAAAATCTAGTTTGAATATGGAATATTTTTTCCCAGAGATAAATTATGTTCCNGGCGGATTTGAAAAATTTTACAGAATTCAGGGTGGTANCACAGTCTTTAATTCATTTAGAGTTATCCAGCGTAATAAAAAACCAAGANTAATTTCTACCTCTGAGGTAAAAGAAGAGTTTCTAGATAGATTCACGTCAAAACCAATTTCCATGCTCGGTTTAAGTTTTGAGACGCCGGCAGTTATGGGGATTTTGAATGTAACTCCTGATAGCTTTTACGATGGAGAGAAATTTTTTACAGAAAAGCAGTTTGTTGAAAAAGGACTTCATCTGCTAAAAATTGGATGCACCGTTTTAGATATAGGAGGAGAGTCAACTAGACCNGGAGCCAAAGAAGTCTCANCNACTATAGAAATAGAAAGAATAATGGGAGTAATAGAGAAAATAAAAAACTCTGTCCCTTCGGCTATAATTTCTGTCGATACAAGAAAATCTATGGTTGCGGAAAAAGCATTGCAAGCAGGAGCTACTATCGTTAATGATATTTCAGCAGGATCATTTGATAAANAGATGTTTGANGTCGTAGCAAAACATAGAGCTGGGATATGTTTGATGCACTCTCGAGGAATTCCAGAAAATATGCAAAACATGCCCTATTACGACGACATACTGCTTGATATATATGATTATTTTGAAGAGAAGATTGCGGAAGCTCAATCTANAGGTATACCAAGAGAAAAAATAGTAATAGATCCAGGCATTGGNTTTGGAAAAAAGCTTCATCATAATTTGGAAATAATTAATAAAATAAGTTTGTTTCTTGGATTAGGACTACCAGTTATGATAGGTGTTTCACGCAAGAGTTTCATTGGTGAAATAATTAGCGAAAGGGATCCTTCAGAACGACTAACAGGCTCTGTTGTAGCGATGCTGGCGTCTCTGAATAGGGGTGTAAATATTGTAAGNGTACATGACGTAAAAGAGGCTGCTGATGCAATTAAAGTTTGGAACACTTTAAATTAAAAAGGTTCATTGAAATGGTAGAAAATATATTTGGAACTGATGGAATAAGGGGNAAAACAAATAGTTATCCCATTGATGCCGAAACAATATTGAAGATTGCTTTGTCATGCGGTCATGTGATAGGAAAAAACATATCATCTCCAAAAGTTCTTATAGGTAAAGACACCAGAAGATCTGGCTACATGGTTGAGAACGCGCTAACAGCTGGCTTTATTTCTATGGGCTGGGAAGTAAACTTACTGGGACCTTTGCCTACTCCCGCAGTAAGTTTTTTAACAAAATCCTTAAGAGCAGATCTAGGGATTATGATTTCAGCTTCCCATAATCCATTTGATGATAATGGAATAAAATTTTTTGATAAAGATGGTTTGAAGATTGATACAAAAACCGAAGAGAAGATAAGTAAAGAGATTAAAAACAAACCACAATTAGTGGCTCCAAATGGTCTGGGTAGAGCAAGTAGAATAAATGATGTTCTTGGTCGTTATACAGAATTTGCAAAGATTACTATCCCAACCAGTTTGAGCTTAAGTGGAATGAAGATAGTAGCNGACTGNGCNAATGGTGCCGCATACAAAATTTTACCACAAATNTTGCGAGAGCTNGGTGCNGACGTAGTATCTATAGCNGTGACACCAGATGGTTTCAATATTAATGAGGANTGTGGNTCTACAAAACCAGAAAAAGCACAAAAAGCTGTATTAGAGAACTGCGCAGATATAGGAATTTGTCTNGACGGAGATGCTGACAGAGTTTTATTTATAGATGAACAGGGAAAATTAGCNAANGGNGATCAGGTNATTGGACTNCTNGCTAGAGCCTGGATGNAAAAGAATTTATTGAATAAAAGNACNGTCGTAGCNACAGTNATGTCTAATCTCGCCCTNGAGCNATACTTAGANAAAATTGGGGTNAGTTTAATTCGTACGCAGGTTGGTGACAAGAATGTCTCAAAATGCATGAATAGGGAGGGGTTGAACTTAGGTGGAGAGCAGTCGGGACATTTAATCCTGTCAGATTATTCCGATGCAGGTGATGGGTTGATAACTTCATTGCAAGTATTGAGTGTTTTGGTAGAAAGCAAAAAAAAAGCAAGCAAGATTTTCGATTTATTTAATCCGTTCCCTCAATCTTTAATTAATATAGATGCGGACCAGTGCAACGATTTTCAGAAAAATGAACATATTAGAAATAGGTTGGAAGAGTTGCAAAGCTCATTGAGAGGAGAAGGTCGTATCCTTATTAGGAGATCAGGGACCGAAAATGTAATAAGAGTAATGGTAGAGCACAAAGAAGAGAATAAGTTGAAAGAAACTGTTGACACTTGCGTTTCAATATTGAAAAAAGAGGGAGCTTAGGGCCAATCCTTGATATTNAATTTCAATGAAAACTAGATAGTTATGAAAAAGAAGCCANTGCTAAAGCCTTCGAGGCCTTTNTTCTCATCAGGGCCTTGCCCGAAGAGGCCAGGGTGGAGTGCAAATGCTGTNGAGAAANTAGCCTATCTNGGACGATCTCANAGAGCAAAAGAACCTCTTCAGCAGATNAAAACNTTNATCGATTTAACAGGNGAAGTNCTTAATGCTNCCTNAAGGCTATAAANTTGCGATCGTACCAGGTTCTGATACNGGAGCTTTTGAGCTGTTGATGTGGTCACTATTGGGCAAGAATGAGACTACAATGCTAGTGTGGGAGTCATTTGGTAATGATTGGGCAGAGGATGCAGTCGATCAATTAAATTTANCTGCTTGCAAAGTTGAAAGAGCAGAATANGGAGATTTGCCTAAACTTAATGAAGTGTCGAATAATTCAGATATTTGCTTTACTTGGAATGGAACCACGTCTGGAGTTCGCGTTCCAAATTCAAACTGGATTGNAAAGAATGAAGAAAGAATTGTGCTTTGTGATGCTACTTCTGCAGTCTTTTCTCAGAAGTTAGATTGGGAGAAGCTTGATGCGGTTTCTTTTTCTTGGCAAAAAGTCCTTGGAGGTGAAGGAGGGCATGGGGTTATTGTCTTAAGCCCGAATGCTATCAGGCGTCTTTCGACATTTTATCCGGAACGACCAATCCCAAAAATATTTCGTCTTGTTAAGAATGGTAAGTTGATAGAAGGAGTTTATGAAGGGGAAACGTTAAACACACCATCAATGTTTTGTGTTGCTGATGCACTAGATAGCTTGAAGTGGATAAAGGAAATTGGCGGGTTAAAAGAAACAATTCGAAGAAGTGATAAAAACTTTGAGTGCTTACAAGGCTGGGTCGATCAAACCCCTTGGATAGAAAATCTCGTTAGTGACCCCACAAATCGGTCAAATACATCAGTCTGCTTAAAGTTTTCAGATAAAAGAATTGTTTCACTAAATAAAGATGAACAAACTCACTTTGTTAAAAAATTTGTTGAGCTGCTAGAAGCGGAAAACGCTGCGTTTGATATAAAAGGGCACAGAAATGCTCCGCCAGGTTTAAGAATATGGTGTGGGGCAACAGTCAACCTCGATGATATTCAGAATTTATTACCTTGGTTGGACTGGTGTTTTCAAGAAATTATATCAACGTACTAGGGGATTAAGTAAAAATGAGTAAAGAATATAAGGTACTTATCTCCGATAAGATTTCACAGAGGGCTATCGAAACTCTCCAAAAAAATAATATAGCATACGATTACATGCCAGATTGTGGGACAAGTAATACCCTTATTGATGTAATTGAACCTTATACTGGATTGATAATTAGATCTGCAAGCAAAGTCTCTAAAGAGGTTATTAATAAAGGCAAAAATTTGCAGGCTATAGGCAGGGCAGGAATAGGTGTAGATAATATTGATATCAAAGCCGCATCGTCTAAAGGTATTGTGGTAATGAATACCCCCCATGGCAACGCGATAACTACTGCAGAACATACATTGGCTATGATTTTTGCTGCTTCTAGACAAATTTCAGCAGCTGACCAATCAACACAAAAAGGAAAGTGGGAAAAGTCTAGGTTTATGGGACAGGAATTAACTGGCAAAATTTTAGGTTTAATTGGTGTAGGGAATATAGGTTCTATAGTTGCGGATCGTGCTTTAGGGCTAAAACTTAAAGTCAAGGCCTACGATCCCTTTTTAACTGATGAAAGGGTTCAACGCCTCGGTATAGAGAGGGTTAAGACATTGGAAGAGCTAGCAACCGAAAGTGATATAATTTCATTACACATACCTAAGACTGACAAAACTACCAACATCATAAATGCCTCCTTGATCAAAAAAATGAAAAGTACAGCTATTCTCGTTAACTGTGCAAGAGGTGGTCTTGTGGATGAAAAAGCTCTCGCAAATGCCTTGAAAGAAAAATCAATTTCCGCTGCCGCTTTCGATGTGTTTGACTCAGAGCCAGCTTTGGATAACCCGTTATTTGGCCTAGAAAATGTCGTTTGCACGCCACATCTTGGCGCCTCTACTTCAGAAGCGCAAGTCAAAGTAGCTGTCCAAGTTGCTGAACAGATATCAGATTACTTGCGAGAGGGAGCTATTACGAATTCAATAAATTCTCCTTCTATCTCTGCTGCTGAAGCACCATTACTTAAACCTTGGGTGAAAGTCTCGGATGTATTAGGTGGTTTTATAGGTCAGGTTATCGAGTCGGGTCTAAAAGAGATAAATATTGAATACGTTGGCTCGGTGGGGGAACTTAATACGCGTCCACTAACTTGCTCAATTGTAGCCTCAATTTTAAATCCTATTGTTGGGCTTGGGTCTGTCAACCTGGTGTCTTCTTTGATTTTTGCACGCGAGAGAGGTATTTCAATNAGTGAGATAAAAAAAGACTCACAGGGAGCATTTGGCTCGTATATCAGAATACTTGTTAAAACGGAGAGGGCTATCAGATCTGTCGCCGGTACCGTTTATTCTGATGGGAAACCCAGATTTATCCAAATAAATGGAATTGATATGGATACAATGCCGCAGAAATTTATGTTATATACATCGAATATAGATACCCCCGGCTTTATTGGGTTGTTAGGAACTACTTTGGGAAAGATGAAAGTGAACATAGCAACTTTTTCTTTAGGACGAAAAGAAAAAGCTGGGCTGGCACTTGCTCTATTAGGGATCGATGAGAATATAGATCCAAGGGATTTGGAAGAGATAAAGCGTCTCAAGGGTGTAAAAGAAGCAAAAACGTTAAGTTTTGACATTTGATTAGGTAGGCAATGAGCAATTTAATTGTAATAGGTACTCAATGGGGAGATGAAGGAAAAGGAAAAATTGTCGATTTGCTTTCCTCTGAAGCAGATACTATTGTTAGATTCCAAGGAGGGCATAATGCTGGTCATACATTGGTTGTTGGTGATAAAATCTTCAAGCTTTCGCTTTTACCTTCAGGAATCATAAGAGAAAATAAGATCGCGGTAATCGGAAATGGAGTTGTCTTAGATCCATGGAAATTGCTAGAAGAGATTGAGCAATTAAGCTCGCGAGGGATAAAGATCGGAAGCGAAAGGCTAATCATATCCGAAAACACCCCACTCATATTACCCTTTCATAAAGATCTAGATCTTTTGCGTGAAAAAAGAGCGGGGAAAGAAAAAATAGGAACTACAGGGAGAGGAATAGGACCAGCCTATGAGGATAAAGTTGGTAGAAGAGCATTAAGGACTGGTGATCTACAAAACGCCGATGAAATAAAAAGAAAATTAAAAAACATGAAAGTACACCATGATATTTTGAGGGCAGGGCTGGGCGCTCCTGATATAAATGAAGAACAACTTTTTCATGAATTAACGCAAGTGGGTGAAAAAATTAAAACTTTTATAAAGCCTGCTTGGAAAATTCTTAACCAACAAATTAAAAAAAATCAAAATATTTTATTTGAAGGAGCGCAAGGTTCGATGCTCGATGTAGATTTTGGCACCTATCCATTTGTAACCTCTTCTTCAACAATAGCAGCAGCAGCAGCTATTGGAAGTGGTGTTGCGCACAATAAAATTAAATCTGTGTTAGGGATTACCAAAGCATATACAACTAGAGTAGGAGAGGGTCCAATGCCCACTGAACTAACTGATAATATTGGACGTTATTTGGCGGTAGAGGGAAATGAAAAGGGAACAGTGACAGGTAGAGACAGAAGATGTGGTTGGTTTGACGCTCCCCTCGTTAAACGAAGTTGCATATTAAATGGGGTAACGAGTCTGGCGTTAACAAAAATAGACGTTCTAGATAAACTTGAAACAATAAAAATTTGTACAGGATATAGGGTTGACAAAGACGAGCTTCCAGATTTCCCTGTTACTACATCTTTAACCAAAAAACTCATGCCAATATATGAGGAGATCGACGGTTGGAACACGAGCACAGTTGGGTTAGAAAAAATGAGTGAATTGCCTTTAAATGCAAGAATCTATATTCAAAGGATTGAGGAGTTAACAGAGTCCAAAGTTTCTATTATCTCTACGGGACCAGAGAGAAATCAAACAATTACTATAAACAGCCCTTTCCAGTCTAACTAAAGCACAAAGATGTTTTCCTACAGATTAAAAAAATTTCTAGCAATTCTTGTTTTATTACTTTGGTTACCGTTTTACATAGTTTTGGTTTTAAACATCCTTGCTTTATTTGAAAGACCAAGCTTAGTTGTAGAGCTTTTAGTGTACGTCATAGCAGGTGTTTTATGGGCATTGCCTTTCAAAGCTCTCTTCAAAGGAGTAGGACAACAAACNAAAAATAAATAAGATAAAAGTCAGNTGCCTTTACTATGTCGAATAAATTGATAAAAANACTTGAATTAAAAGNGAATGTGACACTNGTAGGTGGTGCAGGNTTCTCCAAAAAACTTCTCTCGAGAAGCTTAGCTCTTACCGATGATATAGTAGCAGCTGATGGAGGAGCAAATTTTCTTCCGGAATGTTCAGTGCCAAAATANATTTTNGGCGATTTAGACTCTATAGNTTCTCCAGAAAAGTGGATTGAAAAAGGGAGTGAGTTAATAAAAATGAGTGATCAAGACTCAACTGATTTTGATAAGTGTCTTTCTGTTATTAAGTCAAAAAAAATTATTGCATTAGGCTTTATGGANCAAAGACTAGACCACTTTTTAGCTGTTTGTTCATCGCTTGTGAAGCTTAGACGCTGCATTTTTCTGGTTGGGAAAAGAGATATTATTTTTCACATGCCGAATGACTTTTCCATTAGACTCCCTATTAATTCACGTGTTTCTTTATTTCCTCTAAATGAAATAAAAACAGTTCAAGCAGTTGGTCTGAAGTATCCTGTTGAAAATCTCAACTTTTCACCAATGGATAAAATCGGAACTTCCAATATATCAATAAGTGAAAACATAAGAATATCCTACCAAGGGGCAGGAATGCTAGGTATATTTTCTAGTCGACACCTAGATATTTTTTACAATTCATTGTAATTTTTAAAAAAAAGACGGAGAAAAAAATTATTTCCAGTAAACAAATTGCAGCTGCTAAGTCTATGGAATTTATAAATCCTAAGAAAATATTTGGATTAGGTACTGGGTCAACAGTAAACTTTCTCATACACAAAATTCATGAAACTTATATTCTAAAAGGCCAACCTATAAATGCAGTGTCAACGTCTAGTGAAACAACTAGCCTTGCTACAAGTCTTGGCATCAATATTGTAGCTTTGGACCAAGTGGATGAACTTGACGTTGTTATCGATGGAGCGGATGAGGTTGATACCGAAAACAACTTAATTAAAGGGGGAGGTGGTGCCCTTTTGATGGAAAAAATTGTAGCAAGTTGTTCTAAGCAGTTCATCATAATAGTTGACCCCTCTAAAATTGTTTCCAAATTAGGAAAGTTTCCCCTGCCAGTTGAAGTGGTTCAATTCGGTTCTGAAAGGATAAAAGAGGCCATTGAGAGATTTTTAATTACTCTAGGGTATCAAATGCCTAAAGTTACTTTCAGACGATCTGCAACAAATAAATACGTAACTGATCAGCATAATTACATTCTTGATTTGCACTTAAATGAAATTTTAGACCCAAAGACGTTATCNNTNGGGTTNCTTCAAATTGTTGGAGTNGTTGAAGTTGGTTTATTTATANATATGGCTTCTAAAATTATTATTGGTAATGATGATGGAAGCTGTAAAGTGATTTAGGAGGCTAGAATGTATGACTTGTTTGTTATAGGAGCAGGATCAGGAGGTGTCCGTTCAGCAAGGCTAGCTGCCGCTCAGGGCTTTAGTGTTGGTATTGCTGAGTGCTCTCGCGTTGGTGGTACTTGTGTAATAAGAGGATGTGTACCCAAAAAGCTAATGGTGTATGCCTCAGAATTCAGCCAATATTTTGCTGATAGTGAAGGTTATGGGTGGACTATTAAAGACCCACATTTTAATTGGCAGCAGATGGTGGAAGCTAGAGATAAAGAGATTGACAGGTTAGAGGCAGCATACAAAAAAAATCTGGAAAACTCTGGTGTCGAAGTTCATAAAAATTTTGCAAAATTGATAGGGCTAAANGAGATTGAACTTGATAATCAGAAGATTATAAAAGCAAGACATATTCTTTTAGCAACCGGTGGCAAGCCAAATAAACCTGAGTTTCCNGGTGTGGAGCTAACAAAGTCTTCTGATGATATTTTTATGATGAATGATCTACCAAAAAAAATAGTTATCTATGGTGCTGGGTATATAGCTTGTGAATTTGCATCAATTTTCAATGGNNTGGGTTCTGAGGTTACTCTAATTTATCGAGGAGAAGATTTGTTAAGAGGNTTTGATCACGANGTTCAATCTATGGTACAGCGAGGATTAGANGATAAAGGTATTAAGGTTATACTNAAGTCTCAAATNGAAAATATTACTAAAATTTCAGATGGACTTACAGTGACNTTGGGNGACAAAAAACNANTAATAACNGACGAANTTATATGTGCTACAGGTAGAAAACCAAATATCGAAAATCTAGGACTTGAAAAATTAGGTATTAATTTAAAAGAAGGTGCTGTGTTAGTTGATGATTATCAACAGACAAATATATCAAACGTTTACGCTATTGGTGATGTTACTGATAGATTAAACCTGACGCCAGTAGCTATAAGAGATGGCATTGCTTTTGTGGACACTGTTTTCAAAAACAAACCAACGAAACCAGACCATCACTTGGTTCCCAAAGCTGTTTTTACTAAGCCTGAGGTAGGAACAGTTGGCATGTCAGAGACAGAGGCAGAAAATAAAGGTAAACATTTCTTGGTTTTTAAGACCGAATTCAAGCCAATGAAAAATCAATTATCAGGCAACCCGCAAAAAACACTTATGAAAATGATAGTAGAAAAAAAATCAGATAAAATTCTTGGTATTCACGTTGTTGGGGATGGAGCTGCTGAACTCATACAAGTTGCTGCTGTGGCTGTTAAAATGGGGGCAACAAAAAATGATTTTGATGCAACTTGTGCGGTGCATCCGACTGCGGCAGAAGAACTAGTTACTTTAAATTGATGATATACTCTTGAAATTCTAAAATTAATGAGCATTTATACGAAACAGCAGTTTTTTATGTGAAAAGGAATAATTATGCCGAATGATGACAATGATAACCCCTGGAGTGGAGGAAAAAATTCTGAAAACAAGAGCCCATGGGGTAATAGTAACGGCAGCGGTGGTAAAGGACCTCAAGATGATAGGCCCACATCTATCCCTGAGATAGATGATATGGTACGAAAAGGCCAGGAAAGACTTAAAGTTCTTCTCGGTGGTGGTGGATCAGGTGGCAGAGGTGGTAGAGGTCAGAAATCACCTGGCATAGGAAAAGGGTCATATGGGTTAATTGGGTTAGCTTTGGTACTCTTTTGGGCCTATGCTTCGTTCTACACTGTTAAACCAGAAGAAAAATCAATTGAACTTTTACTGGGTGAATATTACCGAACTGGTGAGTCAGGATTAAATTTCGCCCCATGGCCATTTATAACACATGAAGTGCTGACTGTTACAAGAGAAAATACCGAGGATATTGGAGTAGGCAATAGATCATCTAATCAAGACGAAGGGCTTATGCTCACTGGAGATGAAAACATTGTTGATATTGATTTCTCAGTGGTTTGGAATATAGCAGATCCAGCAAAATTCTTATTCAACTTGGCGCAACCTAGAGAGACTATTCAAGCTGTGTCTGAGTCTGCAATGAGGGAAGTTATTGCNAAGTCAGAGCTCGCTCCAATTTTAAATAGAGATAGGGCAGTTATTAGTGCNGAGGTTAGAACATTAATTCAAACCACTTTNGATAGTTATGACAGCGGNGTAAATATTGTTCGTCTTAACTTCGATAAAGCCGATCCGCCTACAGAGGTTATTGATGCTTTTAGAGANGTACAAGCAGCAGAGCAAGAAAAAGATACTCTGGAAAAGCAAGCAGATGCTTATGCAAATCAGGCGCTTGCAAAAGCCCGTGGAGAGGCAGCTCAATTAATTCAAGAGGCTGAAGGATATAAAGCTAGAGTAGTTAATGAGAGTGAAGGTGAAGCTGCTAGATTTGTGTCCGTTTATGAAGAGTACGTAAAAGCAAAAGATGTGACAAGAAAAAGATTGTATTTGGAAAAGATGGAGTCAATCTTTCGTGAAGTAGACAAAGTTATACTGGATCAAAATGTTGGAGGTGAACAGGGAGTAGTCCCTTATCTCCCTCTCAATCAGCTAAGAGCAGGAGGAAATAATTAATGGCTTTACGAATTATATCAATAGTTATAGCGGTCACAGCTTTTATAGCCTACTCGTCTATTTTTGTGGTGGACGAAAGGCAAAAAGCTCTTGTTCTACAATTTGGGCAGGTAGCTGATGTAAAAGAAGAGCCAGGTTTAGCCTTCAAGTTGCCATTCATTCAGCAAGTTGTCAGGTACGACGACAGGATATTATCTCTGGATACTATGCCACTCGAGGTAACGCCTCTTGATGACAGAAGATTGGTTGTGGATGCGTTTGCAAGATACCGGATTATAAACGTAGTACAATTTAGACAAGCCGTAGGAACCGGAGGCATAGTTACGGCAGAGAGTCGCCTTGAAAGAATTTTAAACGCAGCATTGAGAGAAGTGCTAGGGTCTGTCACCTCTAATGCAGTCTTATCTACAGACAGGATCGAGTTAATGACGAGAATAACAGAGAGTGCAAAAATAGAATCGAAAGGTTTAGGCGTCGAAATTGTAGATGTCAGAATTAAACGAGCTGATCTTCCTACACAGAATTTGGCGGCTACTTTTAGAAGGATGCAGGCTGAAAGAGAAAGAATGGCAGCTGACGAGCGGGCGCGAGGTCAGGAGGCAGCTCAAATTGTAAGAGCAGAAGCAGATAGGAAAGCTGTCGAGACTGTATCCGAGGCAAAAAAGGAAGCGGAAATAATAAGAGGAACTGCTGATGCCTTGACTACTAAAATTTTTGCTGATGCATTTGGTAGAGATCCTGAGTTTTATGCTTTTACGAGATCATTGATTGCATACGAACAGTCTATGACAAGTTCAAATACAACAATGGTCATAAGTCCAAATTCCGAATTTTTTGACTATATAAAGGAAAGTGAAAAAGAGTGATTGAGAAGCTTCTATTTGCGCTTGGCTCGGTAATCGCATTTGAAGGTTTTTTTTTGGCAATTATACCGGAGAGAATTAAAAAAACCCTGAGTCAAATTTCGATCATCTCTAATAAACAGCTATCGAGAATCGGTTTGGTAATGATGGCAATTGGAATAATAATTATTGGAGTAACAGATATTTAGAATGGAAAAATAATGAACATTTTGAGAAAAACCCCTGCAAAAACATTTTATTCATATGCTTTTTTACCAGTTTGCTTTTTATTATTTTTTATTTTAAATACCATATCTTATGGTAAGGGGGCTCCAGACAGTTTTAGCGAGCTAGTAGAGAAATTAAGTCCNTCAGTNGTCAACATCACTACTAGTTCAACAGTGCCGAATAGACAGGAACTAAATCCACAACTTCCCCCTGGCTCGCCATTTGAGGATTTATTTAGAGATTTTATGGATAGAGAGCAAAACGGCTCTCCCAGGAGGCAGCGAAGAGGTACTGCTCTGGGATCGGGTTTTATCATNTCATCTGATGGTTATGTTGTAACAAATAATCACGTTATAGAAAATGCAGACCANATAGAAATCGAGTTTTTTGATGGGCGCTTAATGGAAGCAAGTGTAGTTGGAACGGACCCTAAAACTGATATAGCGCTTTTGAAAGTTAAGGCTAAAGATAAACTTAAGTTTGTTAGCTTTGGAGACAGCAACAAGTCCAAAGTGGGGGATTGGGTATTAGCGATAGGTAATCCTTTAGGTCAGGGTTTTTCGGTCTCTGCAGGTATTATCTCCGCAAGAGGNAGGGCTTTAAGTGGATCCTACGACGATTTTATACAAACTGATGCAGCTATAAATAGAGGAAACTCAGGAGGACCACTTTTTAATATGGATGGTGACGTTATTGGTGTTAATACTGCGATACTCTCTCCNAATGGAGGATCAATAGGCATAGGGTTTTCAATGTCATCGGCAGTCGTAGAAAAGGTAATAGACCAACTTAAGGCATTTGGTGAGACGAGAAGAGGTTGGCTTGGTGTCAGNATACAAGATGTTACTGAAGACGTTGCTGAAGCACTTGGTATTGAGAAAACTGATGGAGCCTTAGTGACCGACGTACCTGAGGGGCCTGCCAAAAATGGAGGCATAAAATCTGGAGATGTTATTATTGAGTTCGATGGTAAAAAAATAAAAGATACCAGAGAGCTTGTCAGGATAGTTGGAGATAGTTCCGTTGGTAAGAAGGTATTGGTTAAAGTATTGAGAGATGGGAAGGAAGTGTCNTTGTCNGTAAAGCTTGGGCGATTNGAAGATAACATTGCTTCAAGTCAACCAGAAAGGCAAAGAACAAAAAAAGTAGAGTTTGCAGGAATGACTTTGTCCAACGTCGATAGAGAAGTAGCAGACGAGCTCGGTATTGATCAAAATATAAAAGGGGTTGTAATAGTGAATGTAAAACCAGGATCTGTTGCAGAAGATAAGGGTTTAAAAAAAGGAGATGTTATTATTCAGGTTAACCGGATTAAGATTTCCTCTACCGATGAGCTTTATAAACTCAACGAAGAAGCAAAAAAGGCAAAGAAAACATCTGTACTTATGCTAATACTCAGAAACGGCATGCGGAGATTTATTGGTTTGCCAACCCAATAGTCTAGAGTTGTTTTATACTTGGAATAAGTTTGAGAAGACTTGAGATATCTCTTATATTTTTGGCTATAAGGTGAGAAACTTCATTTTCTCTTTGTAGCTGTCCGTGTACCAGTATAAACGGAGAGAACACAATTTGATCTCTAAACTTCCTGTAAACATTATTCCAACAAATAACATTTGAAGTTCCTGTTTCATCTTCTAATGTTAGGAAGACAGTTCCTTTTGCAGTAGAGGGCATTTGTTTAACAATTACAAACCCTGCTACTGATGCAAATGAGTTATTTTTAAGAGAAGATAATTCAGAACAAGTCAAAATATCATCTTTTTTTTGTAGATTATTCATGAGAACAAAAATAGAACATATTTTTTGTTTTGAATAGATAAAATTTTGGATTGTATAATTAAAAAAATAATATTAAGGTGCATTTTTGATGGTTAAGATAACTTACATAGAATTCAATGGCACCGAACATATTGTAGACGTCGAAGAAGGCCTCACAGTAATGGAAGGTGCTCGTGACAATGATATACCAGGTATTGAAGCAGACTGCGGAGGAGCTTGTGCTTGTTCTACTTGTCATGTTTATGTTGATGATGAGTGGGTTGATAGACTTCCCCAAAAAGAAGACATGGAAAGTGATATGCTGGAATTTGCCTTTTCTCCTGATGATAAAACGTCTCGACTAACTTGCCAAATTACTATTACCAAAGACTTAGAAGGTTTAATAGTAAAGATGCCAGAGAAACAAATTTAACTTATTTCCTGCCTATATCTGTTCTGTAAAAAATATTTTTGTTTTTTATCTCATTGAGTTGCCTATAAACAATGGCTCTCGCGCTTTCTAAATTTTTGGCTCTAACCGTAAAACTAAAGATCCGTCCTCCTGAGTTTCGCAAGAAGTTATTTTCGAGATATGTACCAGCATGAAATATTTTCAATGCATTTTCGTGCTTTGTATTAAAAATATCGTTGAGTTCACAACCACTCTTTGGTTTCGTAGGATAACCCTT
>NZSE01000018.1 GCA_002703515.1 Paracoccaceae bacterium | reverse complement strand
GTTTCCATATTTGTTTCAGTATTATAAAAATTCTAACTAGAGTATTCATATCTAATGATTCTGTGTAGTAAAGTTATTTTCGTTTCAGTAGTTTAGGAAAAATATTTTGATAAAAATTTTGACAAAAATTATCGCATGCTTGCAAGTCATGCTAGCGGTATTATCGATAAATTCATCAGTTTTGTCGCAGGGTTTCATGGAAAGTCAGCCTTATGACCCCATCGAGAATATTAACAGGAAAACCCATGAATTTAATAAAGGCGTTGACAGATACGCAATAAGACCATCTTCAAATATTTATGGATCTTATGTCCCGAAATTCATTCGCATACCAATATCAAACTTTAGAGTAAATTTAAATGAGCCGAGAAGATTTATAAATCATATTTTTCAAAGAGATTTGGGTGGTGCTGGAACTGATCTAAGTAGGTTCATAATTAATTCAACATTGGGAATCGGAGGACTGATAGACGTAGCATCTATGTGGAATATTTATCCTAAATCTACTGGTTTCGACGAAACCTTCGAGTCATTTAGCGTACCCCGAGGCGCTTATGTTGAACTTCCACTATTTGGACCTAATTCAGCTAGAGGATCGGTAGGTTTAATAACTGATTACGTACTCAATCCAGCAAAGCCAATCACTGCAGGTATCGATGGCATTGTAATGTTGGGCGTAGAGGTTGCGAATGTTTTCCAAAGAAGGTATGAGTTCGCTCCTATGATAGATGCAACTTTGTATAATTCTGCAGACAGCTATTTAGCTACCAGAAATGTATTTCTTCAAACCAAAAAAGATTTTGATATTGAAGACGAAGATGAAGATGTATTTGATCCCTATAGCGAAGATTAAACTACTTATCTATCCCTCCTGAAAAAACTCTACTTTGCTTAATATCAACATCTTCAATTTGACTTAGAAAGCTTGCCCCGATTGGTCCTTTTGAGTCATTGAAAACTCTATTCGCCTGACGCAACCTAGCACGATCAAGAGCATTCCGAATGGAACGTGCATTAGCAAAGTGCGGTTGTTTTCTCCTTAATGCTATATACTCCGCCATAGCTTGCTTGCTTTCCGGGTTGAATTTATAGTTCATTCCTGCAACCATTACCTCGGCAATTTTCAAAAGCTCATCATTTGAGTAATCGGGAAAGTCTATATGGTGTGCAATACGCGATCTAAAACCGGGATTACTTTCAAAAAACTTATCCATCTTATCCTTATAGCCTGCTAAAACGACAACCAAGTCATCCCGATTATTTTCCATAACTTGCAATAATATTTCTATAGCTTCTTGACCATAATCTCGTTCGTTTTCAGGTCTATACAAGTAATAGGCTTCATCAATAAACAAAACGCCTCCCATAGCTTTCTTAAGAACCTCTTTTGTCTTGGGTGCAGTATGGCCAATGTACTGACCTACAAGATCATCTCTTGTGACACTTACCAAATGTCCCTTTCTAACGTATCCTAAACGAAAAAGTAGATTGGCTATCTTAAGAGCTACAGTAGTCTTACCTGTACCCGGATTGCCAGAAAAGCTCATATGCAATGTGGGCGGTTCGTTAACTAAACCAAGCTTTTCTCTTGCCTTATCGACTAATAGTAGAGAGGCAGTTTCCTTAATCCTTGTTTTCACAGGCTCCAGACCAATGAGATCATTATCAAGCTCCGATAGAATATCACCTACTCCACTTAACTGAAATTCTTCTTTCAAATTAACTTCAGAGACAGTCTGTTGTGGATCTTGTTCGTTGTCCTCACTTTTCATGGTTTAACCCTATTTATATCTTGAGCCCTGAGGTTTATCACTAGAGTAAGGTGTCATTGAGTATTGAATGTTTCTTCCCTTTACCTCTGTTCTATTCAATTTAAATCCAGGTTCATTAGCAGGCCTGTTGACTATAAATGATAATCTAATTGACTCCCATCCAGGAGTTGAGTCAAATGCTATAATTCTTATGTAATACGAACCATAAACTTTTCTGCATTCATTCAATTCATACACTACTGCCGCAGCATCTGGATTATCGAACATTGGATGCCCCCACATTTCCCAATATGTGTTTCTTGGGTGTGGGTCATCTGTATATTCTATACTTACCGCCCAGCCTTTATCGATACAATACTGCACCTGCTCGTGAATTTGTTGATCCGAAAAATCAGGCAAGAATGAAAAGGTTCCCTGTGTAACTCTCATTTTTTTCTCCTTAAGATACTGATGTTGTTGGAACGAAGTCCGGAGCGTCTGTTGATGCATAATCAAAAGTCACATCCTTCCAGACATCAAGCGCTTGTCTGAGAGGAGTACAATTTTTTGCAGCTTCNGCAAGAATTGCAGGGCCCTCAGCTAAATAATCCCTTCCAGCATTTCTTGCATAAATCATTGCCTCTAGGGCCACTCTATTTGCCGTTGCGCCAGCTGCTATTCCTTGTGGATGGCCGATTGTGCCACCACCAAACTGTAATACTACATCTTCTCCCAAATAATGTATCAACTGATGCATCTGCCCCGCGTGAATACCTCCAGAAGCAACAGGCATAACCTTATTTAACGATGCCCAGTCCTGTTCAAAAAATAGCCCCGTTTCTAATGATACTGGGTTGTGCTCTTCTCTACAAATATCATAGTAACCTTTCGTTGTAGCGGGATCTCCTTCAAGCTTTCCAACGACGGTTCCTGCATGGATATGATCCACCCCGGCCAACCTCATCCATTTTGCTATTACCCTAAAGGATACACCATGTATTTTTTGTCTTGTGTAAGTACTGTGACCGGCACGATGAAGATGCAGAATCATATCATTATCTCTTGCCCATTTAGCCATAGACTGAATAGCAGTGTAACCAATAACCAAGTCTATCATAACTATTACAGATCCTAGTTCCTTTGCAAACTCTGCTCTTTTATACATTTCCTCCATTGTCCCGGCGGTAACGTTTAAATATGTTCCCTTAACCTCGCCTGTNGCAGCACTTGCTCTATTGACCGCCTCCATACAATATAAAAAGCGGTCCCGCCAATGCATAAATGGTTGGCTATTAATATTTTCATCATCTTTAGTGAAGTCCAACCCACCTTTTAGGGCTTCATAAACAACCCTACCGTAATTTCTTCCTGAAAGTCCAAGCTTAGGCTTTACTGTAGCCCCTAACAAAGGCCTCCCGTAACAATTCAATCTTTCCCTTTCAACTACTATACCTGTAGCTGGGCCTTGAAAAGTTTTTATATAAGCAACAGGTAAACGCATGTCTTCAAGTCTAAGTGCTTTTAGAGGCTTAAAGCCGAATACGTTTCCAATAATAGATGCAGTAAGGTTTGCTATCGAGCCTGGCTCAAAAAGATCCAATTCGTATGCAATATATGCAAAGTATTCATTTGGATTATTAGGAGTAGGATCAACTCTGTAAGCCTTAGCTCTGTACTTCTCACAGGCAGTTAATCTGTCNGTCCAAACAACTGTCCAAGTTGCTGTTGAGCTTTCACCTGCAACAGCTGCAGCTGCCTCGATAGGGTCTACNCCGTCTTGGGGAGTNATNCTGAAAAGTGCGATAATATCAGTCTCTTTTGGTTCATAGTCAGGTTCCCAATAACCCATTTTTTTATACTCCAGNACTCCTGCAGAATATCGAGTCTTAGCATCTATTTTTTTATCACCATCAGGCATTTAATTCTCCTTACAATTTATTAAATTTGCTTTAATTCTCCGTTAGCATATTTCTGTGCCATTCTGTCCAAAGGCACGGCTTTAATTCTATTTGCATGTCCTGCAGTTCCAAATCTTTCAAACCTGTCTGCACATAGTTCTTCCATTGCAGTCATCCCAGGGATTGCGAATTTTCTGGGGTCAAATTCACTTGGTTTTTCCTTTGCAATTTTTCTGAAATGACCTGTGATAGCCATCCTACAATCTGTATCTATATTTATCTTTCTTACGCCTGATTTTATACCTCTTTCAATTTCTTCAACTGGAACCCCGTAAGTTTGGCTCATTTCACCGCCATTCTCATTAATTAAATCCTGAAGATATTGAGGCACAGAAGAAGATCCATGCATCACTAAATGCGTTTTTGGAATTTTCTTATGAATTTTTTCTATAACATCCATTGCTAGAATATCTCCATCAGGCTTTCTACTAAATTTGTAAGCACCATGGCTTGTTCCACAGGCAATGGCTAGCGCATCTACATCTGTTTTTTCAACAAAATCCAATGCTTGATCTGGATCTGTTAAAAGCTGATCAGCGTCAAGCTTCCCTTCAGCCCCCGAACCATCTTCTTTAGCAGCTTCGCCAGTCTCTAGACTTCCTAACACGCCGAGTTCACCTTCTACCGATGCACCAACCCAGTGCGCCATTTCCACAACTTTCTTTGTTATATTGACGTTGTACTCGTATGAAGCGGGAGTTTTCTGATCGATCTCAAGAGAACCGTCCATCATCACCGAAGTAAATCCATTCTTGATAGCTGTCATACAGGTTGCCTCATTATTACCGTGATCTTGATGCATACAAATAGGTATTGCAGGATACATCTTTGAGAGTGCCGTTACTATATGAGATAACATTATGTCTCCAGCATAAGCCCTAGCACCTTTACTTGCTTGAAGAATAACTGGGGACTCTGTTTTTTGTGCTGCATTCAGTATGGCTAACCCTTGCTCCATATTATTAATATTAAAAGCTGGAACACCATATTCATTCTCAGCTGCGTGGTCTAGTAATTGTCGCAAAGTAATCAAAGCCATTTTTTCTCCTTGTTTTGCTAAAAAATTTTTATCTATAACGCTCTTTTTGATTGATTGACCAATCGCCCTACCAGAGGGGTTAAAATAAGTTGCATTGCCAAATCGAGTTTTCCTCCAGGGATTACAATCGAGTTTGCTCTGCTCATCCAACTATCGTGAATCATAGAAACGAGATAGGGAAAGTCTATCCCATGAGGGTCCTTAAATCTGATAACAACTAAACTTTCATCAGCAGTCGGAATCCATCTAGCAACTAAAGGGTTTGATGTATCAACTACTGGTACCCTTTGAAAGTTAATATCCGTTTCTGTAAATTGAGGACATATACAATGCACATATGCGTGCATTCTTCTTAATATGGTATCTGTGACAGCTTCCGTACTATATCCTCTTGAGTCTCTGTCTCTATGAATTTTTTGTATCCACTCAAGGTTGATAACAGGTACTACCCCTATTTTTAAATCCGCATATCGTGCTATATTTAGATTCTCACTAACAACTGCACCATGTAGACCTTCGTAAAATAGTAAATCTGAGCTGTCATCAAACTGTTGCCATTCCGTAAAATTTCCTGGTTTTGCGCCATAAAGCTCTTCTTCTTTGGCGTTATGTACATAGTGTCTATAACGGCACTTACCTTTTTCACTATAATTTCTAAAGCACTCTTCTAACTCTTGTAGTAAATTTGCTTCGAACGAAAAATGGGAAAAAGTTGCACCTCCATTAGTATTTCTTTTTTCTAATTCTTTTTTCATTTCCACTCTGTTGTATCTGTGAAAAGCATCACCCTCTAATGTTGCCGCTTTTACACTCTCTCTTCTAAAAATCTGTTGGAAAGTATGCTTTACAGTTGATGTTCCAGCGCCTGAAGAACCTGTTACGGATATTATTGGATGTTTAATACTCATTATAGCTACCTATTAAATAACCCTCTTGTTCTAAACAGAGGTTCATGAGCACTCTTTGGATCTTCATAAAACTTTTTTATGGTTTCAACTTCTTCTTTTGAGCCAAATACAAAGGGAGTTCTCTGATGTAAGCTTTTTGCAGTTGATCCCAATATCGGATCGATACCGTCTGTTGCTAATCCAAGAGCTTGCTCAACCAAAAATGCTATAGGCCCGCATTCATATATTTTTCTTAACCGGCCTTCAGAGTAGCCCTCTCTATCATCTCCAGGATAGAGAAACACTCCTCCTCTTTCCAGTATTCTGTGGGTCTCTGCTACTAAAGAAGCAACCCAGCGGGTATTGTAATTTTTTTTTCGTGGGCCAGTGGCTCCATCAATTAATTCTTCTATATAGCTCCTTACAGGGGTTGGCCAATACCTAGTGTTCGAGCTATTAATAGCATATTCCTTTGTTTGTTCAGGTATTTTTAAATTAGATTTCACGGAGATAAACTGGTTAAGTTCACCATCGAGTAAAAATTTAAAGATGCCATTTCCAACAGTAAATACCAATAACGTTTGTGGTCCATAGATAAAATAACCGCTAGCTAAATAGCTTCCCAAAACAAAGAAATCATCTTCTGGTCTATTTTTATCTTTAATCTCTTTAATTGAGAAAATTGTTCCAATCGAAACGTTACAGTCAATGTTGGACGATCCATCCAGAGGATCGATCGCTACTCCTAAATTCCCAGCTTTGTTGAGCATCTCGATAGCCTCGCGCTCTTCTGACGCATAAAACCCTACTCCTGCAGCTTCTAATGACTTGTAAAAAATATCATCAGCAATAACGTCGAGCTGTTTCTGACTATCTCCATCAGAGTTCAGCCCCACTAAAACTCTATGGCCCCCTCCGGAATCACTTAATGAGATTTCTTTATTTAATTTTATTGCACTAGAGCACAGCGCTGTTAAAACCTTATCAACCGCGGGGTCATTAGTAATATTTTTTAAATCTATGATCACTTGTACCCACATCCAGTTTTTTGCAATATTTTCATGAGTTTTCGGCTTCTTCCATGGCTGCTCTTGCCATTTCTTCTTCATACTTCTTTTTGTTTACATAACTTCTCACCTTTAAATAAAAAAGTAGAAGTAGTAATCCACCAATACTAATACCAATATACCTATGCCAGCCCACCGAGAAATTGTTTGTCGGAGCAAAAAACAAGAGCACTATATATACAATGCCGAAGGGAGCAAAATAAGCAAAGATAGATCTCTCTATATTTATAAAGGGTCTTATGAACAATGTCACCACAAGAGCAACTAAAGCATATCCAAGTAAAGCATAAAGTGTCAGGCCAGACCTCCAGGGTAATAGTTTTCTTCTACAACAATTATCCCCCTGCGATTGTTTTAGGAAAATACCGTCAGCTTTTCAACTAATTATTTTACGTAAATAGACTTTATTCTACCGCTTAGGCTCAAGTTTCATTATTATGTTAATAATGAGCGAAGAATACACTTTGAAATATACCGAGTCCGGTGGTCTGACTATTGCTTATCAAATTTGGGGATCATCTGAAGATACACTTGTATATGTTCCTGGGATGATTTCTCATTTAGAGGCCGGGCTTGAAGACCAAGATTACCTTGCTTGGATAAGAGCCTTAAGCAAATTCTTTCGCGTTATAATATTTGACAAGAGAGGGCAAGGCCTCTCTGATAGAGACGCTTCTGCGCCCAACCTTGAAGAAAGAATGGATGATATTTCATCTATTGTAAAAGCAGAGAAACTGGATCAATTCTTTTTATTAGGACTGTCGGAGGGAGCATCAATATCTTTAATTTATGCTGCGACGTATCCCCAAAAGGTAAAATCGGTAGCAGTATTTGGCGGTACAGCTAGATTTACCAAATCAGATGATTATCGTTTGATGCCTGAGGCAAAAAAAATGAAGGAAAATCTTTTAGAAAAATGGGGCACTGGGAGCTCCGGATATATATTCTGTCCTCAAAGAATGCCAGAAAAACAATCAAGCTTTGCAAAATTAGAGCGAATGGTCTGCAACCCCAAAACACTCGAAAGCGTTCTTGAACTACTTACTAGAATAGATATCCGCGCTAGCTTACCGGATATAAAGTTGCCTGTCCTTGTAATGCACTCAAGGGATGATGTGGCAATATCGAAGCTAAATGGACGATATTTAGCGGATAATATACCCGGGGCAAAATATATAGAGTATCCAAATGGAGGCCATCTTCCATGGCACGAGGAAAGAGAAAGTATAATTAAAGACTTGAAATCATTTTTTTCAGAAACAGGGAATGAAAATAAAGCNGTTGATAGAAGTCTTGCTACTATTCTTTTTACTGANATTGAGAATTCAACACTTAAAATGACAGATATGGGCGATGAAAAGTGGTCTGAAAAATTAGATAAGCATGATAAGATAATGGAAGATGCTGTTAAGAATTATAGTGGTCGAATAGTAAAAAATACAGGGGATGGTATCTTGGCTGTTTTTGATGGTCCAGTAAGATCAATAGAGTGTGCCAAAGTTAGTATTGAGAANATGAAGAATATTGGATTAGACATTAGGTGCAGTCTACATGTTGGAGAAATTGTTTGGAGAAATGAAGACATCACTGGGNTTGCAGTAAATATTGCCTCTAGAATTTTGGACCGATGTGAAAGTGGCAATGTTGTAATCTCCAAGAATTTGCGAGACTTGCTAGGTCGCAGCGAATTTGCAATAGAAGAGTTAGGTGATTATAGTTTAAAAGGCGTAGAAGGTGANTGGAAATTATTTAAGGTCACGTAANCCNAAAAAGTAAAGAATTGTTACCAAAATTTAAACATAAACAATTAAAATTTAATGAAGGCAATGTGATTTACTCAATTGGAGATGAGGCAAAGAATGTNTATTTGATCCACAGCGGCCATATTAGCATCCGATCTAAACATGGACTAGAATTAGGCAATCTAGGACCGGGCGAAATTTTTGGTGAGGTAGGAAGAGTGATCAATTCTCCAAGAACAGTTACCGCTAAAGCGAAAACCGACTGTATTGTATACGAGATTGATTGGGGCAACCTCCAGAAAAAATTGGACGAAGCAGATCCTGTATTAGTTGCCATTACCCGAGGCCTCTCGTTGAGAATTGGTGATGCTAACGAACTTGCAGAGAAACTCTGGCTCGAGTTAAGTGTTTATAAATCTCTNGAATAAAATATCAATTAATTGTTTTTGATAAGTTTCAGCCACTTTCTGTAAATAAGCTCTGCCCCTTTCATAAGCCGCAAACTATTATTGTTTTGATAGCGCATGATTTCGGNAATACCCATNTGACCGANCGCTTTATCNAAATCTTGTTTTATTTTTGGGATAGAAATCCACTTTTGAATAGTCTCATCGACAACTTCTGGGTGAAACTGAACAGAGAACGCATGATTTGAATACGAAAGCGCTTGAATTGGACAGTTGTCTGAGGATGCTAGTACTGATACTTCTTTGTTGGGTAAGTTGGATATTTCAGCTGAGTGACCTTGCAAAACAAGCATATCTTCNGAAAATTCACTCAATAAGTTATTTGAATGTATTTTCCGATTTATAGAGATCTCTTTGAAACCGATCTCAGGATTTTTCGACTTCACTACGGAGCCACCTAAAGCTTCACCAAGTAACTGATGCCCTAAACAAATACCAAAAAATGGTTTTTCTAAGTTCAAAACCCAATTCTTAATAAATAGCTTTTCTTGTATTAGCCANGGATATTTATCTTCTTCCCATACATTCATAGGNCCACCCATAACCCACAAAGCATCAAATTCATCTNCAGANGGTGGGGTNCNTAAAGAAGAGAAATAATANCTTTCAAATTCGTGTTTATCAGANTTGAAGAATTCCTCATAGGATCCAAGATCTACCTCCGGGACATGATTTATCACAAGAAACTTAATTTTTATATTACCTTTCAGTTAATATATTAATGGATAACCAGTATTTTCTAAAATCAAAGTTGAATATATTTATTCTTTTTATGCAATATTTTTTGAAACTATGCCTATTTGACCTAGACTATAGCCATACAAGATATAAAGTTGTTTTAGTTAGACAAAAATAGCAAAATAATGAAATATTCTGGGTTNAAAGTCTTATGGGAAGGATTNANAGGAAACAAGGGNTGGAAACCTTTGTGGAGGAAACCAAACCCTAAAAAAAATTACGATATAATTATTGTTGGTGGCGGTGGTCATGGTTTGGCAACTGCCTACTACCTTTCAAGTAAGTTTAAAATTTCTAATATCGCTGTTTTAGAAAAAGGCTGGCTAGGATCCGGGAATATAGGTAGGAATACAACAATCATAAGATCTAACTACCTTTTACCTCAAAACCAACCTTTTTATGAATTCTCCCTAAAGCTATGGGAGAATTTGGAACAAGAATTGAACTATAATTCCATGGTAAGTCAACGAGGTGTTTTAAATGTTTTCCATTCAGATAGCCAAAGAGATGCTTTTGTTAGACGTGGGAATGCCATGCTTATGTCAGGNGCAGATGCNTCATTATTNGGAATTGAAGACATTAAAAAGCTTGTNCCCTTTTTAGATTTTCAAAATGCCAGATTCCCNATCAAAGGTGGTTTGTGGCAACCGAGAGGAGGAACTGTAAGGCACGATGCTGTTGCATGGGGCTATGCTAAAGAAGCAGATATACGAGGAGTTGANATAATTGAAAACTGTGAAGTAACTAACTTTTTAGTGAAAAATGGACGTTGTTATGGAGTTGAAACAACAAAAGGTAGTATTAAAAGTAAAAAAGTCGGGGTCTGTGTTGCCGGCTCATCAAGCCAACTAATGGGAAAGTTAGGGTTAAATCTTCCTATAGAGAGTCACGTTTTACAAGCCTTTGTATCAGAAGGATTAAAACCTATAATTCCAGGAGTAATTACTTTTGGGGCTGGCCATTTTTATGTGAGTCAATCTAATAAAGGGGGGCTAGTTTTTGGAGGTGACATCGATGGTTACAATTCATATGCACAACGTGGAAATCTACCGGTAATTGAGGATGTGTGTGAAGGAGGTGTAGCACTCATGCCAATGATTGGACGAGCTAGGCTTCTTAGAGCCTGGGGGGGGATAATGGATATGTCTATGGATGGGTCACCTATTATTGATAAGACGACAATAAGAAACCTATATTTTAATGGAGGGTGGTGCTATGGAGGCTTCAAAGCAACGCCCGCCAGTGGTTTTTGCTATGCTCATCTTTTGGCTACCGGGAGACCTCATCACAAAGCCAAAGATTTTTTGTTCAATAGATTCGNAACAGGGCGGTTGATAGACGAAAAAGGCCAAGGCAACCAGCCTAATTTGCATTAATAAGAGGATACAAGATGCTTATTGACCATCCATTGTTAGGGCCGAGAGATGCATCAGAATTCATTTATATGGGTGATGCAAAGTTATTAAATAGGCCACAATGGCGAAGCAAAAACAAAAAAACTAAATTTCTAGATTATGGATACTTTCGAAAAAATCCTGCAGGAACACATAAAGAGCTTTGGTATCATGAACAGGGAGATAGATCTTGGCTGGTAGTGACGAGAAACACGATTACTCATAAAATTTTAAAAGTTGAGCTTGCTCGAAATACTGTAAAGAAAAGTTAATGCGAAATAGCTCCCACCCCATAACAAACAAGCAAAAAATATCTTTTACTTTTAATGGAAAAAAATATTTTGGGTTTAAAGGAGATACGTTGGCGTCTGCCCTCATCGCCAATAATGTTAAAATTGTTGGTAGATCTTTCAAATATCATCGCCCAAGGGGAATTTTTAGTGCAGGGTCTGAAGAGCCAAATGCATTGGTAGAGCTTGGTGATGGCCCATATAGAGAACCAAATACAAAAGCTACCAACATAGAGTTATTTGAAGGACTTTCGGCCTCAAGCCAAAATTTTTTGGGTTCAGTAAACTTTGACCTCATGGCTATTAACGATTGGCTAAAAAACTTTTTAGGGGCAGGGTTTTATTACAAGACTTTTATGTGGCCGAAAAAATTTTGGGAGAAGATATATGAACCTGCAATTAGAAAAGCTGCTGGGTTGGGGCGCTTATCTATGGAGGCAGACCCATCAAATTATGACAAGGGATATATTCATAGCGACTTTCTAATAGTCGGATCAGGTATATCGGGGTTAATGTCTGCTCTACTTCTATCCAAAACGGGACGTGAAATTTTAGTCATTGAGGAAGATTTTATTTTAGGCGGTAGGCTAAATTCTGAAAAACTACTTATAAACGGGAAACAATGTTCTATTTGGATTAATGAGGCAGTAAAAAAATTAGAAACATTAGAAAATGTTCGCATATTAACCAGAACCTCTGTCTATGCTACTTTTGATCATGGAATATTTGCAGCCCTTGAGAAAAAAACTGATCATATTTCGAAAAAAAATTCTAAGCCAAGGCAGATCAATTGGAAAATATATACTAAACACTGTATCTTGGCGTCTGGAGCAATTGAACGCTCTATTTCATTCCCTCATAACGACAGACCAGGTGTAATATTGTCAGGATCCNTAAGGACCTATGCAAATAGGTTTGGTGCCCACTATGGCCAAAAAATTGCTGTCTATACTAATAATGATGATGGATGGAGAACAGCAGATGATCTTAAAAATATTGGTCTGGAAGTTCAGGCAATCATTGATACTCGTAAGGAAATTAGAGCCCTCTCTTCAAACATTCCATCTTTCTTAGGGGAAAGGATAATAAAAACATATGGAAGAAAGGGTATTAAAGCAATTAGATTAAGTTCCGGGAAAAAATTGGTTGTTGACTGTCTCGCTGTATCAGGAGGATGGAGCTCCAACATTCACTTAACATGCCATAAGAGAGGCAAACCNGTTTGGGATAATATTTACAAGAACTTTCTATCANCCGACAATGGGAAAAAAGATGANATCACACCTGTGGGGTCTGCTAGGGGAGTCTTTAAAATTCAAAATATCATTCCTGATACAAATAATGTGGTTTTATCTTTAATTAAGAGACTCGGGTATANAGNACCTNANCCCATTGAGCTGTCTTCTTCAAAAGAACNNTATAATTGCGCACTTGATCTTGTTACNACTTCAGATCCCTCCAATTCCTTCATTGATCTTCAAAACGATGTNACGCAAAAAGATATAGAATTGAGTTTTAAGGAGGGCTTTAAGAGTGTAGAACATTTGAAGCGCTACTCCACATTAGGCATGGCTACAGATCAAGGGAAAACATCTAATATACTTGGCNTAGCATCCATGGCTAAATTGAAAGAAACTAATATTGCTGAAGTGGGGACCACTGTCTTTAGACCTCCTTATATTCCTGTGGCTATATCAGCTTTTGCCGGACGTTCTAGAGGAAAGGAATTTAGGCCAACTAGGTTAACACCGTCACATAAAAGCGCCTCTAAACGAAATGCAGTTTTTGTGGAAGCAGGAAATTGGTTAAGAGCGCAATGGTTTCCAGAAAAAGGAGAAACTTTTTGGCGACAAAGTGTTGACAGAGAAGTTTTANAAACGAGAAATTCTGTCGGTATTTGTGATGTAACAACACTCGGAAAAATCGATATACAAGGTAAAGACTGCTCTGAGTTTTTAAATTTTGTATATACAAATGCTTTTGCGAACTTACCTATCAATAGAGTGCGCTATGGACTTATGTTGAGAGAAGATGGGGTTGCATACGACGATGGGACCACTGCTAGGTTAGACAAAAATCATTTCATAATGACGACTACAACCGCTAATGCTCATGTGGTTTTAAGAAATCTAGAATTTGTTCGACAGTGTCTTCTTCCAAATCTAGATGTTCACTTAATTTCTATTACAGACTCATGGGCTCAATANTCTGTTGCGGGACCAAATTCTCGTAAGCTATTGCAAAAGATTGTTGATAGCCCCAAAGATATCAGCAATAAAAATTTTCCATTCATGGCATGTCGCGAGATAACCATATGTGGTGGAGTTATGGCGAGGCTTTTTCGAATTTCCTTCTCTGGTGAATTAGCTTATGAAATCGCTGTTCCTGCAAGGTATGGTGANTCTCTGTTTAACATACTTCTCTCAGAGGGCAAAGAGTTCAACGCCGTTCCTTATGGAACTGAGGCATTAGGAGTGATGCGCATTGAAAAAGGTCACGCTGCAGGCAATGAGATAAATGGGCAGACAACTGCTCAGAACCTTGGCCTATCAAGAATGATATCAAAAAAAGCAGATAGTATAGGAAACACATTATCAGAAAGAGAGGGCTTCAATAGCGCGGATATAGTAATCTTGTCAGGATTTAAGCCAGTAGACAAAAAGCAGAAGATAGAAGCAGGATCACACTTCATTTCACTAGACAAGAAACCTATAATGGAAAATGATGAAGGGTGGATGTCTTCAGTAGCTTACTCTCCAACCCTTGGTCACCACATAGGCTTAGGTTTCATAAAAAATGGAAATTCTCGATTAGGTGAGAGAGTACTAGCTGTAAACCTACTTCAAAATAAAAAGATAGAAGTAGAAATAGTTTCACCTCATTTTATTGATCCAGAAGGAACAAGGCAACGTGGCTAACCCAGTACTCAAAATAACAACACCTTTAAATGGTTACACTAAAACCATAAATGGTTTTAAAATCGAGGAGTATCAGTTTGATAGCCTGATATCTTTAGCAATTCCACTAAAAGGTGAAAGGAAATGTAAGCTCAATTTCAAGAAAACCTTCGGAGGGTCGATGCCGAATATCGAGAAGTCAATTGTTAATAAAAGTGGCATTTTTGGTTTCAGAATAGGACTGGATTTACTTTTAGTTTGTATTGCGTCTAATTCTTCTTTTNCCAGGAAANCCTTGATTTCGTTAAAACAGTCTTTCTATGTAACCGACCAAACTGGAGGTTGGTGCGGTATCAGAGTGCAAGGGGAACGCGTTATAAAGATGTTAGAAAGAATTTGCCCACTTAACTTATCATTAGAAGTTTTTGATATCGGTGATGTCAAAAGAACTGTTATGGATCATTTAAATGTGATTATATTTAGGGTGACGGAAAAAAGTTTTATATTGTTCTCGGCAAGCTCTTCTTCTGGTTCATTCCTTAAATCTATAGAGACATCTTCGAGAAATATTTAATTGAGAGGGAGAAGAAATGAAAGTCAAATCTGATATCGAAATTGCAAGAGAAGCCACAAAACTTCCAATTAAAGATGTAGCAAAAAAATTAGGTATTGAAGAAGAAGAATTAATTCCCTTCGGGCATGATAAGGCGAAAATTACTGATCAATTCATTAAATCAGTAAACAAGAATGAAAATGGCAAGCTGATTTTAGTAACGGCAGTAAACCCNACACCAGCGGGTGAAGGTAAAACTACAACAACGGTTGGTCTAGGTGATGGGCTTTGCGCTTTGGGGAAAAGAGCTGCTATATGTATACGAGAGGCTTCTTTGGGCCCCTGCTTTGGTATGAAAGGTGGAGCTGCTGGTGGAGGACTTGCACAAGTAGTCCCGATGGAAGATATGAATTTACATTTTACTGGAGATTTTCACGCTATTACAAGTGCACACAACCTTTTAGCAGCGATGATTGATAATCACATATATTGGGGCAATGAACAAAATATTGATCTGAGAAGGGTTGTTTGGCGACGNGTTATGGACATGAACGATAGGGCCTTAAGAGACATAGTGACTAGCCTTGGTGGCGTTGCCAACGGTTATCCAAAGCAAGCAGGTTTTGATATTACAGTAGCCTCCGAAGTAATGGCCATTCTCTGTTTAGCAAAAGATCTGGCTGATCTTAGGAAAAGGTTGGGCGATATCATTGTTGCTTACAGAAAAGATAGAAGCCCAGTCTTCTGTAGAGATTTAAAAGCGGATGGTGCTATGACCGTTCTTTTACAACAGGCCATGCAACCCAATATTGTCCAGACATTAGAAAATAATCCAGCCTTTGTCCATGGAGGGCCTTTCGCAAACATAGCCCATGGTTGTAACTCTGTTATTGCCACGAAGACAGCACTAAAAATCGCTAATTATGTTGTAACCGAAGCAGGTTTTGGAGCAGATCTGGGAGCTGAAAAGTTTTTAAACATAAAATGTCGTAAGGCAGGAATAAAGCCAGACGCNGCCGTAATTGTTGCAACAGTAAGATCAATGAAAATGAATGGAGGCATTGTGTCAAAAAATGATCTTGGCAAAGAAAACATTCANGCAGTACAGCAAGGTTGTGCTAANNTGGGTCGTCATATCGAGAATGTGAAATCATTTGGTATTCCTGTTGTGGTCGCTATAAACCACTTCGTAAGTGACACTGATGCAGAGATTGAGGCTTTGAGGCGATATGTAGCAGATAAAGGTACGGAAGCATTCGTATGCAAACATTGGGCAGAGGGATCAAAAGGAATTTTACCTTTGGCAAATAAAGTTGTTGAGATAGCTGAANGCAAAAGTAAATTCACGTACACTTACAAAGATGATTTACCTCTAATTGAAAAAATTGAGAAAATTGCAAANAAAATATATAGAGCGGATGAGGTTCTCGCAAGCAANTCAATNCGAGATCAACTACAGTTATGGGAGAATGATGGATATGGCNCCCTTCCGATTTGNATGGCAAAAACTCAATATAGCTTCACTACTGATCCTAATAGAAGGGGNGCTCCNAACGGNCATTCAATACCTATAAGGGAGGTTAGACTTTCTGCGGGAGCTGGTTTCATTGTTGTTATTTGTGGAGAAATAATGACTATGCCTGGACTACCAAAAGTTCCGAGCGCTGAAGCTATAATGCTNAATAAAAAAGGTGATGTTGAGGGTCTGTTTTAGAAGAATCGAGGTAATTGATGAATGAAGTNATTGACGGAAAGAAATATTCCCAAGCTCTACGTGATAAAGTTAAAAATTTNGTAGAAATAATAAAAGAGAAAAAAAAAATAACGCCCGGTTTGGCTGTAATACTTGTGGGGGAGGACCCTGCAAGCCAGGTATATGTTAGAAATAAAGGGAAGCAAACCTTAGAGGCAGGGATGAACTCCTATGAGTACAAATTGGATGCTTCGACTTCTGCCAATAAGCTACTNACCCTTATAGAAAAATTAAATNAAGATGCCAATGTCCATGGTATTTTATGCCAACTCCCCNTACCCGACCATCTTAATGAACAAGAGGTTATTAATGCAATCGATCCCAAAAAAGATGTGGATGGTTTTCATATATCAAATGTTGGTCTTCTTAATACCGGCCAGAAGTCGATGATTCCATGTACACCGTTAGGCTGCCTATTATTATTAAAGGATAGACTAGGTGATCTAACAGGTAAAAATGCAGTTATTGTGGGAAGATCTAATATAGTCGGCAAGCCAATGGCTAATTTGCTTTTACAAGAAAATTGCACTGTAACCATAACTCACTCGCGAACAAAAAATATAGAAAGCATTTGTGCAAGTGCTGATATAGTCGTTGCTGCAGTAGGAAGACCTGAGATGATAAAGAAAGAATGGGTAAAGCAAGGAGCTACTGTAATAGATGTAGGNATAAATCGNGTGACAAAAAANATTNAAGGTGAAGAAAAACATTTTTTNGTTGGNGATGTATGTTTTAGTGAAATGGCTGGTTTAGTAGCCGGTGTAACGCCCGTACCAGGTGGAGTAGGTCCAATGACAATAGCTTGTCTTTTAGCAAATACTGTTACCGCATGTTTCAGGTCTCAAAACTTGCCCGATCCGGAGTTCATTTAAAAAAGCTTTCTGGGAGCTACATTTGTTAATTATTACTTTTATGGTGGCCTTTTTTTAAATTTTTAGATGGACATGACTTTTGAAAAATAAAACAAAACAATATGGTTTTTTCGATCTTGCCTTTAGAAAAAGCGTAATAAGACGAGCAATGAAAATTGCTCTCGTTGTCGGCTGCATTCTTGCCCTNATAAACCANGGCGACAGGATAATCTTTCAAGACATGAAATCGGTTGATTGGTTGAAAATTCTTTTAACCTTTTTCGTTCCTTACACTGTTTCTACTATTTCATCTGTTTTGGCAATCAAAAGAGAGCTTGAGATAAAAGAGTCTTAAAATAAAACAGTTTTGTATATAATTATATTTTGTTAGAGGTTTAAATGAAAAAAAGGATTTTGCTCACAGGTGCTGGAGGTAGATTGGGTTCCTACCTGAGAGAACCACTATCAAAAATTTGCACTGAACTGGTGTCAACCGATATAAAAAAGAATATTGGTAAGCTCAATAAAAATGAAAAGTATATTTCAGCTGATTTAGCAAACTTTGATCAAATATGCGAAATAACTAAAGATGTTTCATTCGTCTGCCATTTTGGTGCTTTAGTGGACGAGCTACCATTTAACGAAATGCTTGGTCCAAATTTCATTGGTTCCTACAACGTTTGGGAATCAGCCCGTCTGAATAATTGTAAGCGAGTAATCTATGCAAGCTCTATACATGCAGTTGGAATGTATAAAAGAACAAAAACATTACGACCAAAGACTCCTCATCGAGCTGACGGCTTTTATGGCTTATCAAAGTGCTTTACAGAGAATTTGGCCAGAATGTATTTTGATAAATGTGGGATAGAGTCTGTCTGTCTTAGGATTGCTACTTGTTCACCTGTCACAACAGCCAGGAGTTTAACAAGTTGGCTTTCGTATGATGATTTGATCCAATTAGTTATGAGATCTATAGATACCACACACACTGGTTATTCAGTTGTTTATGGAGTATCAGACAATGATCGATCTAATCTAAGCAACATAGACTCAGGGCATCTCGGTTTTAAGCCAAAGGATAATGCTGAGGTTTACGCAAGTAAAATTTTTGCCGATGACTTAACCGAAGAATTAGCGGACGAAGGGAATAAATTGCACGGTGGCCCTTTCGCGTCAACTGATCTAGGAGTTAGCGCTATGGATAAAATGAAAATTGTTTATGCTCATAGGGGAGAGTACCAGGATGAAAGATAGTAATATGCTCAGAGGAGGACAGCTTTTAGCAAAATCTTTTAAGGAAAAAGGAATAGAGCATGTTTTTACTCTAGCTGGTGGTTTTTGCAATCCAGCTCTCGAGGGTTTTATGAATTATCAAGTGCCGGTAATTAATTGTCCACATGAACAAATAGCGGGTCATTTGGCAGATGGTCATACAAGACTTTCTAGAAAGCCCTCTGTCTGTCTAGTGGGACCTGAGGGCTTTGCTAACGCCATACCTGCTATGATGGAGGCCTGGGGTGAACGATCTCCTGTAATTTTTGTGACTGGTTCATCTACACTAAAAAAGCAAGGTGCAGGAGGTTTTAAAGAAATCGATGACGTTTCTATCGCAAAACCACTTACAAAATACAGTGCATCCATAACGGATGGGAATAGAATCCCTGAATTTGTTGATAGAGCGTGGAGAATAGCAACAAGTGGATATCCGGGGCCAGTTCATTTAAGTATGCCGGTAGACATAATGTTTTCTTCTTTTGATGAGAATCCCACAGATATGGAACGTCCATTCGCTAGAAAAGAACAAAAAACCCATAAAGCATGGCCTGAGCCCTCAGCACTAACTGAAATAGTTGAAATTATTAAATCTGCGAGACAGCCCATAATTATTGGAGGACACGGGATATGGTGGTCAAAAACTGAAGAGCTATTAAAGAAAGTGGGTGATGAAATCANAATACCAATTTTTAATGTTCCGTATCACCAAAAACTGTTAAATGAAAGTTGTAAGGCTTTTCTAGGGCTCGCTGATGTGCATCAATATCATCCTTCAAAGTTTGCTTTCAATGAATCTGACTGCATAATAATGGTAGGAGGTCGTTTGGATAATCAAATGAATTTTGGCAACCCACCATTATTCCCTGCAAGTTCGACATTAATTTGTGTCAACGGCTCGCATGAGGAAATAGAATTTAATAGAGCAGCTGACCATCTGCTTTTAAGTGATCCAGGAGCTTTTTTCGAGGGTTTACTGAAATCATTCAGTACAGACAAGTTTGCCCTTGCAAGAGAATGGCTAGATAGAAATATTGAAGAAAGAAAAAAGTGGGTAACTTCGTCTTTAAAAAATCTTATTGAAACAACTAAATCCCCAGCATGGAGCGGAGGGAAAATTCACCCTTTAGAGCTATCTCTTTCGGTACAAAAGTGTATGACCGACCAGGATATCTTAGTTTTTGATGGAGGAAATACTCACTTTTGGTCTGAAATTGCTGTTAATATTGCNGGATCCAATGGATTAACTCTTTCTCAAATCATGCACCCTGGCTCTTATTCAATGCTNGGTGTCGGTGTATCATTTGCTTTATCAGCAAAACGGCTNAATAAATCAAAGACGGTTGTATTGATTTCTGGAGACGGAGCTTTTTTAAGTGGTGGATTATCCATTGAGACAGCCTTTCAGGAAAACTTGCCCATTGTTATAATTATCGATAATAACGGTGGTTTGGATTGTATATCTCAACAACAGGAACGATTGTTCAAGGATGGTTCTCACTTTGCAACAGATTTTAGAGACATACCATTTCATGGGATGTTCCAAGGAATGGGAGGTTTCGGAGAACTTGTAACTCATAAGGATGAGATTGAAGGAGCAGTCAATCGAGCAATAGCNAGTGGGAAACCTGCTTGTGTTAATGTAAAAACTAAAGGAGTTATAAGTCCAATTGTTGCTGCCACAAGTGATAAAAGAGATAAGGCATCTATAGAATAAAATGCCCTCAGTAAGTACACATGTATTAAATTCTGAAAATGGCACCCATGTGTCTGGGCTAACAGTTACACTTACACATGTCCAGTCTGATGGAATAAGAAAAATAATATTTTCTAATAAAACCGATACTGGTGGACGCCTCGTAGAGAATTTTGACTTTCCNCTTATAAACGAGGAATTTTTTGAGATTGAGTTTAAACTATCAGATATTCATATCAAAAAAAAAGGTATATACTGTAGTGACATTATCTTCAGGGTGTCTTTCAGTTCAGAAAATGAAAAATTTCATATTCCAATCATCGTGTCTCAGAATGGTGCATCTAGTTGGTGGTCGGGAGCATAATAATGAACATTCAAAATAAACTAAATTTTTCCAGAAGAATAAGAAGAACGCCTTTTACTTCCTCTGTGGAAAAGTATGGTGTGACCGGTTTTTCTGTGGTNAACCACACCCTACTCCCAAAGTCATTTCAAAATTCCATTGAAGAAGATTATTTGCATCTACAAGAATATGCTCAGATTTGGGATGTCGGCTGTCAAAGACAAGTTGAAATTAAGGGAAAAGACGCCCTCAAACTTATTGAGTTAATGACACCGAGATCAATTTCAGGACTAAAGCCCGGGAAATGCCTTTACATTCCTCTTACTGATGAAAATGGTGGCATAATCAACGATCCTATTCTTATCAAAAAAAGTACTGACCACTACTATCTATCTGTTGCGGACTCGGACGTATTATTATGGGCTAGAGGATTAGCTATTGGTTTACGTTTGAATGTNAGAATTAGAGAACCTGATATATGGCCTTTAGCGATACAAGGACCAAGAGCNGCTGATGTGTTAGCCAAAGTTTTTGGTGAACGTATACATTCAATTAAAAAGTTTAATTTCGATTATTTTTCACTTGATGGTTCTTCTCAATTAATAGCTAAAACCGGTTACTCTAGAATTGGTGGTTATGAAATCTACCTGTCTCGACCAGAACTCGGGGCATCTCTATGGGAAACAATTTTAGAAGCGGGTAGATCGGAAAACATAAGGCCAGGATCTCCAAACATAATAGATAGAGTTGAGGCAGGATTATTATCCTATGGTAATGAGATGACTGTGGAGAATACACCACTTGAATGTAACATGGACAAATTCGTTGATATAAATAAACAAGAAAACTACATCGGGAAAAANGTGCTATTAAGACAGATTAAATATGGCATAAAAAGGCGTATAAAAGGAGTTATTTACGAAGGACCAAAACTTCCAACCATTTCACGCCCTTTACAAGTTTTTGATACAGATAAAAGAACTATAGTTGGAAGCTTAACATCGGGAGCGTTCTCTCCTCATTTTGAAAGTAATATTGGGGTTGGTATGATTAACAAGGGATACTGGGATAATAATAAAGAAATATTGATTAATATTAATGCTAAAGAGTTTCGAGCAGGATTAATCAAAGANCTTCCTTTAATTAAATGAGGTAAAAATGTCTCTGCCTATTAATAAAAATATTTTTATTACGTGTGCTGTGACTGGTTCAGGAAGCTCACAAGATAAAAGCAGAGAAGTGCCACGATCGCCAAAAGAAATAGCAGATAGTGCGATCGATGCAGCAAAAGCTGGNGCTGCAATTGTACATTGTCATGTTAGAGATCCTGAGGCCGGCACACCAAGCCGACGCATTGATCTNTATGAAGAAGTTACTCAGCGAATTAGAAACTCCGAAACTGACGTAGTGTTAAATCTAACTACTGGAATGGGTGGAGATATTTACCTCGGTATAGANCCTGAAAACCCGCTACCCCTTAAACAACCAGAAACGGATATGATTGGTGCATCAGAAAGAATAAAGCACCTCATTACATGNAAACCAGAAATCTGTACTTTAGATTGTGGTACCATGAATTTTGCTGAGGATAACTACATAATGACTAATACTCCGGGCATGCTTGCTGCAATGGCCTCAAAGATCNCCAGTTTAGGCATACTTCCNGAGATTGAGGTTTTTGATACAGGACATCTTTGGCTTGCAAAAAAGCTTGTAAACNAAGGGCTTATAAAAGATCCTATTCTTTTACAGCTATGTATGGGCATTCCTTGGGGCGCACCAAATGATATAAATACCTTTATGTCTTTAGTGAATAACATTCCAAAAGATTGGAACTGGTCTGCTTTCTCGATAGGGCAATTTCAGATTCCATACGTTGCATTGGCTACTCTAGCAGGGGGAAACGTCAGAGTGGGATTAGAGGATAATATTTGGTTGGAAAAAGGGCGTTTGGCAAAGAACTATCAATTGGTTGAAAAAGCTGTGGATGTCATCGAAAACTTTGGGTGTAATGTTATGTCACCGAAGGAAGTACGAGAGACATTGAATTTAAAAAAACAATGAATACCGAAAATTTACATGTAGGTTGCATAGGCGCTGGTGTTATTGGGTCTGGCTGGGTTGCTCGTTTGTTAGTTAATGGAATAAATGTGACCGTTTTTGATAGACAGAAAGAAAGCTATGATAGAACACAATTATCAGTCGAAAGAGCGAAAAAATACTATTCGCAACTAACAAAGGCTCCTTTAAGGCAGATAGGTAATATTAGTTTTGCGAATTCTTTAGAAGATGCTCTAAAGGGGCCGAACTACATAATCGAAAGTCTTCCAGAAGATCTACAAATTAAAATAGANATTTATAAGGAAATTGAAGAGATTTCAAATGACGTAATTATTTTGTCATCTACTTCAGGTTTTAAACCCTCCGACCTTCAAAAGGATATGAAAAATCCCAAGAATTTACTCGTTACACATCCCTTCAACCCAGTGTATCTGATGCCATTNGTCGAAGTTGTTCCTGGTCAAGAACGAGATCAAAATATAATTGATGACGTATACAATTTACTTGAATACATAGGNATGGCACCAATAATAATCAAAAAAGAAATAGATGCTTTTGTTGCCGACAGGATGCTAGAGGCAATGTGGAGAGAAGCCCTATGGCTTATAAAAGACGATATTTGCACTACTAAGGAACTGGATGACATTATCACATCAAGCTTTGGAATACGCTTTGCCCAGATGGGAATGTTTGAAAGTTACCGCATTGCAGGAGGAGATAAAGGTATGCACCATTTTCTTGACCAGTTTGGACCTGCACTCCAGTGGCCTTGGTCAAGATTAACTGATGTACCAGAGTTTANTTCTGAATTAATTGAAAAAATTTGTTCTCAATCAGATACGCAGTCCGGGATGTATAGTATCTCTGATTTGGAAGACATACGAGACAAAAACTTGGTCGAATTACAGAAAGCACTTCGGAACAATCGTTGGGCNTCTGGACGAACATTAGCAAGCTATGAAAAAAATCTTTTCGACGAGCAATCGAAGCTAGCAGAGAAAGCAAGNGAAAAACTAAGCAGTANCTTGCTTATCACTTATACAAAAACAATACCTCCAGAGTGGGCAGATTATAATGGNCATATGACCGAATATCGATATCTGAACTGTTTTGGNGATGCATCGGATGCTGTGATGCTACACATAGGNTGTGATAAAACATATATTGAGGCGGGCAACTCATACTTTACTGTTGAAACAAACATAAAGCATCTTNAAGAGCTTAAAATAGGTCAAGAAGTATACGTAGAAACGAAAGTTATTAAAGGAACTGAAAAAAAATTACACGTTTTTCATATGTTGAAAAATAAAAACGGAGAGCTTTTTGCTACNGGAGAACATCTTCTTTTACACGTATCGTTAAAAACTAGAAAAACATGTCCGGCTAGTGACCACATTATTAAAAAGTTGGCGGAACTTCAAAAAAAACATCAAGAAATAAATCTACCATCAGAAACCAAAATAATTGTTTAGTGTATTTTTAAAATTAGAACTGAAACNTTTATCGGCCCATAGCGTAAAATTCCTCATTAGGTAACATAGAAAAAGTGTTAGCTAATCGATTACTCATAGCAAAGAAAGATGCGACAGAGGCTATTCTCCATGCATCTTCAATATCAAAGCCGAAACTTTCTAAAACTTTAAAATCAGAGTCATCTATGTTCTGTGATTCNTTTGCTACCTTCACAGCGAAATCAAGCATGGCCCGCTGTCTATCTGTTATTTTGCTCTTTTTATAATTTATAGCTATCTGGTCTGAAATATTTTTATCCTTAGACCTTATTCNCAATACGGCTCCATGTGAAACCACACAATAAAGGCAATCGTTTTGAGCAGACGTAGCTACAACTATCATTTCCAGTTCAGCCTTAGTTATGTTACTTTCAGTCTCCATAATGGCATCGTAATATGTACAAAAACCTCTAAACTCATCAGGTTTCCTTGCCATTATTAAAAATACATTTGGAACAAAGCCTGTCTTTTCCTGCACTGATTGTATTTTTGCTTTCACATCATCTGGCAACTCCTCCAACTTCGGTATTGCTGATCTGCTAATAGGCCTATTATCCATGGTTTTCTCCTTTTTTTACCCAAGGTGCAGGCCTTTTTTCAAAAAAAGCCTGTATACCCTGCTTACCTTCTTTTGACTCCCAACTNTCTGCAAGAATGTTTGTTGTTAGTTCAAAAAACTCCTCTGGNTTTTGTCCGGAAAGACTCTTAAGTAACTCTTTTGACTTTTTAATTGCTTCCGGTGAACATTTTAAAATGTTATCTATTTCCTGCAATTTTAATAATTCAATTTCTTCTAAATCCTTACCAACGTAATGAACAAGACCCATCCTGTAGGCGAATTCAGCATCGAAAATTTTTCCACTAAAAAAGACGTTACGACCAAAACTTTCTCCTAACTTCTTTATNACAAATGGTCCAATCGTTGCNGGGATTAGTCCAAGCCTCGTTTCNGTAAGNCCAAATTTCGAAGTGTTGGTAGCAATGACTGTGTCAGACACTGAAATCAAACCTAAGCCNCCNCCNAATGTATTTCCAGAAACTATCGAAATTAGGGGTATAGGTANNGAATTCATTGTTNCCANCATTTTTGCCAGCGCTCTAGCNTCTAATAATTTACCTTCTTTAGTTTTTTTTTCCTGCTCTTTCATCCAATTTAAGTCCCCACCAGCGCAGAAACTTTTTCCATTTGCTTGAAGAAAAACTAACCGAACATTGTCTAGTGTCATCAAATACTGCCCGACTTCTTCTAACTCATCAATCATACTTCTATTCATAGCATTGTGCTTATCCGGTCGATCCAAAGTAATTTCACAAACACCAATTGAATTAATATTTAATTTAATTTCTTTGAATTTATTCTTCACGCTTTTAGGTTTCCCATTTTCATAATTTCACTTTTAACCTCGTCCACACCTTTTTCCTGCTTTAAATTTGTAAGTAAAACAGGTTTCCCATTTCTTTTAGCAATAGCATCCTGAAGCATTTGATCAACTGAAACATCAACATATTCAGCTAAATCAATTTTATTTATTATTAAAAGATCGGATCTCATTATCGCTGGGCCACCTTTTCTTGGTATTTCTTCCCCCATACATACATCGATCATAAAAATTGTATAATCTACAAGCTCTGGACTAAAAGTCGCTGAAAGATTGTCGCCCCCACTCTCCAGTAATATAAGATCGAGATCAGGAAATTTTTTGGAGAGTTTATCTACAGCTTGTAAGTTTATGGATGCGTCTTCTCGAATAGCTGTGTGGGGGCATCCGCCCGTTTCTACTGCTAAAATCCTTTCTGAGTTAATGACATCATAGACTTGGAAATCTTTTTCTATAAAATCAACTCCCAATTCTTTAGATAATTCCCGAACAAAATTACTGCTAACACCGGGTAATATATTTTTTGAAGATGGCGTCCAAATGGCTTCATCCTTAACAATAAGGAAATTCGACCCGCTCGTTTCAGTGATGTTGCCATTTAAATCCAAACATAACGAAACTGGTTTAGGATCAACAAGGTG
>NZSE01000017.1 GCA_002703515.1 Paracoccaceae bacterium | reverse complement strand
CCAATAGTTTAAAATTCAATAGCATGCATTTCCGAGTTGAAACGTCTCATATTTTTTTGGTACCATTCTGCTGATTTCGTAATTCCCTCAATCTCCTTTTCTGTCAATTGCCTAACGACTTTTGCTGGAGACCCCATGATAAGTGAATTTTCTGGAAAAGTTTTACCCTCTGTTACTAGTGAACAAGCCCCCACTAAGCAATTTTTTGCTATTCTAGCACCATTTAAGATAGTGGATCCCATACCAATCAGAGTGTTATCTTCAATAACACATCCATGAAGCATGGCTTTATGCCCTATGGTGCAATTTTTCCCTATTTCAATTGGGAAGCCTAAATCGGTATGGAGAATTGTATTTTCTTGTATATTGGTGCCCTCCTTTATTGTGACAGTTTCGTTATCGCCCCTTATAGTTGTGCCAAACCAAACGGAAGTCCCTTCTTTCATTATCACATTACCAATCACAAATGCATTGGGAGCAATCCAAAAATCGTTATTCTCCGGTAATGCAGGTCTCATTTTGCCGAGTTGATATACAGTTGTCATGATTTTAGATCCTCAAATTCATTCGTTAATGTTTCAACAAAGTTCTCTAATTCATTATTTCTTACACGCCGCAACTTCTCAGATTTTATTATTGACTTAATCTCATTAAGAGTTCTCTCAAAATCTTTGTTAATAATAACATAATCATATTCTTTCCAATGGGATATTTCGTCAATGGATTGTCTCATTCTCTCTCTCACTGTTTCTGAAGAATCTTGTGCCCGTTTCATTAGCCTCTCATAAAGCGTTTTAATAGATGGTGGGAGAATAAATATAGAAATCACAAACTGTCTGAGAGCAGAACTTCGGATTTGTTTTCCACCCTGCCAGTCAACGTCAAAAATAAGGTTCTTACCTTGACCAATGGACTCTTTTACTACTCCTAAAGGTGTGCCATATAAATTTCCAAAAACTTTTGCATGCTCCAAAAATTGTCCATCTTCAATTTGTTTTTTGAACTCATTGACTGTTAAGAAGTGGTACTCTCTTCCATTTACTTCACCCGGCCTCGATTTTCTTGTAGTAGCTGAAACCGAAAACAAGAAATTCTCATTGCCTTCAACCAAGGCTCGAGCAATGCTTGTCTTCCCTGCGCCCGATGGAGAAGATAAAATAACTAATACGCCTTTTCTTTTTGACAATTTTATTTCTCTAAATTGTTTTTAATACACAAACTGTTCTTCTTTTAGTCCCAATAAATAGAGGATAGCCGATAAATCTGAATTCTGTAAAATATGTTTTGCAGAAATATTTAGTTGGTTGCTGCCCTTAAATGAAACTCCAACAGCTGATTCCGAAATCATTCCTATATCGTTATTCCCATCACCCACAGCAACAACGCGGGAGGCACTTTTTCCCTTTCTAGCCCCTAGTCTCTTCATCAACTCAGTTTTCTTTTCAGAGTTTATCAAGGAACCCATTATTTTTCCTGTTAGTCGGTTGTTATCGATTTCTAAAACATTAGCAAATGAGAAATCCGCTTCCAGTTCTCTTTGAATACGATCAGCAAAAAAAGTAAAGCCTCCTGAAAGAATTGCGGTTTCACCAAAGTGTTTTTTGAATGTTTTAAAAAGGACCGACGCACCAGATCTGATATTTATTTTTTCAGCTATACAATGCTCTAAAACCTCGACTCCTGTACCTTTAAGAAGAGCTAACCTTCTCTCTAAGGCTTCATTAAAATTCAAGCCCTCTTTCATCGCTAGCGCTGTAATGCTCTTTACCTCAGGCCCTTTCCCTACAAGATCAGCAATCTCATCAATGCATTCTTCTTTCAATATGGTTCCATCCATGTCAGACACTAAAAGATGCACATCCCGTTCATCCTCAGAAATGAAATTTACATCAATTTTTTTTCTACTCTCCAGCTCAATTTTATCGGGAAGTTTTTTTTTTGGATTAATTTGAAATTGTAACCCACAGGAGCCCAGAATATCTACTTTTTCTATGTTAAGAACGCTCTTAAGAACAGATATTTCAGAAGAACTTATTCCTTCATGTGAGGTTACGACACAAAAATTTACCATAACATAAAATCGGTATTCACGTTGTTTTATTTTTTCAATTGTTCTGCTATTAAAAATGCAAGCTCAAGCGACTGAGATGCATTTAATCTTGGGTCACAGGCAGTGTGATACCTAAGAGAGAGATCTTCATCAGCAATCAGTTGAACGCCACCAGTGCACTCAGTTACGTCCTTCCCAGTCATTTCAAAATGGACTCCGCCGAGATAAGTTCCTTCTGATCGATGCGCTTTAAAGGAATTTTGTACCTCACCTAATATATGATCAAATCGTCTGGTTTTGAAACCACTACTTGACTTAACTGTGTTTCCATGCATCGGATCACAGCACCAAACGACATTAAATCCCTCGGACTTAACAGTTTGAATTAACTTTGGCAGAGAGTCCAAAACTTTGTCATGACCAAATCTGGTTATTAGAGTTAGTCGACCCATTTCATTTTTTGGATTTAGCTTTTGAACTAAACGCATTAAATCATCTTTAGTTAGGCTGGGCCCGCACTTGAGTCCTATTGGATTTTCAACACCACTGGAAAAATCGACATGAGCTCCGTCAGGATCTCTTGTTCTATCTCCAATCCAAAGCATATGTCCAGAGCCTGCAATANGGTTCCCNGTCAGACTGTCAATTCTGCAAAGTGCTTCTTCATACTCCAANAGTAACGCCTCATGGCTCGTAAANAAATCAACTTTCCTTAGTGTCTGTGTATTATTGGATGAAACACCAGCAGCTTCCATGAAATCTAGAGCTTCTGATATTCTTTCAGCAAGTTCTGAAAACTGCGTGTATCGACTCCCTGTTCTTGTGTTTTCTAAAGTCCAAGCGTGTACTTGACGTATGTCAGCAAAGCCTCCTTGAGAAAATGCTCTCAATAAGTTCACAGAAGCGGCTGATTGTGTGTAGGCTTGAAGCATTCTTTTTGGGTCCGGTTCTCTACTTGTCAAATTGGGTCCAATATCGTTAATTATATCTCCCCGGTATGATGGAAGTTTTTGATCATTCACTATTTCAAACTCTGCAGATCGAGGCTTTGCAAACTGTCCAGCCATGCGACCAATCTTTACTACTGGCTTTTTTGAGCCAAAGGTCAGCACTACTGCCATTTGGAGCATTACTTTGAACGTATCTCTTATTAAGTTTGCAGAAAATTCTGAGAAACTCTCGGCGCAATCACCTCCCTGTAACAAAAAAGCCTCACCCCTTCCTACTTTAGCAAGTTGTTCTCTCAAGTTTCTTACCTCTCCGGCAAAAACCAACGGAGGTAATGCCTCAAGGCTGTTCTCAACAGACACTAGCTCATCGAGATCACTGTAAGCGGGCATTTGAACCCTCGGCTTTGTTCGCCAGTTTTTTCTATCCCAGCTCATTTGGACTCCCTAATACTAAACTTATGAGCGTAAGGTCTACACTTATTGGTTCGAAAATACAACCTGAAGGGGAAGAAAAAATCAAAAAAATTGATAGTGGTTATTGACTACTGAATATTCTATACATACATAGTATCCACAAACAGAATAACTGAGGAAAATTTCAAATGAAAAAGGCTTTTGAAGCAGATACCGGTCGCGTTCTNAATATCGTAATCAATTCGCTATACTCNGAGAAAGAAATCTTCCTNAGAGAGCTAATCTCTAACAGCAGTGATGCCCTTGATAAGAGACGATTTCTTTCTTTAACAAGTAAAACAGACACTGTTGGAACAGANGATTTAAAAATCCAAATTCTTGCAAACAAAAAAGATAGCACTCTNACGATCAGAGANAATGGAATAGGNATGAGTAGAGAAGAGCTAGAAAAATCNTTAGGGACAATCGCCAAGTCAGGAACGACAGAGTTCTTGGCAGAACTAGAGAAAAACGCAGGAAAAGATAAAAAGAAGAAAGATGTNAATCTAATAGGTCAATTTGGTGTNGGNTTTTATTCCGCGTTTATGGTTGCNGATAAGGTTGAGGTTTTAAGTAAGGGGGTAGGTCAAGCAAAAGCAAATAAATGGGAGTCGGATGGTATTTCTGGATACGAGATTTCTGACGCNACAAAGGACGAGGTAGGTACAGAAATAACGCTANACATAAAAAAGAGCGAGAAGGAATATCTTGATAAAGAAAGAATAGGTTTNATCACCCGGAAATATTCAGATCACTTAATGTATTCCGTAAATTTTATTGATGACAAGAATGAGTCTGAAACACTTAATAAGGCNTCTGCCATATGGACAAGNGAAAAGAAAGATATTTCCGCCGAACAATATGAAGAGTTTTATAAACANATAGGNGCTGGGTTTGATAAACCTCTACTNACTTTGCATAATAAGGTTGAAGGAACGTTAAGCTANATAAATCTGCTTTTTATTCCAGGCTCTAGGCCCTTTGATTTGTTTCAAATGGACGTAAAATCTAAAATCAAACTCTATTCAAATAGGGTATTAATAACTGATGACTCCGAAAGTATTTTACCAAGATGGCTGCGGTTTGTTAAAGGTATAGTAGATACTTCAGATGTCGACCTGAATGTAAGTAGAGAAATGCTCCAACACAATGTGACCCTAAACAAAATTTCCAAGGCACTAAAGAAGAGAGTTATTAATGAATTGAAAAAGCTTAAGGANAAGGATACTGACAAGTATCAATCCTTTTGGAATGAATTTGGCATCGTTTTGAAAGAAGGAATTTATGAAGATTTTGATCTAAANACCGAACTNCTCGAATTATCAAAATTNCAGTCTATGAATGAAGATAAGCCTGTATTTTTATCAGATTACATTGAAAAAATGAACNCCGAGCAGAAGGACATATACTATTTAGCGGCAGANAATAAAGATATGGCTGAGGGGAGTCCCCATCTTGAAGTATTNAAAAAGAAAAAGCTCGATGTTCTATTTTTAACTGACCCAATAGACACATTTTGGTTGTCTATGGCAGCAGAGTTTCAAGATAGAAAGTTTGTTTCGATTACTAAAGGAGATATTGATCTATCAGCTTTCTCAGATGATAAAAAAGAAAAAGACAAGAAAACACCTGCAGGTATAAAAGGACTCGTCGAAAAAATTAAAGAGGCGTTAGGNGAAAACGTGCAAGACGTNAAAGTATCTACAAANTTGGTAGACAGCGCGTGCTGTTTGGTAGCACCTGATACGGGAATGGATGTTCAAATGGAAAGAATAATGAANATCCAAAACAAAGATTTTAAGGGAATGCCAAGAATTTTGGAAATTAATCCTGATCACGATATAATAAAAAAACTTAACAAGATTAAAGACAAAGATAAAACGGCTCTGAACGACGCCTCTTTCTTACTTTTCGATCAAGCAAAAATGGTAGAGGGAGAGCTGCCACAAGACATAGCGAAGTTTAACCAAAGAATGTCTAAGTTCTTAGGCCTTGCACTTGGTTAATCAGCTTATCTAGTTTGATATAGAGTAGTTACGCAAGCTCCCCCCAGACCAAGATTATGCTGAAGTGCTGTCTTAGCACCCTCAACTTGCTTTTCACCTGCATTACCACGAAGTTGTTGTGTGAGTTCAAAACATTGAGCTAATCCAGTCGCTCCTAATGGGTGACCTTTAGAGAGTAGTCCGCCTGATGGATTTGTTACAAACTTGCCTCCAAAAGTATTGTTTCCATCATGCACAAATTTTTGCGCCTCTCCCTCTTCACATAACCCGAGTGCCTCATAAGTTATAAGTTCATTGTGGGCAAAGCAGTCGTGTAGTTCCACCACATCTACATCCTGAACGTCAACACCAGTCTGACTGTACACATCCCTAGCTGCTTCCTTAGTCATATCATATCCCACCAACTGCATCATATCTTTTTCGGCAAAAGTTGATTCATAATCCGTCGTCATAGACTGAGCTAATATCTTCACTGACGCATCAATATTGTGTTTCTTTGCAAACTTTTCAGAAACTAAAATAGCTGCAGCACCGCCACATGTTGGAGGACAGGCCATTAATCTGGTCATTACTCCTGGCCACATTATGGGTGAGTTTAATACTTCTTCTTCACTAACTTCCTTTTTGAAAAGAGCTAAAGGGTTTTTTGAAGCATGTCTACTCGCCTTTGCTCTGATCTTTGCAAAGTCTTTCATGGTCGTACCATATTTATCCATATGAGATTTTCCAGCTCCGCCAAAGTACCTCAACGCGAGCGGAATATGAGAGTTACCAACTAACTGCTCACACGTATCATTGAACTCGCCAAATGGACTCGGTCTATCTGTATAAATGTCTCCTAAAGCTCCTGGTCTCATCTGTTCAAATCCAAGCGCCAGAACACAATCTGCAGAACCGCTCTCTACAGCTTGCCTTGCCAAATACAACGCTGTTGAACCTGTGGAGCAATTATTGTTAACGTTTATTATGGGGATCCCCGTCATACCTACATGGTATAAAGCTCTTTGACCAGATGTTGAGTCTCCAAATACATAACCCACAAAAGCTTGCTGAATACTTTTGTAGCTTAACCCGCAATCTTTAAGAGCCAATTTAGTAGCTTCGGAACCCATCAAATCGTAGGACTTCGAATCACCTGGCTTTGCGAATGGGATCATTCCAACCCCTGCTACAACCACTTTATTTTCACCTGATATCTTTGCCATAGTGAGCTCCCTTTCCTTTTGCCTGTAGGGAAAGTTTATAAATTATACCTAATAACGTCAACGTTTGCTTGTATATAAGTTTGATCGCGCACAACTCTTCTTGACATAAACTTTAACACTTTGAACGAACACTTTAGTTTTTGGTCTTTTTTATATTTAGTTTTAAAGTCTTGTTTCAAAAGCCAAAATCAATAGAATAAGATCTCAAACATGTAAATGAGAGTTAATTTGTTCTATGCTTCGACCTGAATTGCGGAGCCTATTTTTACTAATAAACTTGTTACGTATTTAAAATTTAGTGAGATGTAATGTCAACAATTGGAGGAAAGTATGAAGTTGTTAAAAAAACTTAGCGTGATAACCATTATTTTTTGCTTTGTAACTGAGACTTTTGCAGAAGAATGGAATGTTTCAACTTGGGGTAAGCGTCGTGCATTTACCGAACATATCGAGAAATTAGCAGAACTTGTTAGTGCCAAAACTAATGGAGAGTTCACTATGAACATTTCTTATGGTGGATTATCAAAGAATAGGGAAAACCTAGATGGTATAAGTATTGGCGCATTTGAAATGGCACAGTTTTGTGCTGGGTACCATCCAGATAAGAATAGAGTTGTAACGGTTCTAGAACTGCCATTTTTAGGAGTTGAGAACCTTGAACAAGAGGTTGCGGTTTCAAGTGCTGTTTACGCGCATCCAGCAGCGACAAAAGAGATGGCACAATGGAATGCAAAGCTATTAATGACATCGCCTATGCCGCAATATAATTTAGTAGGTACTGGTGCGCCAAGAGATACACTTGAGGCATTTAACGGAATGAGAGTTAGAGCAACCGGTGGCTTGGGTAAAGCCTTTAAAGCAGCAGGTGCTGTACCTACATCTGTTACAGCAACAGAAGCATATCAGGCTATGGAGTCAGGTGTGGTTGACACAGTGGCATTTGCACAACATGCGCATTTATCTTTTGGTACTATCAATCAAGCTGACTGGTGGACTGCTAATCTAAATCCTGGAACTGTTAATTGTCCGGTGGTCGTCAACATCGATGCCTATGAAGGACTTTCAAAAAAGCATAAAGATGCGCTTGATGGATCAATTAAAGAGGCACTTGATCATTACCTAGATAATTATGGAAAGTTACTAGACAAGTGGGACTCAGTTCTTGCTGAAAAAGGCGTTAAGAAAATTAAAATCAGTGATGATGTGATTAATGCATTTCGTGCAAAAGCAGCAGATCCAATTCGTGATGCATGGATAGCCGAAATGGAAGGCCAAGGTTTACCGGGGCAAGAGCTTTATGACCTGGTTCAGGCAACATTGGCCAAAGCCAAAGCCGGCAATTGAATTAAGTTTTTTGGCTAGGTCGATATTTTCGACCTAGCCAAATATCAAATTCAGGATTATTGATGGCGGGACAAGTAGCTATAATAGAGGACTCGAGTGTATTAAGTCGTGTCGATCTTCTTTTATTAAAACTTGAACGCTTTTGTGCTTTTATTAGTGGATTNACAATTTTTTCANTAATGTTTTTGGCTGTTTACTCTGTATCTGGCAGGAAATTCTTTAATTCTCCCCTAGCAGGATATGTTGATTATATAGAGGCGGCCTTACCTATNATCGCAATAATGGGNGTCTCCTACGTTCAAAGAGATGGCAGTCATATACGCATGGATATTTTTGTTTCTCTCCTTAAAGGCCGAACACTTTGGCTTTTTGAGTTGATCTCAATATTTCTTATTTTGGTTTTGATTATTTGTTTAACTTGGGGTGCATGGCTTCATTTTGATCGATCCTTTGACTGCTCCAGACCCTTTTGTAGCAGTGATAGTTCAATCGATATTGGACTCCCAACTTGGCCCTCAAAGTTNGTAGTTCCTTTTGCATTTACTGTTCTTATATTACGCCTGATATTACAGGCCGTTGGCTACTCAAGAGCCCTCTTCTTAGGTCTCAAAAAGCCGGTAGCTGTACCTCTGGTTTTAAGCGCCTCTCAACAAGCAAAACTCGAAACAGAAGCAATCGACAGAGATCGCTGATGGAAAACATCACTATAGGACTATGGGTAAGTGGTGGCATGTTGGTGTTTGTCATTCTTGGAATGAGAGTAGCCTTTGCTGCTGGTTTAGCTGGGTTTGTNGGACTTGTTTGGCTCCGCTGGAANGGNTTTGATTATGATCCNGATCGTTTCTTTAAGGCATTGGAGATTAGTGTAAAGGTTGCAGGTCTAACNCCTCACTCAAAAGTCAGTTCTCATGTTTTAAGCCTAATACCAATTTTTATTTTAATTGGGTATCTGGCATACTANGCNAATTTGACATCCGCTCTGTTTGAAGCNGCTAAGCGTTGGATTGCTTGGGTGCCGGGAGGATTGGCTGTTTCAACAGTTTTTGCAACTGCAGGATTTGCTGCTGTTTCGGGCGCCTCTGTTGCAACTGCTGCGGTCTTTGCCCGAATAGCTATACCAGAGATGCTTAAAATAGGTTATAATAAACAGTTTGCTGCTGGTGTTGTAGCCGCTGGAGGTACTCTTGCATCCTTAATNCCACCTTCCGCAATTCTAGTTATTTATGCTATAATTGTTGAACAGGATGTTGGAAAACTACTTTTAGCTGGTTTTATTCCAGGTGCTGTNTCCGCTCTTGTTTATGGAACTTTGATTGTTTGCATAGCAGTNTATTTCAAAAATGTCGGCCCTCCAGTTGGAGGNTTTACATGGAAAGAGCGCTTTGAAAGCCTTGCACCAGCATTTCCAATAGTTGCAGTAATTATAATNATTATTTTCTTTGTTTATAATCCATTTGGTGATGCATGGGGAACGCCCACTGAAGGAGGTGCCATTGGCGCNTTTATAGTATTTGTNATGGCACTTTACAGGGGAATGGGCTTTAAACAATTAAAGGATGCCTTATTAGAGACTGGGAAGTTAACCATCATGATATTTACNATCATATGGGGTGTATTAATTTATGTTCGGTTTCTTGGGTTTGCAAAATTACCTGATGCTTTTGCATCTTGGATAACTTCACTCGATATGGCCCCTCTATTGATTCTAATATGCATTCTTCTGGGATATGCTGTGCTCGGAATGTTCATGGACGCTATTGGAATGTTGTTGTTAACCCTGCCAGTTGTATANCCCGCNGTAATGGCNTTGAATGGNGGTGAANCCGTNNCNGCNGCTGATAGCGCCTTTGGTATGTCTGGCCCNATGTGCGCCATCTGGTTCGGTATTCTTGTAGTGAAAATGGCTGAATTTTGTCTAATCACGCCACCGATTGGATTAAACTGCTTTGTTGTAGCTGGGGTGCGCGATGANTTNAGTGTTCAAGACGTTTTTAAAGGAGTTACCCCTTTTTTTGTAGCTGACGCATTAACAATTGCCACTTTGATATCATTTCCAGGCATTGTACTTTGGCTACCTTCACTTGTGTAATATGTTTTATTACCCTTATCTATAAAAGTACCCTAAATTTTATTTACTCCAATACAACCGCAGTGGATTATCAACTAAAAGCTTTTTCTGGGTTGTCAAATCGGGCGCAAANATTGCTATTATATCGACCAGCTTTCCATCNTCAGGCATATGCGATTTCATATTTGGATGAGGCCAATCGGTACCCCATAAAACTCTATCCGGAAAGTTTGTCACTAACTTTTGCATAAACGGCAAAACATCTGAATAATTATATTCTGGACTAATTTTCGTTAGTCTTTCGGGGCAAGTAGTTTTACACCAAAATTTTTCGTTTTCCATTAGTTTCATCAATAAATTAAATTCTTTACTATCTGTGCCCTTGGCTACATCTGGTCGCGCCATGTGGTCAAAGACGACAGTTGTTGGCAGTGCTTTTAGAAAAGAGACTATCTCCTCTAGATCTTGTGACTCAACATACACTACAATATGCCATCCATATTCTGCGATCATTTTTGAGATTTTTTTAAAAATATCTTTAGGAGTATTATCTACAAGCCTTTTGACGAAATTGAATCGCACTCCCCTTACACCGGCTTGGTCCAAACGCCTTAGTGTAGCATGATCAATGTCTTCACCTACAGAAGCAATTCCTCTTGCCTTATCATTTGAATTTAGCAGAGCGTCTTCCAACGCATCATTATTATTTCCATGGCAAGTTGCTTGGACTATCACGCTTCTTTCGAAGCCTAAAAAATCCCTAAGCTCAAATAATTGCTCTTTTGAAGCATCACACGGCGTGTACTTTCTTTTCGGAGAAAACGGGAAATAAGCGGCCGGCCCGAAAACATGGCAATGGGCATCTACAGCTCCTGGTGGTACCATAAAATTTGGTTTACTCGGGTTGGGGTGAAAGGGCAACCAATCTGGGTCCATTTTTAAATATCCTTTACAGTCTCTCCATCAGGAAACACCATTCCATCAAATAGCTTTCTGGCAGTTCTTAAAATTGCTGTTGATTTAATTTTTTCATCTCTCAACTCAGCTAAAACTTGCATCTGCCCAGAGGGATGCTCAATGGAACATAATTTTTTTTCACCCCTAGGTATAATAGACATACTGTTTGCCTGAGTATCTTTTATCAAACAGGCTGTTACAACAGATATGGCACCAAAGACACCAATCGATTGGTGGCACCTATGAGGAATAAAGGTTCGGGTATTTATCATACCATTTTGTAACGGTTTGCTCACAATAGTCATTTTCGGTACGGTTTTCTCTTTTACATCTCCAAGGTTCATAATCTTTCCACACTTCAGCCGCAAGACCTCAAGAGTTTCTTTTAATACACTATTTTTCTCAAGTTCCTCTACATTTTCATTGCCTTCAAGGCCTAGTTGGGTTGCCTCAATTATTACGCATGGCATTCCATTATCAATCATAGTCACGGAATACCCATTGACCTCATCGGTCGGGTTACCACTGGGTAAAAGCGCTCCACATAAGGAACCTTTAATATCCAAAAACTCTAACGTGATTGGGGCGCTCGGCGATGTCACTCCATCTATGAAAGTGTTACCTTTATAAGTCAGTTTACCATCAGGGGTTTCAACAGTGGCAATAGCAACCTGTGAAGAATTCTCCATAAAAATTTTAATAGATGTTTTATCTTTTTCTGGTTTTATCAATCCTCGCTCAATTGCAAAGGGCGCAATACCAGCTAATATGTTGCCGCAGTTTTGAGAAGTCGATACTAAATAATCATCCACGGCCACCTGTAGAAACAAGTAGTCAATATCAACATCAGGCCTTTTTGATTTTGATACGATGGCCACTTTAGAGGTCAAAGGACTACCTCCTCCAATACCATTTATTTGTAAATTGTCTGGCGAGCCGAAAATGGCGAGTAAAAAACTTTCTCTTTCAGCAATATCAGTGGGAATATCATCTTTTAGAAAATATAATCCCTTTGACGTTCCTCCTCTCATCCACATTGCTGGAATGCCTTCAGACATATGTTAAGCCATATTTCTTTAACTTCTCTCGCATGTTATAGATATCTAATCCCAATTCA
>NZSE01000016.1 GCA_002703515.1 Paracoccaceae bacterium | reverse complement strand
TAGATGAAACACATCCAATAGATGCCCTGGAACTAATAGCGCATGAAGAAAATTGGGAATTTTCAAGAGATTACGATAATGAGATAACCGTCAGCATAGATGGAGGTTGGAAAAAGTATACCGTCACCGCGAGCTGGAATGCATCACGAAACCTCTTTAAAACTATTTGTACATTCAAAATGATGCCACCAAGAAAAAAGCTAGCAAAGCTCTATGAAACTATCAATTTAGTTAATAGTAGTGATGTTGATGGTAGCTTTACTTATGACAATGATGAGAAATTAATGAATTACAGCACAAACATATTATTTTCCGACGAATTACTTATTTCCAATACAGAGCTTAGAGATTGGATTAAATCTTCTATTGAAACAACAGAAAAATTTTATCCGACCTTTCAAAAGAGCTGTTGGGGAGAAGTAATGCCAAAAGATGCTATGTCTGCAGCTTTTGGAAAAATAGCAGGTCATGCTTAGTTTATATAAATGACTGCAGAAAAGAAAATAAATAAACAAATTAAAATAATTGGTTGTGGTAAGATGGCGTCTGCAATCCTAGACGCGTGGTTAAAAAAATCTGTATCTCCCGAAAATATTTATGTGGACGATCCCAAACCATCTGATTGGCTGCTTGAAAAAAAGAAAGATGGACTGAATATAAATACTAAAGAGGATATCTCATTTGATTATTGCTTTATAGGAGTAAAGCCACAGTCTCTTGATGAAATTAAATTAAAGCTAAAAGCACTTTCCAAAAAAAAAGTTACCTTTGTTTCAATGCTTGCCGGAATCAGAATAAACAGACTCGAAAGTATTATTGGCAAAGATGAGTCGATTGTGAGGATAATGCCCAACTTACCTGCGGAGATACAAAAAGGGGTTACAGCAGTTAAAGAAAATGAAAGAGTGGAACCAAATCAGTCAAAAAACTTAGCAATTTTATTAGAGACTTTTGGAGAAATAGTGTGCTTCTCTGAAGAGAGTAAATTCGATGCTGTAACGGCAATTTCAGGTTCGGGGCCAGCCTATATTTTTCTTATTGCAGAGTTGATGATAGAGGCTGGTATTAATATGGGACTTTCTCGCGACGAGTCCTTTAAATTGGTAAAACATACAATCGATGGTGCTGGAAGCCTAATAGTCAATTCATCACTGGGGCCACAAAAANTAAGAGAAAACGTAACCAGTCCNGGAGGAACGACNCATGAGGCGTTGGNNATAATGATGAANAAGGAAAATGGNCTGTCANAAATNTTCTNNTCTGCNATAGANGCAGCAGCGAAAAGATCANAAGAATTAGGAAAAGTTTAGACTTTTAATTAATGCTTTAAATTTAAAATTTTGATATTTTAGGTNATGNNTGATTTTTTTNAAACGGAAATGAGAGTTGGTGAGATCATNAAAGCTGAAATCTTTAAGGAAGCTAAAAANCCAGCATACAAATTNTGGATAAATTTTGGGGAGGAGTTGGGAGTGAAAACTTCGTCTGCTCAAATNACGGCACTTTATANAACTAAAATGCTTGTAGGAAAGTTGGTAATNGCTGTGACAAATTTNGAGCCAAAGCAAATTGGTCCATTTATCTCAGAAGTTTTGGTGCTTGGTGTTGATGGAAAAAATGATGGTGATATCATCTTAATTTCGCCAGAGGATAAAGCAAATATTGGTAATAGGGTTCATTAAGAGGGACAAGTTAAATGAGACCAAAAATAATTGTCACACGAAATATTCCTGTTGAAGTAGAATCAAAGCTAAAAGAATATTTTCAAGTTTCATTCAATCGTGAAGATAAGGTATTTAGTAAAGATACATTAAGAAAAGCGATGGAGAATGCCGATGGAATAGTTTGCACTGTAACAGACAACATTACAAATGACCTTCTTTCTACAACAAATAAAAAGGTGAAAATAATTGCAAACATAGGTGTCGGCGTTGATCACATAGACTTACAATCTGCTAGGGAAAATAATGTTATAATTACAAATACTCCTGACGTTTTAACTGAAGCTACCGTTGATGTAGCCACACTTTTACTTCTATCTGTTACAAGAAATGCATTTTTAGTGGAAAAAATGTTGCGGCAGGGTGAATGGAAAGGTTTTTCTTTAACAGAAAATCTAGGAGTAGATGTTCGTGGAAAAATTCTTGGAATTGTAGGAATGGGGAGAATTGGTAAAGCTTTTGCAAAACGTGCACATGAGGTATTTGGCATGAAAATCCTTTACTACAATCGTTCTCCGGTTAAGGATCTAACGTTTGAGGCAAGTGTTCGTTTTGACTTGGACGCATTGCTAGAAGAGAGTGATGTAATTTCTTTGCATCTCTCGAGCGATGAGAGAAATAAGAACATCATTTCAAAAAGCAGAATGAAGAAAATCAAAGCCTCTTCATTTTTAATTAATACATCTAGAGGAGATGTTATAGATCAAACTGCACTTATAGATTTGCTGGAAAAGAAAAAAATTTCTGGTGCAGGGCTAGATGTTTTTCTTAATGAGCCAAATGTTCCGCTTAGTCTCAGACAGTTATCAAATGTGACGCTTTATCCTCATATAGGATCGGCTACTTATGAAACAAGAACAAAAATGGGAATGCTAGCGGTAGAAAATCTAATGGCCTTTTTTAACGAAAAAGAGGTTATTAATCAGTTATGAGTTGTGCATGATATTCTTGTATCGCCTTTACCGATATCTTACCACCCATATTTTCTTTTAGGCTATTTATGATAGCAATAATTCCTCTTGCAGTTGTATAGTACGGAATTTTATTATTTAATGCTAAGGACCGAATATCTTTGCTATCTTCAATTGATTGTTTGCCCTGAGTAGTGTTCATAACAATATTTATTTTTTTATCTTTCAGTAAATCTGCGATATTCGGACGACCTTCAAAAACTTTCTTTACAAGTTGGCTGTCCACTCCCTCTTTATCTAAGAAAGATTTTGTTCCCTTTGTAGCGATAATTTTGAAACCAATTTTTTTTAGAATTTTACAAGCAGCTCCCATTTCTTTAGTTTTATCTTCATTTCTAATTGATAGAAACACATTACCAGATTTGGGAAACAGCATGCCCGTTGAAATCTGTGATTTAAAAAACGCCGCCTCAAAGTTGTCGGCAATACCCATCACTTCTCCTGTCGAACGCATTTCAGGAGTCAGAACAGTATCGCTACCAGGTAATCTATCGAAAGGTAAGACAGCTTCCTTAACGGCTACATAGTTCAAATCCTTTTTATTAAAAGATATACCACTTAGCTTTTGCCCTATCATNAATTTTGCAGCTAAATTAGCTAACGGAATGCCTGTTGTTTTTGATATAAAAGGAATTGTTCTGCTGGCCCTTGGGTTAACTTCTAGTATGTATATTTCGTCATCTTTAATCGCGAATTGAATGTTCATTAACCCCACGACTTCTAATTCTTTAGCAAGAAGACTAGATTGAAATTTTATCCTCTCAATTGTCTCCTTTCCAAGAGTGTGAGGTGGTAAGGAGCAAGCGCTGTCTCCAGAATGAACACCTGCTTCTTCTATATGCTCCATGATCCCTGCTACAAAAGAAGTCTCACCATCACAAATTAAATCTACATCCACTTCTATTGCAGCGCCCAAATAACTGTCAAACAAAAGTGGTGCTTTATCACTGACGTCTATGTTTGTTTGTAAATATTTTTTCAATTGCATTGAGTCGTGAATTATTTCCATTGAGCTACCCCCTAATACAAATGATGGTCGAGCAATTATGGGGAAACTCAGCGACTCAGCTGCCTTTATTGCATCTGATTTTTTACTTACTGTAGTGTTTTCGGGTTGTTTTAGTTTCAACTTCTCGATAACTTCTTTGAAAAGTTTTCGATCTTCTGATATTTCTATTGATTTGGATGTTGTTCCTAAAATTTTGACTTTTCTTGCGTCAAGATCATTAGCTAGCTTGAGAGGTGTCTGGCCTCCATACTGCACTATAACACCGACTAAATTACCACTTTTCTTTTCCTTTTCAATTATATTAACAACTGACTCAAAATTTAAAGGTTCGAAGTAAAGTTTGTCAGAGGTATCAAAGTCGGTGGATACAGTTTCTGGATTACAATTAACCATAATTGTTTCGATATTTTCATCACTAAGCGAGAAACAGGCATGACAGCAGCAGTAATCAAATTCAATGCCTTGACCAATCCTGTTAGGACCACTACCAAGAATTATCACTTTATCTCTATCAGACGGTTGGGCCTCACATATTTGAGTGACAGAGGTTGATAAGTCATAGGTAGAATATAGGTATGCTGCTTCGGACTGAAACTCGCCACCGCATGTATCAATTCGTTTATAAACTGGAAATATGCCATGCTTTTTTCTTTCATCCTGAATATAATCTAGAGACGTACATAAGAGTTCAGCTATTCTTTCATCACTAAAACCCATAGACTTTGCCTCAATCAAGATCTCTTCGGAGATATTTGGACCAGAGTCTNAAATCCTTTTTTCGAATAGTACAAGTTCCTCGATTTGATTTANAAACCATTTATCGATCCGTGTTATTTCGTGGATTTCGTTGACGGTGAANCCAATTCTGAACGCTTGCCCTATAATAAAGATTTTGTCAGGGGTATTTGAGGATAATTTTTTATAAATTCCGGGCTTATCAAAATTGCTATGCATAGTGGTAAGCCCAGTAGTTTTATTTTCAAGGGAATTTAATGCTTTTTGCATGCTTTCCTGGAANGTTGTCCCAATAGCCATAACCTCCCCAACTGATTTCATTGACGTACCAAGTTCATTTGATACCGAGGGAAATTTTTCAAATGCGAAGCGGGGTATTTTCGTTACAACATAATCGATTGTTGGTTCGAAGCTTGCAGGGGTTGTTTTCGTTATATCATTCTGCAACTCATCAAGTGTGTAGCCAATAGCTAGCTTCGCNGCAACTTTGGCTATTGGGAACCCCGTTGCTTTCGATGCTANGGCAGANGACCNGGAGACCCTTGGGTTCATTTCAATAATAAGCATTTCGCCAGATAGTGGATTTACTGCCCATTGCACATTAGACCCTCCGGTTTCAACGCCGATCTCTTTTAAAACCTCTATGGAGTTATCACGCATTTTCTGAAATTCTTTATCTGTAAGAGTCATCGCTGGTGCAATGGTTATGCTATCGCCTGTGTGAACTCCCATAGGATCGAAGTTTTCAATTGAGCATACAATAATGGCATTATCATTTTTATCTCTTATTACTTCCATTTCAAACTCCTTCCAACCTAGAAGGCTTTGATCAATAAGAATTTGATTTGTGGGAGATGCATCTAAACCATTTATACAAATTTCTTTAAAATCATTCTCATTATAGGCAACTCCTCCACCTTTACCTCCAAGGGTAAAGCCTGGCCGGATAACTGCAGGCAAGCCAATTCGATTTAACGAATTTAAAGCTTCATCTAACGAATTAGCAATTTCTGATTTTGGGCATTTTATCCCAATGCTTTCCATAGACTGTTTAAAAAGTTTTCGATCCTCAGCTTTCTCGATTGCATCTCTGGTAGCTCCAATAAGCTCAACACCGTAATTTTTTAGTGTCCCTGCTTTATCCAATTCAATTGCAATATTCAGTGCTGTTTGTCCGCCCATAGTTGGTAAAATGGCATCTGGTTTTTCTACTTTAATTATCTGTTCTATAGTGTCTGTGGTTATTGGTTCGATGTAGGTCACATCGGCAAGCTCAGGATCTGTCATTATTGTGGCAGGGTTTGAGTTAACTAAAATAACTTTAAGACCTTCTTCTTTCAGTGCCTTGCAGGCCTGAGCGCCGCTATAATCAAACTCGCAAGCCTGACCTATAACTATGGGTCCAGCACCAATGATTAAAACAGATTTAATATCAATTCGTCTTGGCATAAAAATTTTTCTTTAATTCGTAAAACTATGAGTGTACAAGAATTTATAAATATAACTCTTTTTAAAACTGTCGCCCATAAAATCAATAACTTTTTGGAAAGTTAATAGGAAGATTTGATGCATTTGTATAGGTCACATANCTGTAATGAATTGAGAAAGAAAGATGATGGTAAAGCCGTAAAGCTCTCTGGTTGGGTCCATAGAATACGTGATCATGGAGGGGTACTTTTTATTGATCTTAGAGATCATTTTGGTCTTACCCAGGTTTTGGCTGATCCGGATAGTCCGGTGTTTAAAGACGTAGAGAGCGTAAGAGCGGAATGGTGTGTCTCAATCGAAGGGATTGTAAGAAAAAGAGATGAATCTTTAATTAACGAAAAACTGCCCACGGGAGAGATTGAAGTTTTTATATCAAAAATCAATATCTTGGGTTCTGCTGAGGAACTACCGTTACCTGTTTTTGGGGATCTTCCTTATCCAGAAGAAACAAGATTAAAGTACCGTTTCCTTGATTTAAGGCGAGAGGGCATTCATAAAAATATAGTATTAAGATCAAAAATAGTAGAGTTTATACGAAAAGAAATGTGGGACAACGGTTTTAATGAGTTTCAAACGCCAATAATATCATCGTCTTCCCCTGAGGGAGCGAGAGATTTTCTTATTCCATCTAGATTACATCCTGGGAAGTTCTATGCGTTACCGCAAGCTCCTCAAATCTACAAGCAGCTGATAATGGTTGGAGGNTTNGATAAATATTTTCAGATTGCACCATGCTTTCGAGATGAAGATCCTAGAGCTGATAGATCTCCTACTGACTTTTATCAGCTCGATATTGAAATGTCTTTTGTTGAGGAACATGACGTTTTNCAATTGGTTGAAAAGGTCTTTGTCAAACTTTTTGAAAAATTTTCGGATACCTATACAGTCAACAANAACTTCCCAATTATTAGNTTTGATCAATCTATGGAGTGGTACGGTACTGATAAACCAGATTTAAGAAATCCAATAAAGATGATGAATGTTTCGGATTTCTTTGCCTCCTCAGAATTTAAAATTTTTGCAGATATTTTGACAAAAGATGGAACACAGATCAAAGCAATACCGGCAAAAGGTGGTGGTAGTAGGAAATTTTGTGACAGAATGAATAGGTTTGCCCAAGAGCAAGGATTACCAGGTATGGGATATATCTTTTGGCGTTCCAATGATAATGGAGACGTAGAAGCAGCAGGTCCGATAGCAAAAAACTTGGGTGAGGAAAAGACAGAAAAATTAAGAGATTTCCTTGGTCTCAGTAAAGGGGACGCGGCCTTTTTCTTAGGAGGCATACCTGATCATTTTAACGATATTGCGAGTAAATCTAGGGATACCATTGGGCTTGAGTTAGGAATTACAAATACAGATTCTTACGAGTTTTGCTGGATTACCGATTTCCCAATGTATGAAAAAAATACAGATACTGGGAAGGTAGAGTTTTCTCATAACCCTTTTTCAATGCCTAAGGTCGATTTGTTGAGCGACGATATTGATCCGTTGAGTGTTCTAGGAATGCAGTATGACTTATCCTGTAATGGGTATGAGATTTTGTCTGGTGCGATCAGAAATCATAAACTAGATAATTTGTTTAAGGCTTTTGAAATTGCAGGCTATGCAAAAGAGGAAGTCGAGAGTCAGTTTTCAGGTTTGGTAAACGCTTTAAAATATGGTGCTCCTCCCCATGGTGGATGTGCTGCTGGCATTGATAGAATAGTAATGCTTTTGGCTAAGGAAGATAATATAAGGGAAGTTATAATGTTTCCAATGAACCAAAGAGCAGAGGACCCCATGCTGGGATCTCCTAGAACTCCAACCACAGAACAGTTAGATGAGCTAAAATTAAAAATAATCGATCACGATCTATAGTTTATTTAATAAAATAGGTTGATCGCTAAACAGGTTGGTATCCAAAGAATAACAGATACTACAGTAGTAATAGAAAACTTGCGTTTAAGATTAGGTTCTACAGGTGATGATGGTGCAGTCCCTTCAATAATATTCTGCTCATCGTTTTGAGTAGTAATATTTATTGGTAGAACAATGAATAAAACAACAAACCAGTACACAGATAATAAAACTATTGCAGATGTTATAGTCATTGTTAGACCTCCTCCAACTCGATCAGAGTACCATTAAAATCCTTNGGATGAAGAAAAATTACTGGTTTACCATGCGCACCTATTTTAGCTTTACCATCNCCTAATATAGTTGCTCCATCTTTTTTTAGACTCAAAATAGCACTATTTATTTCCTCAACTTCAAAACAAATGTGATGTATTCCACCTTTTTTATTCTTTTCAAGAAAGTTTTCTATNGGACTATTTTCTCCNAGAGGTTCAAGCAATTCTATCTTGGTATTAGGTAATTCAATAAACACCACTTTAACGCCATGATCTAATTGATCTAGTGGNNCGCTAATTTTTACTCCNAACATATCTTTNTAGGTTTTTATTGCCTCATCCAAGTTAGGTGTTGCGATTGCGATATGNTTAAGCTTTCCAATCATTTTTTATCTTTCTTATTGTAGTTTTTTAAAAATTTTTTATAAATATCTTTCAGCAAAATAATATCATCAACGCTNGTGTTTTCATTAACTTGATGCATAGTTTCACCCACTAANCCAAACTCCACAACGGGGCAGTGCTCTCGAATAAATCNAGCATCNGATGTTCCTCCTCCTGTGGAAAGTTTACAATCTATGTCTGTTGTTTCTTTTATCGAAGTAATTANTAGATCTGAAAGTTGACCCGGCTCTGTAACAAAGCTNTCTCCAGAGCATTTNTACTTTATTTCCACAGTTGCACTAGACTTTTTGTTAAACTCCATTAGGAGCGNATCTATTTTTTTTATTAGTGACGAGCATGAATGCTGATCATTAAAACGCACGTTGAAATTAGCATAACTTTTCTCTGGTATAACGTTTAAGGCTTCATTATTCGTGTCTACCGTTGAAATGTTCAAACTGGAGGGATCAAAAAACTTACTNCCTGCATCCAGTTTTAGAGATTTTAATTTTCCTAAAAAGTTAATAAGTTCTTCCACCGGGTTAATCGCTTTTTCAGGATATGCTATATGGCCCTGCTTTCCTTTACAAACGATGAACCCGCTTAGAGAGCCGCGCCTTCCAATTTTTATAGT
>NZSE01000015.1 GCA_002703515.1 Paracoccaceae bacterium | reverse complement strand
TTTAATCGCAATTGATGATTTGCCTTGAGCTGTCATTTGCCATGAATGAAAGGGTGTGCCAATAGCATAGTTTGCTCCCCAAAGTGAAACCGTGGGAACAACCCAGCTAACATCAGCTACATCTGTAGAACCTCCCATATCGACAGGCTTTACATCACCTGATACTACTGTTTCTGCCAATACTTGTCCCTCAACTAGTTCTATGCCAGCATGAGAATAAGCACTTTCTATATCTTTTCTAGTTAATGTGTCTTGATACTTCTTTGCGTATGAATGATCCTCTTTACTAAATTCTGGAGTACCTAATTGGTCTAAGTTACTTTGCATAATATTCCCTAGTGTTTCGTTGTAAATTAGATTAGAGACACCAGCTAATATTTTGGTCTTAACTCTCGTTTCAGTCATAAGCGCTGCACCTTTTGCTATTCTTTTTACTCTCTCAAGTAGTTCCATCATTTTAGGAGTAGTTTCATCTCTTACGACATACCTGACTTTCGCTTTTGCTTGCACTACGTTTGGAGATATTCCTCCACCATCAATAATTGCGTAGTGAATGCGAGCTTTATCAGGCATATGCTCTCTCATGTAATTAACACCAACGTTCATTAATTCTATAGCATCCAAAGCTGAGCGTCCAAGGTGAGGGGAAACAGCTGCATGGCTAGCTTTGCCTTCAAATGTGAAGTCTACACGACAGTTTGCAAGGCTCGACCCTTTAACAATGCCAGGTAAACAGCCTGGATGCCACGTTATTGCTGCGTCAACATCTTCAAATACTTTGTCACGAACCATAAATGTTTTTGCTGCACCTCCTTCTTCAGCAGGACAACCGTAATATCTTACCACCCCAGGTAAATTGGAGTCGCGCAACCAGTCTCTTAACGCAACCGCTGCCTGCATGGATGCTGAGCCCAGAAGATTATGACCGCAACCATGTCCATTCTCACCTTTTTTGATTGGCTCTCGATAAAACTGATCTGCTTTTTGGCTTAGGCCCGCCAAAGCATCGTATTCGCCCAAAAATGCGATTACCGGTCCGTCCGTTCCGTATTCCCCTATAACAGCTGTCGGTATATTAGCTATGCCTTTAGTCACGGAGAAACCATGGTATTGTAACTCATCAGCATGCGCACTCATAGACAGTTTCTCTGTGTAGCATGTTTCAGGAGTTGACCAAACTTTATAAGCTAGTTCTTGAAACCTCTTCTGGTGTAATGATACAAAATCCCAAATAGGGTTTTTATTTTTGTTCATTTAAATTCGACCTTTTCAAAAAAAAACTACCTAGCTCTTTTTTTCCTAAACATAGCAGAACTAAAATATCCGGCCTGAAGTATCCAGTTGTAGGCTCGCGATCTTTTCTCGACACTTTCGTTACGTGGTTCGGGGGAACCTAGTTCTAAATAGTTGAGCTTAACTTTATCAAAGCTTTCTAGATTTTGCGTTATTTTAGTAAATTTTTTCTTATTCTCAGTATTAAGTGTCTTGTGAAAAGCGTCCGTTACAAGCCAATACTCGGAGCTGTCTATATTGTTTTTGAGCATCCTGTGGGTTAAAATAACGTCTTCTCCTGAAAGCTCTTCAAAATTTCTGATTGTATTTAAAGAAAAATTTCCCTTATGTGCACATATTTTCAATCTTAAATTTTTTGATTGTGTGCATGGTTCACATCCACATGCTTGAACAAAAGCCAAGTCCGAAAGTTTTGTATTAAATGCTTCATTAGCCTTTGCCATTACCCCAATAATATCATCTCCAGAAGTTGAACCGAATTTACTGCTACTAAAAAAGAAAGCTGCATCACCTTCAAGTTTATTTAATCGCAAGCTNGGTTCAACTGCATCTATTACTGTCTCTAGCAGATCTGCTACTATTGTTGTTGCATGAGACTCGAAGCCCTTTGCCAGAGCCGCGCCAAAAATCGGTTTTTTAGCTAAATTGTGAAGTTTTACAAATTCTGTATATCCGCTTATGTCTGCTATAAGTANAAAGCCAGTCTCTGCCATGAATTATAATACCCCNNAGATANTAAATGTTTTTTTATTAAGAAAAGTCAATTTTTTAAGTTTTNAAAAACNTGGCAGCATCTATGTTTAATGCTCCTCATATGCAGTTTGCCTATTTGTTTCAGATGTCCACTCGTCTATTTCTATGCCCCGCAGTGTTCGCACGCTCATTGAAAATTTAAATCCATGTTTTCGTGTTAGGTCACTAATTTCCATTTCACACCGTTCAAAAGCATTCTTATCGCAGTATTCGAAAAGTANTCCTAGTTTTGCTTGNCCATCTANATTCCATATCTTTGTTACAGATTTTCTNAGAAGACCCTTTTGTTTTAATGAAATAAAAATATCATCTGTCCAATAATCCTTCGACAATTTTAAATATTTTTCACGTTCTGCATCACTCGTAAAATGAAGCTCTGAGTAATTTATATAGTTGCCCTGATTTTTCATTAACGGCCTAGAATATTAGAAACACATCAGTAGTGTTTTAAATCATATATTTAAATGTTTAAATACCAAATCTTCGTAATGTGTTTAATCTTATTGTCTACAATTGTCATTGCATAAACATAATCTGTTTCGATTGGCTGTGGCTCTTCGCCTAAAATATTGTCTGCNTAAATAATTGCATATAGCAAAACTACTCCTCGCTTTGTATCCTCTGCAATGGACTTAATTTCGAATTTAGCATTCGCTAACATAGAGTGGGCGTCTTTCATCCATTCGACATAATCCTCAAGTCTATCAAGATGAATTAACGTGTCAGCATCCGTTTTAAAAGTAGCATCGGGATGACAGTATTCCTTGCAGGCATCCCAGCCTTTTCCTTCATCACAGGGCCAAAAAAAACTTTCAGCAACNTCTAGCATTATTTNTCTCCTAAATCACAAAATTTTTATCTGTACGCATACATTAACAGAAATTATCAAAACAGACTATTTTACTTTTAGCGTTATTCCACCATCAATAACAAGTTCAATTCCTGTTATATGCTTTGACTCATCGGAAGCTAGGAAAACTGCTGCATGCGCAACGTCAAAGCCATCTCCCATTTTTCCAAGAGGTACAAGCGAATCCCTCTGTCTTACCATTTCTTCAGTTGAGCCGTAAACCTCAGTCACGTTACCAGAATGGATCAAAGGCGTATTCATTAAACCTGGGAGAATTGAATTACATCGTACTCCTTTAGGGCCATAGTTTAATGCAATATCTCTTGTGAACGAGTTAACCGCGCCCTTAGATGCTGAATAGCTAATGCATGAATATCCTAAAGAATGCGTTGAGGCGATAGAACTGATATTAATTATAGATCCTTTCCCTTGTTTGGTCATTATTGGCAAAATATGCCTGCATGTAAGATACATAGATTTTATGTTAGTTTTCATTAAATTATCCCATTGGTCTTCTGAAAGATCTTCTGGTCCGCCAGGATCAATTATTCCGACATTATTATGCAAAACATCAATCCTACCAAATGAGTCCATACATTTTTTTACGGTCTCTTTAACTGATTGAGCATGTGTCACGTCACAAGGGATGGACTGAACAATATTATTTTCATCTAGTATTATTTTTTTTGTTTCTTCTAGGGCATCGGAGTTTTTATCTGTAATAAAAACTTTGCCGCCCTCTCTTGCAAATTGTACAGCAGCTGCTTTCCCATTTCCCCATCCTGGTCCAATTGAGCCAGCTCCGGTTACAAATATAACTTTTCCTTTTAATCTATCACTCATATNATATTCCCAACNTTTTTATAGATCTNTGAACATTATAAGACACAAAATGTGAGNTTAANTGCAAAATATCTCTAATCACNNACAGANCTAAAAAATAAAAGGTAGANATTTAGTTTTTAAGATAAGTGATCAATAACATCAAATTCCTGCGCTAACTCTTTTATATTTNTNAGCCATTTATCTACANTGCTAGGATTACTAGTAGCAGCATTAACTCCAAACTCAATTTGTTTATTTGCAATTGCCTTAACTGCAAAATAAACCGGAAATGAAACTAATCGTGCCATTGCTGTACCTCGATGGTCTCCCCAAGCATCCATTTTAAATGTTTTGTGCCAGACAACGCCCGAACCTTTTTCTGCTTTTAGGTCAACACAGAGAATAACTCTATCAGGTTCATTCTCGCCATACGCGTTGTCTTGCCAAAAATTTTCGGACATCTCTATAAGGCGTTTTTCCCCTATTTCTCCATTTAAAGTCTCGATTTCTTCAAAAATTTCTGACCAAGCCTTTGCCCATCCATTTAGTCTCAATGTGCCTCGAACAAATTGCTTAACTTTCCAGTCAGGATCAAATTTATATTGCTGCATAAATGGAATTGAGTCTCTATTGGGATAAACCTCAAATTCTTCAGGTTTAGTTAAAGGTGCAGTATAATGAGTAATAGCATCCCAGGGCCGATTGACATCGAAAATTTTGAAATCCTTCAATGATCTTGATGGAGATCTTAAGGCCTTTAGTACTCCTAAAGGAGACCAGCTGAACTTATATTTAAAATCATTAGGAATCTTGGGTACGCCTCCACAATAAGATAGAAAAGATATTTCAGTTTCGGCGTCAATACGGTTCGAGCTCTTGAAATCCTCAATTAGCTTATGGGCCATTAAATGATCTATCCCAGGATCTAAACCTATCTCGTTCATTAAAACGACATTAGATTTTTGCGCAGACTTGTGTAAATCTTTCATTTCAGGGGAAATGTAAGACGAACTGACAAAGTGTGCTTTTTGGGATATTGCTAATTTAGCAAGAGGAACATGCCAGTCACCGGGGAGCATAGATACAATTATATCTCCGGGAGCCAACTTCTCCTCTAACTCTTTAATATTGAATTCGTGAATTGTTGCTGAAACGCCTGCTAAAGCTTTTGTGGCTTTACTTACTGTCCTATTCCAAACAATGACATTATTACCATCCATGATTAGTTTTTTTAATCCAGGGATTGCTGATAACCCTGTTCCACACCAATGGACTACCATTTTATACCTCCGACACTTTTGATTTAAATATTTCTTTTGATCTCTCCCAAACTTCTTTAGTTTTTTTATCGAATCCTAACAAGTAGGGGAAAATTTGTTCTGCAAAGTCAATGGAACTTTCTTTGGGGAGTAGGGAAGGCAAGTTGTCAATAGCCATTATGGCCAACGGTGGATCACTGGCAATATTTAAACTTGGCTTACTCCATGTGGTTGGAGTGCTATAAATAGGAATAGGGTTATAATCGCTGTCAGGATCACAAGCTATATCACCAATTACACTTAGATTTCTTTTTGATGCAATANAATTAGGNTGAAAAAACACAGGAGTTTTTGGTGTNGCAACAACGCAGTTGAACAAAATTTCNTGATTAAGAANTTCATGNAAAGGACCACCAGANACTGTTTCAGCTAGATCCCATTTTTTTGTATTTAAAGACAATTCCTCACAAAAATCACACACGCCTGTACCGACTCGACCCAATGAACCAATTACAATGGTAGATGGTAGAGTTTTCACCGAATTAATTTCGTTAGATACGTCCTCTAATAATTTTTGTTTTTCATCAAAGGCAGATAAAGGGGCACACTCTTCTTTTTTTAATTGGCTTATCCAAACCTTTAGCGTTACGTAAGCTCCTGCAAATCCCGCCCAATAGCCAAAGGCAGCAACTCTCTTTCCTGTCTCTTGTGTTAAATACTCAATATCATATAAAGTTCCACCACCCCTTTTAAATTTTTTTAGCAATTTTTTCCCGGANANTTGGCCCTTGAANGCATGTCCAAACATTATGTGTGAATGTTTCAANGGTGTATCATTATTTGGTAGTTCCTTNAGCCCAAATATAATTGCATCTTCCGGTGCGTTTTCCCAAGAGCCTGCAGAGACAATTTCNCATCCAGCNTCTTTATAGTCTTTTGTTGAAATNATCCTTNTATCGCTTGCCTCAACAGNTACTTTTATACNTTCCTTAATNAATTGAGTNGCGCCNTNAGGAGTNAGACCAACNCGNTTTTCGTTTTCACGATGTTCTGCTCTTAGCCATAAATGTTTCATTTGATTTCATTATTATCCTTTTTGGACATAATTTCATTCAATATTTCATCAGAGTGTTCTCCGCAAGATGGTGGAGGGTGCCTGTAGCTTACAGGTGTTTCGCTAAATTTCACAGGGTTCCCAATTAACTCAACAAATCCTTTGTCAGAATTTTTATTCTGCATTTGAATCTTCATCATGCGTGCAGACACCTGATTTGAAGCAAAAACTTCCGATAATTTATTTATGGGACCNCCAGGNACCTTCATCTTTTCCATCATATCAACTAAATAGTCTTTCTTATGCTTTTTTAGTTCCTGTTTTAAGATTGGAATCAACTGAGACCTGTTGGAGACGCGCATAATATTTGTAGAATATTTTTTGTTTTCACTTAAATCTGNTCGCTCNATAATGTCACAAAATTTCTTGAATTGTTCNTCATTTCCTATNGCTACATTGAGATGGCCATCATTGACCTCGAAGACTTGGTAAGGCACTATATTAGCATGCTCGTTGCCAACCCGATCTGGATCTTCCTTTGAAAGGAGATAATTGGTTCCCATATTAACAAGAGACGCTATTTGAGCATCTACTAAAGCGATATCAATGTTTTGCCCTATTCCTGATTTNGCTCTATGATTAAGNGCGGCAAGAATAGCNGTGCATGCATAAAGTCCACATAAAAGATCTGCAACCGCAACGCCAACCTTAACAGGCTCTTCATTGGGNCCTCCCGTTATGCTCATTAATCCTCCATAACCTTGCGCAATCAAATCATATCCCGCTTTGTGCGAATTAGGGCCATTTTGCCCGTACCCCGTAATCGAACAATAAATAAGTTTTGGAAAGTCTTTTGAGAGCGATTGATAATCTAAACCAAACTTCTTAAGGCTTCCGACTTTAAAATTTTCTATAAATACATCACAGTCTTTTAGAAGTGTTTTTATAATTTTTACATTTTCTTTTTTAGAAATATCAAGGCTAAGAGATCTTTTGTTACGGTTTGACGCCAAAAANTAGCCACTTTCNTTNGNGTCCTGNCCNTCTCNATNNTTCATNAATGGAGGTCCCCAATTTCTTGTATCGTCACCATTTCCTGGCTTTTCTACTTTTATAATGTCTGCTCCGTAGTCTCCTAACAATTGAGTGCAAGTAGGNCCTGCAAGTATCCTAGACATATCTAAAACTTTAATNCCTGCTAGCGGTCCGGNAACAGAANNGTTTGAAATACTTTTTTTGTTCAAGACTATACTCCACTCTGGTTTCCATGTAGAATATAACGATTTGATGATTGGTGAACAAAAACTTTTGTCATTTGGTCGGAAATATGGCTATATTTAGTTCAATAAATAAACTCTAAGGGAGCAAGTGTCGTGGTAAGAGAAGATTTTAGTACAATAATTAGAAAGATCAGAATTTTTAGTGGTGCGATTTTGTTTGCATACGTCATAATGCATCTACTCAATCATTCAGTAAACATCTTCTCTATAGATTTGGCTGACGCAATNAGAAGTAGCTATTTCAACCCAATTTGGCAAAATCCGGTAGGACTTGTTCTTTTATACGGNTCTTTTATCGCTCATATGATTTTGGGATTTTCTTCAATTTTGACTAGAAAGTCTTTTAAGATGAAAGCAAAAGACTGGATTCAAATTGTCTTTCCTGTATTGGCTCTATTATTCTTACTTCAACACATCGCTGTTAGTTTTATAATTACAAAAATATATGGTGGAGAAGAAACCTACTCATTATTTTTTGCTGCGATGAACACAGAGACCCCAAGTGATTTAATAGTAGGCGCTATTCTGTTTTCNTTAATGACTATATTTATCTGGGTTCATGGGGTNATTGGTCTNGANTCNTATTTGAAACAGCAAGCNGTNCATCANAATAANTTTNNNTTTTATNTANGATNNCCNTCTCTATTTNGNTTTATNTATTGGNTNGTTCCNNTTGGTGCAGTNCTNGGNTGGCTNTCAGGGTTNAGAAATATGAGTTTNATTGCCCAAATTCAATCATTTGAAATGGATATGCCTATTCCAAACTATCTGGGGTCTATTATTTTTAAGTTTATTCCACAAGAGGCATTTCCTGTCATCATGCAAGTTGAGCCCCTTGTAATGAAGTACTATCCTTTAGTGGTTCTCTTTGTAATTTTGGTGTGTATTTTTAATGTTGTTAGAGCTCG
>NZSE01000014.1 GCA_002703515.1 Paracoccaceae bacterium | reverse complement strand
GGAGGAAAAGGCTCAGAGAGTGGTGGCTCAAGAGAGTTNATTGAAACTTTAGCAAAAGCGGGTNCAGCAGTTGGNATNGCNGGTGTGTTTATTGAGACCCANGAGANGCCTGAGACAGCACCNTCAGATGGTGCNTCTATGCTTCCTCTAGACCANTTANCAGNGTTANTAANTAAAATTAAAGCAATTGATAATGTCGTAAAATCTTTTGACTGAGCTANAATTAATTTTCTTGAATCATATGCACTAAGATATTACAACAATACTGTTGGGGTGTAGCCAAGCGGTAAGGCAGCGGGTTTTGATCCCGTGTACCGTAGGTTCGAATCCTACCACCCCAGCCATTTCTTAAATGCAATAATTTACCCTTTTTATTTACCTTTACCGTTTGTTGGATTGTTCCCAGTCTACTCTTGGGGTCTTGCCAATAATCTTCCTAATATCTATTGTGTCACTAATTCTCTTAATATTTTGAGTAGCCAAAGGTGCAATGGACTTTTTGCATCACGAACATGCCTCACTGCATGAATTTGAAATTCTCCGCCTTCAATTGGCAGATCTCTATGTGCAATATCAAATTTCTGGCCATTATCTTCTGCTACTCTTTTTGGCAGAGTCACGACTAGATCGGAATTTTCCAATATTGATAACGCTGGAAAAAGTGATGGAACAATTGTTTGAATGTCTATTTTTAAGCCTTGAAGATCCAAAGCATGATCTAATAAATTTTTAATTCGCCCATAAGGGGATATTAAAAGGTGTTTTTCTTTAGCGATTTTCTCAAGAGTTAGCTTTCCTTTAAATATGCTATGATCTCTGCGAGCAGCTAAAACATAATGTTCGCTGTGAAGTTTTTCAGCAATATAGGTTTTTCTTCCTCGTATTGGAAAATTGAAGTAGCCAATTGAAAGATCGATTTGCCCCTGGGATAATGCGTGAATTGCTCCATCGCTGTGGAGTGGGAAGGCATGTATATTTATGTTTGGACTGACTAAACGTAGCTTAGCAACAAGTTTAGGAATGATGTTGGTTAATTCATAATCAAATGCACCGATCCGCAAATCTGTTGTTGCTGAATTTGGAAAAAATTGCTCTGATCCCTCAATTGTTTGTGAAATTAAGCGGATTATATTTTCAACTTTTGGTTCTAATTCGCGTGCAAGTGCCGTTGGCTCCAATCCATGAGCACGACGCAGAAATAACGGGTCCTTAAATAGAATTCGAAGTCGCTTTAATGCGTGGCTGACAGCTGGTTGTGTTAACCCCATTTCTTTTGCTACTGCTGTGGCCTTTTTATGCCGCATTGTTCTAAGAAAAACGAGTAGCATTGTGCTATCAATTAGTCTGATATTAATGTCATTTATATCTGTCATATACCTAATTCATTATATAAAAAGTCTGAAATGGTCTATTTTTTTTTAGTATTTGTATCAATTATCGACTCTAGAGAAGAATCCACGTCTAGATCGAGAAAAAGTTTTCTAGTTTTTAATAGTGCAATCGAGGAAAATGGAGAAAAAAGATGTTTTTAAAAAAATTAATTCTGACAAGTGCCGTAGCTACCTTAATTTGCTCGGCGGCATTTGCTAAAGACTGTGGCCCTTCTGGACAGTCAATTCGAATTCTTGCTAGTGACTTCCCTGCTATACATGCTGTCGCTGGAACAGCTGAGGAAAATTGTGCAGCTAGCGCGTCAGAGTTCACACGGAATCATACAACAGAAGCACGTCAAATAATGAATGCTGCTCTAACACCAAATCCAGCTGAGTATACTAGCGTTATTGTAGCAAATTCTACCCTAACACAGCTTATGAACGATGGCTTAGTTCGTCCTCTTAATGATTTGGTTGAAAAATATGGAGCTGATCTACCAAAGAATCTAATGATTACGATTGATGACAACATCATGGCTGTTGCTTTCATGGCCAACTCACAACATCTATTCTCCCGTAAGGATATTCTTGAAAAAGCCGGCATAAATAGTATCCCTGGCACGTACAGTGAGATGATTGCCGCAGCCCAAGCTATTCGTAAAGCGGGTATCATGGAATATCCAATCGTTATGAATATGAAAACAGGATGGAATGTTGGTGAGTCGTTTAACCTAGTTTTCCTTGCGCATGGAGGTGAGTTCTTTAAGCCTGGTACCGCTGAACCTACTGTTAATAGTGCAGCCGGTATTGCAGCTTTAAACACGCTCAAGGCGTTAGTTGAATATGCACACCCCGATCATTTAACACAGGCCTCCAATGAAACTCAGGCAATATGGGAAGCTGGAGAGGCTGCACTAGGAATTATGTGGGGATCTCGAGGATCGGTGATTTTGGATGATGAAGGGTCATCAGAACAAGTGACATCAAATACTGTTCTTTCTTCAGCTCCATCAGTTAAGCCAGGTGGTATACCCGGTGCGACACTGTGGTGGGATGGTTTTACTATTTCGAAAAACGTATCGGATGCAGAAGCAGAAGCTACATTTGCCGCTCTGGCAAGCTCATTGAACTCGGATATGGTTGCCGCCAATAACGATGATGCAATTTGGTTGCTCGAAGGCTTTAAGCCGGGTGCGGCTGCGGAAGGCGTATCTGCGACTGCTCAAGGTGGTGCGGTTCCATACCCAATGCTTCCACAAATTGGGTTGTTGCACAATGCGCTAGGCTCAGAGTTATCAGAGTTCCTTAAAGGTAACGAAAGTGCAGAAAAAGCCCTTGCAGATGTCGAAGCAGCTTATGTGACAGCTGCAAAAGAAAAAGGATTTCTTCAGTAGGTTGGTTTAACTGGAGAAACCTTGGTGAGGGGGATCATTAAAACTCCAGTCCCCCCCACCGTGTTTTTGTTTAAAAACGGATGTAAAGAGTGAAACACCGTACTTTTTTTTGGTTCATACTACCTACGCTTTCGGCAATGATTTTATTCATTGCAATTCCTATAGGTTCCGCTTTTGTGCAATCTCTTTTTATACAGCATGACCAGGTATTAGTTTTGTCGAAAAATTGTGGTCCTTTTGGCTGTAGGGAGACAACTTCAGTGGATATCGAAGCAACCAAGGAGCTTCGTCAAGATTCACCGTTAGGTAAGTTTAATGGCATAGGTACTTATCTAAACCGCTCACATCTAGCATTTGCTGAAGTTGGTAATGCTTGGGCAGTCTCACGGACCTTTAGTGGCTTCCTAAACGAAGTCTTAGATCTTCCTTTCTATGGTGCCTTAATGTTCACATTAACGTATACTGCCGTTGTTACGCCGTTGGTTTTGCTACTGGGTTTGGCAATTGCTATTGGGGTCAACGGCTTACCAAATATAATAAAGGGACCATCCATATTTGTCTCACTTTTGCCGTTCCTAGTAACACCACTGGTTGGATCTTTGATTTTATTTTGGATGGTTGATGGAGATGGAATTATTGGGGCCACTATTCAACTGATTTTCAATGATCCGGACCTAAGCCTNAAAGCTTCAACTGGGTTGACCTGGACTATGTTAATTGTCTACGGAATATGGCATACGCTCCCATTTAGTTTTNTAGTGTTTTATGCTGGTCTCCAAACTGTCCCAGTTGATACGCTAGAGGCTGCTGAGATTGACGGAGCTACAAAGTGGCAGNGCACAGTTTACGTCGTAGTCCCCCACCTANTACCATTGATTACCTTTGTTACATTGATGCTGTTGATGGATAACTTTAGAGTCTTTGAACCGATTGTAAGCTTTTCAGCTGAAGCACACGCTCGGTCACTTAGCTGGATCATTTTTAATGATCTTCGTGAGAGTGGAAACCCCCTTTATGGATCAGCTGGGGCAACATCGATTTTGACAATTATTGGGGTAATCTTCCTGTTGACACCAGTTCTGATCCGTAATTGGCGAGATTTTAAGCTTAGGAGGCTATGAAACTACTATCATGACAAGAACAGCACGTACTCCTATCAAATTTTTTAGCGTCCTTTCATTTAGCCTAGTTGCTCTATGGCTGCTAATAGCTGCCTTCCCTTTCCTTTGGACATTCTGGGGTAGTTTCAAAGTTCAATCTGATTTTTTTTCAAAAGCAGATTGGATGTATGCACTTTGGGGAACTAACACCGCAAGAGAAACTGGTAATGCATTCACTGGCTCCGGGTATTACGGTGCCTGGATAATTGAAGGTTTCTGGAAGAATTTTCTTAACTCTGGGATAGTAGTGTTTTTTACTGTTATAATTTCTCTCACATTTGGAACACTGGGTGGCTATGCTCTGGCACGTTCTGGATTTCGTTACGCTTTTTGGATATTGATGGCCGCTCTAGTTTTCCGTGCAATGCCACACATCACGTTAGTATCTGGNTATCTACTACCGTTTTTTGAATGGAATATTTGGGGGTATTTACCAACCACCATTATTGTACTCGTTGCAATGAACCAGCCATTTACCATTTGGATGTTACATTCATTCTTCCTCAACGTACCCAAAGATATGGATGAAAGTGCAATGATCGATGGTTGCACACGTTTTGAAGCATTTCGGTATGTTATTGTTCCGGTCATGTGGCCTGGGGTCATAACTACAGGGCTTTTTAGTTTTCTTTTAGCCTATAACGACTTCACAGTAACTGTAATGCTTCTCAGTGAAGAAAATGAGACGATCATTCCCGCTATAAATAGCTTCCTTGGCACCACACAGGTTGAAGGTAAGGTAATGTATGCAGTAGCCGCCGTAGTCTCAGTAACGGCACCAATATTGGTGTTAATTCTGTTTTTTCAACGTCAAATTGTAAGTGGATTAACTGCTGGAGCGGTTAAGGGTTAGATNAATGAATAACAATAAAGTCAAGGATGACATAAACTCAACAAATAAAGAAATTATTGCAAANCTCCGTAAAGCACAGGCCGATTTCACAGAGGTAGGTGTTCGGAATGCACTTAATGATTTATTGCTGACTGACGCAGTTGTCCACATGCCATACCCGTTTGGCGATTTAGTAGGTCCGGACGACTTTTTTGATACTTGCTATGCGCCATTATTTGAGGCAATGCCAGATCTTGAGCGGCGGGACTGGATCGTAATCGGTGGACGGACTGAGCATGGTGATAACTGGATTGGGTGTGGTGGCCATTATGTTGGTACATTTGTTGGGCCTTGGCTTGATATTCCGCCAACTGGTCATTTGACACACATGAGGTTTCACGAATTTTACCGATTTGAACAAGGGCGAGTGGTAGANGTTCAGGCACTCTGGGATATTCCTGAGGTTATGATCCAGGCTAATGCTTGGCCAATGGCGCCTTCTTTGGGATTAGAGTTTTGTATTCCAGGTCCAGCTACTAACGATGGCTTAGTTTCAGGGCCTTGGGATGATAAACATTCTAATGCATCGTGTGACCTTGTTAAGACTATGCTTCANCATATGAAAAAACATCCTTCACAAGGTGATGTAGATATAATGAAAATGCCCCACTTTTGGGATGACAGAGTTAACTGGTATGGGCCAGCTGGTATTGGGACTGCACGTGGAATTGCTGGCTTTAGAAACTGGCATCAAATTCCATTTATTAATGCTATGCCAGACAGAGGAAAATATGTGGATGAAATAACATACCATTTTTTTGGTGATAAAAATTATGCTGCAGTCACTGGCTGGCCGAACATGATACAGACAATAACTAACGACGGTTGGATGGGAATAGCGCCAACAGGAAAACGTGTAACAATGAAATCGCTTGATTTCTGGCGTATTGAAAATGGTAAAATTCGAGAAAACTGGGTAATGGTAGATCTTTTAGATGTCTACAATCAACTTAATATTGATGTCTTTGCACGTATGAATGAATTCAATAAAGCCCGCATAAAAGGTAAATTATCTTTCCCAATAGGAGAGTATTAAATGATGACGCATTGACCATGAAAGGCTTCGATCCAAAATTTAGAAACTTTCCACACTATATTTTAGGTATAACAAAAGAAATTTGGGAAGAACGCAAAATTGCAAAGCTTAATGATTATTATGCAAATGATATAGTGGTGCGTTCACCTGCCTCAGTGGTAATTGGCAATGACAATGTCATTGCTGCAACCATGGCTACATTAGCAGAATTTCCCGATCGTACCTTGCTGGGAGAGGATGTGATCTGGTGTACTGCAGAGGGAGAAGGCATGCTTTCATCACACCGTCTAATATCTACTGCCACACACACATATCATGGCCTTTATGGAGCTCCATCAGGAAAATATCTACAATACCGAATTATTGCTGACTGTCATGCTACTAATAATAAAATTGACGACGAATGGTTAATTCGTGATCAGGGTGCAATAGTTCGTCAATTGGGTTTAGATCCAAAAGATTATGCAAGTAATCTTATCGAACGTGAAGGTGGTCCAAAAAAATGTATTCAACCTTATACGCCTGCAAATGACACCGTCGGCCCTTACTTAGGAAAAGGCAATACTAATATCTGGGGGAAACGCCTTGCAAGCACGATTGAAAAAATTATGCATTACGAGTTAGATACTATATTTAATGAATACGATCGCGCTGCTCAACTGGAATATCCAGGCGGCATCACTACTCGCAGTTTTAAAGGAGCCGATAGTTTTTGGACTGGTCTCAGATCTAGCTTCCCAAATGCAAAATTTAGAGTTCACCATGTTATTGGTCGTGATGACAAAAACATGCCTCCTCGTGCTGCAGTTCGTTGGTCTCTTCATGGAAAACATGATGGATTTGGAGCGTTCAGTGAGCCAACCGGTGCAGAAGTTTTTGTCCTTGGCATTACCCATGCAGAGTATGGAGAATTAATTCAAGGGGAACCAAAAATCAGACGTGAATGGACTCTATTTGATGAGGTATCAATATGGAAACAAATTCTATTGTACAAAAACCGTATCACTTAAACTGTTGGCATTGCTTGTAATGATATGTGATTGGTGCTTGTGGCAAGAACAGACTTAGTCCTGGGGATCCATTCCCAACTGCCTACGTATATATTGATAACCTTTGCAACAGATTAGGTATAATTATTGGTAAGTAGTTTAATGACTCTCACAGACTAATACATGGCATGTAGTAGTTTTATGTATCCAGTTAGGGTGGAGTAGGTTAAGTGAGTCAGAGGGTGATTGTAGGAGACTATAGGGGTGTTAGTTTTATATAATTATTTATTAAAAATCACTGGCATTTTTCCTTCCCACTGAGACCAAAGATTTTTCTTTTCTATTAACTCACATATAAAGTGAGCCACGTTTGCTCTTGTGGTAGNAAGACCATTAAAAATAGTCCGAGGAGGTGATGCTACTATTTCATAATTAGAAATTTCAGCATTGATAAGTCCATCTGGTCTTATCACCACCCATTCAATAAATTTATTTTCTGTACCAATTTCATCCCTCAAAAAAGCTGCGGAAGNNTCATTGTCATAATGTGGTGGTATAAGATTACGCAATAGATATAAAACAAACCTCTCCCCTTTGGTTATTTTCTCATCAGGATTTCGAACTCCAACAGTATTCATTAGTAACAATTTTATTTTAANTGATGAGCGAGAAACCTTAATTGCATTACTCAAACGCTTTACTGCCTCTAGAACAAGCGCTCTGGGTTCACCAAATATTCCTTTGAAACTCATTGTATGACCCAAACAAGAGACTACANTNCCGCAACCTTTCACAGCTTCCTGAAGCTGTTTGTCAGTTAAGTCAAGTAAACTTGCTTGTATGATTTTCAAGTTTGAATTTTCAAGCAATTCTTTAGGAAACTTATCTGATGACCTTACAATAATTCTAAGGCTATAACCACGTTCAAGTAGTTGTTTTACAAGAGGGAACCCAGTATTTCCTGTTGCACCGAGCACTAACACAGTTTTAGATATTGAGGGCATTATTTAGAATAAATTTTTCAAGAATATATTAATTTTCTTGTTACACATATAAAGTTTTCCCCAACTAGGCAAGGCAAAAATTATCAGACATAGGGTGAGGAGAGTTAGTTTCATTTAATTTATTATTGAATTTACAACTCGCTTTTTAATTTCAAAAATATCGGTGGTTAAAATTCATTATTACAGAAACAGAAATGGACCTATTAGTCGATAGATTAAAACTTGGAATTCAAAAAAGCTTTTAAATATTAAAAAAACATTCAACTAAAATATATTCCCAACAAATTTTCTTTTANCTTTAAAAATTTAATAATCTTACTATTTGTAAGTTATGAAACAGTTATTTGTAATATTAGGTAATCAGCTATTTAACCCCAAAATAATTAAAAAGCATGGTTNCAACGAAGTCTTTATGNCAGAAGACTTTGGTTTGTGTACATATGAAAAACACCATAAATTAAAAATCTATCTGTTTCTTTGTGCAATGCGAGAATACAAAGATGAATTAGAAAGCCAAGGCTTTAAAGTTTATTACCATTCTTTAAATGACCGAAAAAAAAATGAAAGCTATTTTTCTTTCTTAAATGATTTTATAAAAAAAAATAACTTTGTAGAAATAAACTTTTTTGAAATAGAAGATAAGCCTTTTGAAAAAGAAATTATTAATGGTTTTAAAAGTNATTCCACAAATTATAAAATACATTCATCTCCAATGTTTATGTTTGAGAAAGGTGAATTTAGAGATTTTAATAAAAATAATAAAGTATACAGATTAAGCTCATTTTACCAATACGGGAGAAAAAAGTTTAATATTCTTATTGACGAAAACAATAAGCCTGAAGGTGGTAAGTGGTCCTTTGATGCTGAGAATAGAAAAAAAATACCTACAGGCACAACTATCCCAAATAATCCAAAATTTCAAAAATCTAAATATCACCATGAGGTTGTTGAGTTAATTGAAAAATACTTTAATGNTCACCCAGGGCAATTAGATGAAATATGGTTTCCTGTTACTAGAAATGATGCAGAAACATATTTAGATTCATTTCTTAAAGATAGATTTCAAAATTTTGGTATTTACGAAGATGCAATGTTAGAAGGAAAAAATTTCCTTTTTCACAGTTGCTTGAGTTCNTCTCTCAATATAGGGCTTCTTACTCCTGAATACATTATTAAAAAACTAATTGATTTTTCAAAAACTAATGAAATACCTCTAAATTCTCTTGAAGGATTTATAAGACAAATTNTAGGTTGGAGGGAATTTATAAGAGGTATTTACCAAGAAAAAAGCGAATTTCAAAGTAGCCATAATTACTGGAGCCATAGTAATAAATTAAGAAGCAGTTGGTATAATGGCACAACAGGTATCCTGCCTTTAGATGATTCAATTAAATGTGCTTTAAGACATGGTTATAATCATCATATTCCAAGGCTTATGGTAATTAGCAATATAATGAATTTATGTGAAATTGATCCAAAAGATATATATAAATGGTTTATGGAAATGTATATCGACTCTTCTGAATGGGTAATGGTTCCTAATGTTTTTGGAATGGCAACTTACTCTGATGGTGGGTTAATGTCTACTAAGCCTTATACTTGTGGCTCGAATTATATTTTAAAAATGAGTAATTACCCTAAAGGTGAATGGTGTGACATTGTTGATGGCTTATATTGGCGGTTTACAGAAAAGAATATAGATTTCTACAAGTCTAATCCAAGACTATCTTTTTTGCATCGTACTTTGGATAAAATGCCTCAAGACAGGAAGTCTCATATTTTTGCTAAAGCTGAAGAATTTATAAGTAATAATACACAATGAAAGACGAAAAAATTTGCAAAACTTGCAGAAAGCCATTTACGTGGAGGAAAAAATGGAAAAAAGACTGGGCAAATGTTCTTTATTGCAGTGAAAGGTGCAGAAGAAGTAAAAATAAAGAAAAGTTATTGCAAAATTAATTTAGCTTTTTTGATTTTCTGATTGCTCAATAAGCTCTTTTTTAAGGCTTTCAAGAGAGTTCTTTTCATTAAGTGCTTTTCTCATAATTTGTGCTTGTGTTAATGGTGCAAGACCATTTACAGGAGGATCCAAGTCCAAATTTGTAGGGAAGGAATAGCTTTCAGAGCAAGCTGCAATTATATTATCAATTTCATTTTCTGAAATCTTATTATGCAATCTTGCATCTAATAGTATTGGGTATACTGTTAGTGACATTTTAAGTCTATTTACAGTTTCCATAGCTCTTCCAAATGGGGATGAAATTTGAAGAAGGTTTACCATTCTGAATATATCAGTTGAGGTATTATTCCCAGCGGCATGTAAAATAGCTGGATTAAAAAAAATTAGATCACCAATTTCAAGAGGT
>NZSE01000013.1 GCA_002703515.1 Paracoccaceae bacterium | reverse complement strand
ATCTCGTCTGAAACCAACTCTCCTCTATCCATAATCGCCTTTGCTTCCTTTCCTAAATCGCTTCCTTCTTTTATCGCCTCTCTAAGCATGTCTCCTGTGGATAGCTGTTTGAGCTTATATCTCTCAACTAATATCTGCGCTTGAGTACCTTTTCCAGCGCCTGGAGGTCCAAAGAGTATTATAATCATCTCCTGAACCTGCTTTGCCTTTTACTTTTCCTACCTAGTCGAGACTTTTCGATTAATCCTTCATACTGATACGCCAAGAGATGCGATTGTAGTTGCGCTACTGTGTCTAACGTTACAGAGACGACAATTAGTACTGACGTACCTCCAAAATAAAACGGAACGTTCATCTGAGCTCTTAGAAACTCTGGTAACAGACATACCGCAGCCAAATAGAGAGACCCAACCACTAACACTCTGACAATAACATACTCAAGATATTCAGCTGTTTTTGGCCCAGGTCTTATTCCAGGAACAAACCCCCCTTGCTTCTTATTATTTTCTGCCACATCTTCTGGCTTAAAAGACACATTGAGAGTATAAAAATACGCGAAAAAAACGATCATGCCACCAAAAAACATATAGTAGAGAAACTGTCCAGGGCCTAAATAAGCCGCTAGAAAACCTACAAAACCAGAGCTTTCGTTAGATGAGAAAGCTGTTAAGGTTGTAGGTAACAAAAGTAATGACGATGCAAAGATGGCAGGTATAACACCTGAGGGATTTACTTTAACAGGCAGGTTCGAGTTTTCGCCCTCAAATATTTTCATCCCTACTTGTCTCCTAGGGTATTGTAGNGGGACTTTGCGCAAAGCTCTTTCAACGAAAACTACGAATGCTATTACAGCGATTACCACTATTATCAAGAAGATGATGGTAAATGCGCTTAAAGCTCCAGATCTACCAGACGCAAAAAANTGCCCCAATGCTCCGGGGAGCTCAGCNATTATACCTACATATATAATCAATGAGATACCATTTCCAATACCCCTCTGCGTTATCTGCTCTCCAAGCCACATTAATAGCATCGTGCCACCAACCAATGTCACAACGCAGGACACACGAAAGAAAAGCCCAGGCTCTGAAGCTAGACCCTGCGCTTCAATACCTGCAGCAATGCCCCATGACTGGAAGAAAGCTAAAATTACTGTACCGTATCGAGTGTATTGATTTATTTTTTGCCGGCCTTGTTCTCCTTCTTTTTTAAGTTGCTCAAGGTGGGGGACCATAGAGGTCAAGAGTTGCATGATAATTGAAGCCGTTATGTAAGGCATTATTCCTAGCGCAAAGACAGCCATTCTTCCAACCGCTCCACCAGTGAACATGTTGAGCATTCCACCTATACCTTGAGCGTTTTGCTCGAAAAAAGCTTTAAGTTGCTCAGCGTCAACTCCCGGTACAGGCACGTAAGTACCTGCTCTGTAAATTATTAGTAATAGGAGTGCATAAAGTATGCGGTTCTGGAGATCCTTTGCTTTACCAATAGAGCCCCAACTCAAGTTAGCTGCCATCTGTTCTGCCGCAGATACCATAGTGAAATATTCCTTTTATGAAGAAATTAGATTAAGTTCGCCACCTATCTTTTCGACCGCCTGCTTTGCTTTCTCGGATGCACTTGAAACTTCTATTTTTACTTTAGAAGTCAACACTCCTTTTGCCAACAGTTTTACAAAGACTGCATTTTTGTTTATTAAACTTACACTACGAAGTAAGTCTATATCTATTGGTTTATTTTCCACGATCTTTTTAGCATCAATGAGCTTCTGGATTGAGCCGAGGTTCACTTGATCCAGCAATTTCTTTGACTTTCTTGAATTAAATCCTCGTTTGGGTAGTCTTTGGTATAGAGGCATTTGCCCACCTTCAAAAGCATTTATCGAGACACCTGATCTTGACTTTTGGCCCTTTATTCCTCGGCCACCAGTCTTACCCTTACCGGAGCCTGGTCCTCTTCCTACCCTAAGTTTTCTTTTTACAGCACCAGGATTATCTGAAATATCATTTAAACGCATTGTACCAACTTTCTTTTTTAATCTATGACCTTAACAAGGTGTGCTACCTTGGACAGCATCCCTCTCACTGAGGGTGTGTCCTCTATTTCTTTTATCGAATTGGTTTTCCTAAGCCCTAAGCCTTTGACGATCCTAATTTGGTTTTGTGGCTGACGGATTAAAGAGCCTGTTTTTTTTATTTTTATTTTTTTATTCATGAGCTTGCCATTACTTGAAGTTGATATCCGCAACTTTTTTGCCTCGACGTTGAGCGACCATCCTAGGACTCCACTCTTTTGTCAATCCACTAATCGTAGCCCGTATCATATTATATGGATTTTGTGAACCTAATGACTTAGCTACTACGTCTTGAATGCCAAGCATTTCGAAAACAGCTCGCATCGGACCTCCCGCTATTATCCCAGTTCCTGCTTTCGCACTCCTCATTATAACTCTACCGGCACCATGTCTACCATCAATATCATGATGAAGTGTTCGGCCCTCTCGAAGAGGAACCTTTACTGTCTTTCGTTTCGCTTGCTCCGTTGCCTTACGAATTGCTTCTGGGACTTCCTTAGCTTTTCCTTTACCGTAACCTACACGACCTTTTTGATCACCTACGACAACTAACGCAGCAAAACCAAACCGTTTTCCGCCTTTAACCGTTTTTGAAACCCGGTTTATAGCTACGAGACGGTCACTGAATTCTGTATCATCTCTGTCTAATTTTTTCTTATCTTCCAAAGTCTCATTCCTTATAGTTTTAATCCATTTTCCCTAGCGGCATCTGCCAGCGCCTTAACTTTTCCATGATATAAAAACCCACCTCTATCAAATACCACTTCCTTTATTCCCTTTTTGAGGGCTCTTGATGCAATTTCCTTTCCGAGTCTTGCCGCAGCTTCTATGTTATTCTTCCCAACTACTCCCAAGGCCTTTTCTAATGATGAAACCGAAGCTAATGTCTTTCCAAGCCTATCATCTATTACTTGTGCATACATATTCTTAGAAGATCTATGTACTGATAACCTGCATTTGCCATAGCTTGTCTTTTTTAATTTATTTCTGACCCTTAGGGACCGTTTNTTAAACAATTTTATCTTAAGTGTTGTCATTTATNGCACCTATTTCTTCTTTCCCTCTTTGGCAAAAATATATTCACCTTTATACCTTATTCCCTTTCCTTTGTAAGGCTCAGGAGCTCGCCAAGCACGTATTTTTGCAGCTACTTCTCCGACCACTTGCTGATCTATTCCTTCAACTTTGATCTCGGTAGGTTTCGCGCAAGTAATTTTAACATCTTCTGGAATTTTAAAATCGACATCATGAGAATAGCCCAAGGATAATTTAAGAATTTTTCCCTGCACAGCAGCCCTGTACCCTACTCCATTTATTTCAAGTTCCTTCGTAAAGCCTGTATTNACCCCGTGCACTATGTTTGCAATCTGTGACCTCGACATACCCCAGAGCTGTCGTGTTTCCTTCTCTAAGTTCTTTGGGGTCACAGTAATACTCCTATCCTTAATATCCACANTNANTTTTTCAGAAAANTCGAAATGTCTTGAACCTAANGTCCCTTTGACCTCTATAGTTCCTTCCTTAATAGTAGCTTCAACTCCACTCGGAATTTCAATTGGCTTTTTTCCTATCCTTGACATGACCTACCCTTAAAAAACAGTACACAAGACTTCGCCACCCACCCTAGATTGGCGAGCTTTAGAATCTGACATAATACCTTTGGAGGTTGAAACAATTGCTACTCCCAGTCCTTGTCTAACCTTTGGAAGATTTTCTACTCCCAAATAAACTCGACGACCTGGCGTAGAAATACGCTTAAGCTCTTTNATAACTGGTTCTCCATCAAAGTATTTCAAAGCAACTTTTATTATATCCGTACCTGAGTCGCCTTTTTCAATTTCATAGCTTCTAATGTACCCTTCGCTCTTTAACACATCTAAAACCCAAGCTCTCAACTTCGAGTTTGGAGTAATAACAAATTGTTTTCTTCTCATTTGAGCNTTTCTTATTCTTGTTAACATATCACCTAATGGATCAGTCATTGTCATATTGAACTCTCCTTACCAGCTGGACTTAATCATACCAGGTATTTCTCCCGCCGAAGCTAACTCTCGTAAAGCTATTCTTGACATCTTTAGCTTTCTGTAATAGCCCTTTGGCCTTCCTGTGACAGCACACCTATTGTGTAACCTCGTAGGGCTTGAGTTTCTTGGCAACTTAGCGAGTGCTAGTCTTGCTTTAAAGCGCTCTTCATTGCTCAGAGAGGTATCTTTCGATATTTTCTTAAGCTCTTCACGCTTACTCATAAATTTTTTAACTAGTCGCTCTCGCTTGATTTGCCTGTTTACCATGGAAACTTTTGCCATAACTTTTCTATCCTAATCTCTAAATGGGAAATTAAATAAACCAAGAAGAAACTTGGCTTCATCATTTGATCTTGCCGTAGTGCATACCACAACATCAAGTCCCCAAATTTCATCTACTTTATCAAAGTCAATTTCTGGGAACACTATATGCTCTTTTATACCGAGAGCATAATTGCCTCTACCATCAAAGCTTTTAGGAGACAATCCTCTAAAATCTCTAATCCTTGGCATAGCAACGTTAATCAANCGGTCAATAAATTCATACATNCTTGATCTTCTNAGAGTTACTTTTNCACCCAAATTCATACCCTCTCTTACTTTGAACCCAGCAATNGATTTTTTTGCTTTGGTGAANACNGGTAGCTGGCCTGAAATGAGCATTAAATCATTATGCGCGGACTTTACTTTCTTAGTATCTGCGACTGCCTCTCCTATCCCCATATTCAAAACTACCTTATCTAGTTTTGGAATCATCATTTCATTTGAGTATTTAAATTGCTCCTTCAAACTTGATCTGANTTTATCTGAATAAAGCTTTTCTAAACGGGGTTTATAATTATCCATCTATCACCTCTCCAGATTTNTTAGCCACCCTAACTTTTTTCCCNTCCTTTACGATAAATCCTACTTTTGTGGCCACGTCATTTTTTGGATCTAGTAAGGCTACATTCGATATNTGCACTGGCGCATTTTTAGGCACCCTGCCACCAGCACTATCTTTTGTTTGCTTTTTGTGCGTTATAACCGAATTAATACCCGAAACAACCACTTTGTCTAATTTCACTAGTACCTCTGTGACCTGTCCTCGCTTACCTTTATCTTTTCCAGCAAGCACAACGACTGTATCACCTTTTTTTATTCTTGCTGCCATTACAACACCTCCGGAGCTAGTGAAACAATTTTCATAAACTTCTTCGACCTGAGTTCCCTGACAACAGGTCCGAATATTCTTGTTCCAATTGGCTCACCCGAATTACTTAATAGAACTGCAGCATTTGTATCGAATTTAATTGAGCTCCCATCCTGTCTATGGATTTGCTTCGAGGTTCTGACGATTACAGCTCTCCTAACCTCACCTTTCTTAACTTTTCCCCTTGGTATGGCTTCCTTTATTGAAACTACTATAACGTCGCCAACCGATGCGTACTTTCTTTTTGCGCCACCCAAGACCTTAATACACTGTACTCGCTTTGCCCCTGAGTTATCAGCAACATCTAGGTTGCTTTGCATTTGTATCATTTTATTCTCCCGACCTTTAGGCTCAAATTGCCCTGGTTTCGATTAATAATTTAGTCCCTAATCAATAACTTCCCATCGTTTTGTTTTGGAAATAGGAACCGTCTCTCGTATTTTTACAACATCTCCAGATTTATACGCATTGTTATCTCCATGTGCTCTATACTTCTTGGATCTTCTGATGGTTTTTTTAAGCACAGGATGTTTAAACCTTCGTTCAACAGAAACAGTCAATGTGTTCTCGTTTAAAGTGCTTATTACTGTTCCTTGCAATACTCTTTTTGGCATAAAAATCTCCGTCTAAACTTTTTCAACTTTAGAGTTAATTACTGTTAATATTCTTGCTATTGACCGCCTGACAAACCTAACTCTTGCAGTGTTTTCAAGCTGCCCACCAGCTTTTTGAAACCTGAGGTTAAATGACTCTTTCTTGAGTTTTTGAAGCTCACTCTCTAGCTCTTCAACACTCTTCCCTCTTATATCTTTAATATTCATTTTTTTAAACCTCTAAAATACTCTACCAGTCCTGCCTACTGACGAACCGACACTTTACTGGAAGCTTCATTGCAGCTAGTCTAAGACCTTCCTTGGCCACTATTTCAGAAACNCCGTCCACTTCAAACATAATTCTACCAGGTTTAACTTTTGCGACCCAACGATCAACTGAACCTTTTCCTTTACCCATTCTTACTTCTATAGGCTTAGCTGTTACGGGGACGTCTGGAAATATTCTTATCCAAACCCGTCCTTGCCTCTTCATGTGCCGCGTAAGAGCTCTCCGAGCAGCCTCAATTTGCCTGGCCGTAATTCTTTCCGGTTCTGTAGCCTTCAAGGCGTAGTTGCCAAAATTGACATTATATCCGCCTTTAGCCAAGCCATGTATACGACCCTTATGTTGCTTCCGAAACTTAGTTTTTTTTGGTTGTAACATCTCTAGTTTGCTCTTTCCTGAGGAATATTTACACTTTTTTGACTTCTAGATGAACTATCTTTTAGTTCACTTAACCTTCTATCCCTTGCAGATGGATCGTGTTCCATGATGTCTCCCTTAAAAATCCACACTTTGACGCCTATAATTCCGTAGGCCGTGGCACTCTCAGCTACACAGTAATCTATATCTGCACGGAGTGTGTGTCGTGGGACCCTTCCTTCAGAATACCACTCCGTTCTGGCAATCTCTGCACCGCCTAACCGACCTGATATATCTACCCTTATGCCTAATGCACCCATTCGCATGGCATTTTGCACTGCTCGCTTCATTGCTCTCCTGAAAGACACCCTTCTTTCTAACTGTTGGGCAATACTTTCAGCTACAAGCGCTGCGTCAGTTTCTGGCTTCCTAACTTCTAAAACGTTTAAAAGCAACTCGCTACCAGTTAGTTTCGAAAGAGCATTTCTCAAAGTTTCGATATCTGAACCCTTTTTGCCTATNATTACTCCTGGTCTAGCAGCATGTATTGTAACTCTACATTTTTTGTGAGGTCTCTCTATAACCACCCGACTAATGCCTGCCTGAGAGCAATTCGCTTTAACATACTTTCGTATTTTTAAGTCTTGATGTAACAGCTCTCCAAACTCACGCCTCCCAGCAAACCACACGCTTTCCCAGGTTCTGTTAACCTGAAGTCGCAATCCGATAGGGTTGATTTTCTGTCCCATAGGTCCTATTCCTCTTCTCTATTCTCTCTAACCACTATCGTAATTTGGCTGAAAGGCTTAAATATACGTCCATATCGACCTCTTGCACGTGGTCGCCCTCTTTTAAGCACCATATTCTTTCCAACGTAAGCACTTTGCACAACGAGCTCGTCTACGTCGAGTCCATGATTATTTTCAGCATTTGATATAGCACTTTGTAAGCAACTTGATACATCCTTTGCGACACGCTTCTTAGAAAACCTTAGGTCAGATAGTGCTTTTGCAACAGGCTTATTTCTTATAAGTTGCGCAACTAAATTAAGCTTTTGCGGACTGGTCTTGATCATTCTAAGCTTTGCCATTGCTTCATTATCTGCAACTCTTCGAGCATTTTTTTCTTTAGACATCCTTTTATTTCCTTTTTGCTTTCTTGTCAGCTGCATGACCGAAATAAGTTCTAGTTGGGCTATATTCACCTAATTTTTGGCCTATCATCTCTTCTGATACCATTACAGGTATGTGCTTGCGCCCATTGTAAACCCCAAATGTCAGTCCAACAAATTGGGGTAAGATAGTAGATCTACGAGACCATGTCTTTATTACTTCTTTACTGCCTTTTTCCCTCACGGCCTCCGCTTTTTTTAAAAGATGGGAGTCAACAAATGGTCCTTTCCAAGCAGATCTAGCCATATTATCTTCTCCCTTTCTTCTTTAAGTGTCGTGAACGTATTATGTACTTATCAGTGTCCTTATTTGAGCGGGTCTTCGCTCCCTTAGTAGGTTTCCCCCATGGGGTCACTGGATGTCTTCCACCTGACGTTCTACCCTCTCCTCCGCCATGAGGATGATCAATTGGATTCATTACAACGCCCCGAACTGTTGGTCGTCTTCCTAAATATCTTGATCTACCAGCCTTCCCAAGGTTTTGGTTCGAATTATCTGGGTTAGAAACCGCTCCAACTGTAGCTAAGCACTCTTGCCTTACAACTCTTACTTCGCCTGAGGACAGTCTAAGTTGAGCATAGCCTCCATCTCGACCTATAAACTGGGCATAAGTCCCTGCAGATCTGGCGATTTGTCCACCCTTTCCTTGCTTTAATTCTATATTATGAACAATAGTGCCCACAGGCATACTTGAGAATGGCATCGCATTGCCTGGCTTAACATCAGCTTTTTGTGCAGATATTACTATATCACCGGCCTTAAGTCTCTGTGGTGCCAAAATATAAGATTTTTGTTTATCCTCATACATTATTAACGCAATAAAGGCGGACCTGTTCGGATCATATTCAATTCTCTCTACNGTTGCATTCATGCCTGTCTTTGTGCGTTTAAAATCTATTTCCCGGTACAATCGCTTTGCTCCACCACCCTGATGCCTTACCGTAATCCGNCCTAGGTTGTTACGACCACCTTTTTTTGTTAAGCCCTTCGTNAGTGTCTTTTCTGGTCGACCTTTCCACAAATCCGACTTATCAACTAAAACAAGTCCTCTCTGTCCTGGTGATGTTGGTTTATAATTTTTTAGCGCCATCTTTTACCCTCGATACTTACTCAAAGACCCGAAGTAACGTCTATCGTGTTACCTTCTTCTAGCATTACGTAGGCTCGTTTTATGTCTCTCTGTTTTCCGATCTGACCNCGAAAACGTTTTCTCTTACCTTTTGATATACTTGTGTTTACTGCTTTNACTTTTACCTTGAANAGGTCCTCAATAGCCTGCTTAATCTGCGTTTTATTAGATTTCATAGCAACTTCGAACACNACCCCGCCAACTTCAGAGGCNAGGGTCGCCTTTTCGGTNATTATCGGACGGCGAATTATATCGTAACTACTTTTCATTGAAGCTTCTCCTCCAACTGCTTGAGCGCTGCTGAGGTTATCACCAATTGATCTTTCCTCAAAATATCGTACACATTTACTCCATTGACGCTCAATACATCTCTATTAGCAAGCCTTTTAGTAAACCTCGCTAAGCTCTTAGCATTTTCTTGATCATCTATAATCAATATGCTTTGCCAGCCATACCTATCGAAAATTTTGACCAAATCCCTTGTCTTTTCAAANTTAGAAATCAATTCATCAACGAATACTATCTTTCCTGATGAAACTTTGCTAGATAAGGCATGTTTTATCCCTAGCTTTCGAAATTTCTTATTTAGATCGTGACTGTGGCTTCTGGGTTTTGGGCCTTTATAAACGCCCCCTTTTCTGAATATTGGAGCATTCCTATCTCCATGCCTTGCGCCACCAGTTCCTTTTTGNCTGTAAATCTTTGACTTTGAATAACTTCCCTCCGACCTNGTTTTTACAGAATGNGTTCCCTGCTGTCTTCGGGCTAGCTGCCACTTTACTACCCTATGAAGAATATCCTTTCTCGGTTCCAATGAAAANATATCATCCGACANAGTAAAATCTTTTGCCTTTCCCGTACCAATGTTTAATAGCTCAGCTTTCATCATCTTTTACTTTCTTGATTTCGGTCTCNTCGGTAGCTGTATCGCTTGATGTAGTTTCTTGTTCCAATTTAACGTTATTATCCCCCTTANAGGAACCCTTCAAGGCTGCAGGTGCAGGCGCATCCTTGTTAACTGGCCTTTTCACTGCATCAGAAATAGTTACCCAACCTCCTTTAGCCCCTGGAACAGCACCCCTAACCAATATTACGCCAGTTTCCTCATTAGTGCTTACCACTTCTAAGTTCTGCGTCGTAACCTTTCTTGCACCCATGTGCCCTGCCATCTTTTTTCCCTTGAATACTCTGCCGGGGTCTTGACACTGACCAGTTGAACCATGAGANCGATGAGAAATTGAAACTCCGTGACTTGCTCTTAAACCCCCAAAGTTATGTCTCTTCATTGCACCAGCGAAGCCTTTACCAATGGAAACTCCAGATACATCGACAAGTTGACCTTCAACATAATGATTAGCCGTAATTTCTGAGCCAACCTCTATAAGGTTTTCGCTTGACACTCTAAATTCTTTTAACACCCTTTTCACTTCGACCTTTGAAACCGCAAAATAATTCCTCATCGGTTTACTGACGTTCTTTGCTTTAGCCAAACCTGAACCTAGTTGNACCGCAGTGTAACCATCCTTTTCCATTGTTCGCCTTGCTACAACTTTTAGGTCGTCCAACAATAGAACTGTGACAGGCACCTGCCTACCATCCTCATTAAATACCCTAGACATTCCTATTTTTTTTGCGATAACGCCCGTACGCATACGCTCATTGCTCCTTATTCAATTCAAAGTTTAATTTCTACGTCGACGCCTGCTGCTAAGTCAAGTTTCATTAGCGCATCAACAGTCTGTGGTGTTGGGTCTATAATATCCAAAAGTCTCTTATGAGTTCGCATCTCAAATTGCTCTCTACTCTTTTTNTCTACATGCGGNCTTCTAAGAACCGTATACTTTTCTATTTTGTTAGGCAAAGGTATNGGACCACGAACTTGTGCACCAGTACGTCTAGCTGTTGATAAAATTTCCTGCGTACTTGCGTCTAGTACTCTNTAGTCGAACGCCTTTAGCCTTATTCGTATACTCTGATTTTGCATATAGGTTTTCTCTTTACTCTATTATTTTGGAAACGACACCGGCACCAACAGTTCGACCGCCTTCTCTTATTGCAAATCTCAACTTTTCTTCCATAGCTATTGGGGCAATCAATTCCACTTCGAACTTAAGGTTATCTCCTGGCATAACCATTTCTGTTCCTGAAGGAAGCTGAACAGTTCCAGTAACGTCTGTTGTTCTGAAATAAAATTGTGGTCTATAATTACCGAAGAAAGGCGTATGTCTACCACCTTCGTCCTTGGTCAGTATGTAAGCTTCCGCTTCAAATTTAGTGTGAGGGGTAACAGATCCAGGTTTAACAAGACACTGCCCTCGTTCAACACCATCTCTTTCGGTACCTCTGAGTAGAGCCCCAATATTGTCGCCAGCTTCACCCCTGTCTAGAAGCTTTCTAAACATCTCTACACCAGTACAAACTGTTTTTGTCGTTTCTCTAATTCCCACGATCTCTATTTCGTCTCCATTGTTGATAACACCACGTTCTACGCGTCCAGTAACAACGGTTCCTCTCCCAGAAATTGAAAAAACATCCTCAATAGGCATTAGAAATGGCTGATCAATGGGTCTATCTGGAGTAGGTATTGATTCATCAACTGCTTTCATAAGCTCAGCAATCTTTTTGGCACCAATCTCTTCATCCCTATCTTCCAAAGCCGCTAAAGCCGATCCTGAAACAATAGGGATATCATCTCCAGGAAATTCATAAGATGAGAGTAATTCTCTTACTTCCATTTCAACAAGCTCCAACAATTCAGGATCATCAACCTGGTCTACCTTGTTCAAAAACACAACAAGCGCTGGAACACCAACTTGTCTGGCTAATAGAATATGCTCTCTAGTTTGCGGCATTGGCCCATCCGCTGCATTGACTACCAGAATGGCTCCGTCCATCTGCGCAGCTCCTGTAATCATGTTCTTAACATAATCAGCATGCCCAGGACAGTCTACGTGCGCGTAATGTCTTGCGTCTGTCTCGTACTCCACATGAGCAGTTGATATTGTTATCCCCCTAGCTTTTTCTTCAGGTGCATTATCAATTTGGTCATATGCTCTAAAGTCACCGAACTGTTTTGTAATAGCAGCTGTTAGAGTTGTTTTTCCATGATCAACGTGCCCTATAGTTCCAACGTTTACGTGGGGTTTATTTCGTTCGAATTTTTCTTTTGCCATTTTTTTCTCCTCTTCTCTAGAATTCTTTTATTAAACGTTATGCAAATTTAGCTTGTATTTCTTCAGAAATATTTGATGGAACAGCCTCATATTTCTCAAAAATCATTGTAAACTGAGCCCTTCCGGACGACATTGACCGTAGATTATTAATATATCCAAACATGTTTGCAAGGGGCACCAGTGCGTTTACCACAATTGCGTTTCCTCTTGTTTCTTGGCCTGTAACCATTCCACGTCGAGATGTCAAATCGCCAATGATGTTGCCAGTATATTCATCAGGTGTTACTACTTCTACTTTCATTATCGGCTCCAGAAGCTTTGCTCCTGCCTTTTTCAAACCATCTCTCATAGCAGCCCTCGAAGCGATCTCGAATGCTAACACACTTGAGTCAACATCGTGTTGCGCTCCATCGATTAAGGCAACTTTAAAGTCTATAACTGGAAAGCCTGCTAACGGTCCGCTATCCATAACAGATTGGATCCCTTTTTCCACTCCCGGTATATACTCTTTGGGGACCGCTCCTCCAACTATCTTGCTTTCAAAGGAGTACCCTTCACCTGGTTCGGTTGGCGATATAACTAACTTCACTCTTGCAAATTGGCCAGCTCCACCGGACTGTTTTTTGTGGGTGTAATCAATTTCGGCTTCATTACTCACTGTTTCTCTGTAAGCAACTTGGGGTGCTCCTATATTGGCCTCAACTTTAAATTCCCTCTTTAGCCGATCCACCAGAATATCTAGATGAAGTTCGCCCATCCCCTTCATTATTGTCTGACCTGACTCTAGATCTGTTTCAACTCTAAAAGATGGATCTTCTGCAGCCAATCTCTGTAATCCAGCTGACATCTTCTCTTGGTCGTTCTTGGTCTTTGGCTCAACAGCGATCTCGATGACAGGGTCAGGAAATGTCATTGTCTCCAAAACAACCGGTTTTACTGGGTCACATATAGTATCTCCCGTTGTTGTATCTTTTAGACCTGCCAATGCAATAATATCTCCTGCAAAAGCTTCATCGATTTCTTCTCTATTATTAGAGTGCATCATCATCATCCGCCCCACTCGTTCTTTCTTACCTTTAGTAGAGTTTAAAAAACTGTCTCCCTTTTTTACAACTCCTGAATATATGCGGGTAAAAGTTAGAGATCCAACAAACGGATCATTCATTATCTTAAACGCTAGTCCGGAGAACGGTTGATTATCATCTGCTGATCTTTCTATGTCTCTTTTTTCGCTTTCGTCTCCTGGCTTAAATCCCATATATGCAGGGACATCCAAGGGACCTGGCAAATAGTCAATAACTGCGTTGAGTAAAGGCTGTACCCCCTTGTTTTTAAATGCAGATCCACACAGGACTGGCACAAATGCCATGCTGAGTGTACCTTTTCTTAATAAATCTCTCAAAGTCGGTTCATCTGGTTCCTCTCCTTCAAGATATTTTTCCATTACTTCATCNTCCATTTCTACAGCGATTTCAATCATCTCTGCTCTGTACTTTTCAGCAGCTTCGAGCAGGTCAGATCTAATTTCTTGGCATGTCCAACTCGCTCCAAGATCTTCTCCAGCCCAAGTCCATTCCTTCATAGTAACAAGATCNATAACTCCTTCGAGGTTNGATTCTGANCCTATGGGTAATTGTATTGGACATGGAATTGCTCCCGTCCGGTCTTTTATCATCTTTACACACTGAAAATAGTCAGCTCCNATTTTATCCATCTTGTTGACGAATACGATTCGNGGAACTTTGTATCTNTCCGCTTGTCTCCAAACAGTCTCGGTCTGAGGTTCTACACCAGCGTTAGCATCTAGAACACAAACGGCTCCATCCAAAACAGCGAGCGACCTTTCNACTTCAATTGTAAAATCAACGTGTCCTGGTGTATCGATTATGTTAAATCGATGCTTNGGCGACAATGCATTCTCACCATCTTCGGTTCTCTCCCAAAATGTTGTGGTTGCTGCTGAAGTAATTGTGATGCCTCTTTCCTGCTCCTGCTCCATCCAATCCATGGTTGCAGCTCCNTCATGAACTTCTCCTATCTTATGGGACTTCCCTGTATAATATAGAATCCTTTCGGTGCATGTTGTCTTTCCTGCATCTATGTGAGCCATTATGCCGAAATTTCTGTAAAGATTTAAAGTGTATTCTCGAGCCATCTTTCTTCTCTTCCATTACCACCTGTAATGACTGAAAGCCTTGTTGGCCTCTGCCATTTTGTGTGTATCTTCTTTCTTTTTTACCGCAGATCCACGAGTATTCACTGCGTCTATCAACTCGGATGCCAACCTATCTTTCATTGTCTTTTCATTTCTATCCCTGGATGCCTTAATTAACCAGCGAATAGCTAGCGCCTCCCGACGCTGAGGCCTAACCTCTACAGGCACTTGATAGGTTGCTCCACCTACCCTACGAGATCTAACCTCTACAGAAGGCTTTATGTTGTCGAGGGCTTCATGGAATACATCTAACGGAGGTCTTTTCGTTTTATTCTCTATTTCGTCAAATGCTCCATAAACAATTTTCTCTGAAACCGACTTTTTCCCATCTAGCATCAGGTTATTCATAAATTTGGACACTACTAAATCCTTAAATTTGGGATCGGGTAATATTTCTCTTTTTTCGGCTCTTCTTCTACGGGACATTCTATTATTTCACTTATTTTGGTTTCTTTGCGCCATACTTGGATCTACGCTGTTTTCTATCCTTTACTCCCTGAGTGTCTAGCACTCCTCTTAAAACGTGGTAGCGTACTCCAGGGAGGTCTTTTACTCTTCCACCTCTTATCAATACTACCGAATGCTCTTGCAGATTGTGTGCTTCTCCCGGAATATAGGAAATAACCTCATATCCGTTGGTCAGTCTCACCTTTGCCACCTTTCGCATAGCAGAGTTTGGTTTTTTGGGAGTGGTGGTATAAACTCTAGTACAAACACCTCTTTTTTGAGGACAAGCTTGTAGATGCATCGACTTTTGCCTATATGTTCTAGGCTTTCTTGGTTTTCATATTAACTGTTGTATAGTCGGCATTTTTTGCCCTTAACCTTCCTTCAAACGGATCTCCTGAGACCCTTCTTCGCACGCAGAG
>NZSE01000012.1 GCA_002703515.1 Paracoccaceae bacterium | reverse complement strand
GTATATGAGGATCTAGTTATAAGGAACTAAATTCTCCTTTGGTAATAAAGGCTTATTCAAAATATGGTCTACTGCTTTTTCGCCTACCATAATGCTNGGGGCGTTGAGGTTNCCATTNGTTATNGAAGGAAAAATTGANGAATCTGCACAAAAAAGATTTTCTACACCATTTACTTTGCATTCNGGNGTTACAACNGTTTCTTTATCAGCAGGATCCCCCATTTTGCAGGTACCACAAGGGTGAAACGCTGACTCAACGCTCGACTTTATAAATTCATCCAACTCTCTATTCGACTTCAACGTTGCCTTTGGTTGAATTTCTTTGCCAGCATAATCTTTAAAAGCAGGCTGACTTAGAATATTTCTTGTTATTNTTATTGCATTTCGAAAATCCTTAAGGTCGTCAGGGTGACTAAGATAATTAAATTTTATAGTGGGATGGCTAATTGGATCCGCATCCTTTATGGCGACGAATCCCCTCGATTTTGACCGCATAGTTCCTACATGGAACTGAAAGCCATCCCCTCTGTGTGGTGATGATCCATCATAGTTAATTGCTAAAGGTAAAAAGTGATATTGTAGGTTAGGGTACTTTTGTTGCTCATCTGTTTTAAGAAAGCCAAGAGTTTCAAATTGATTTGATGCCCCCAATCCTTTTTTGAAGAAATACCATTCTAAGAAAATCTTAAATTTTGAAATTAAATTAGTGTTTTTAAAAAGAGTAATGGGTTGTTTGCACTTAACTTGAAAATATAGTTCTAGATGGTCCTGTAAATTGTTGCCAACACCCTTCAATTCCAAAAAAGGTTTTATACCCAAGTCTGCGATATGTTTTGGAGTTCCTATTCCAGACCTTTGTAATATACAGGGGTTNCCTATNGAGCCAGCTGCTAATATCACGCCTTTCTTACTTTTTGCTAAAANAGACTCATTTTGTTTTTTAAAAATTATTCCTTCACATTTATTATTTAAAAACAATAGCTTGTCAGCTAAACATGAAGTCATTATGCAAATGTTTTTTTGTTTNGTTATANTCTTCAAATAACCTTTGGCAGCNGACCATCTCTCTCCTTTATATATTGTCATTTCTGCGGCCCCAATNCCTTCTTGCTTGTAGCCATTATAATCTTCAGTAAAAGAATAACCGGATTGTATAGCTGCATCTGAAAAAACTTGATGCAATACGTTTTTTTGTTCTGCAGTTTTGACATATATAGGCCCGTTTTTTCCACGCCAAGGTGATTGCTGACTTTCACAGCATTCCATTTTTTTGAAGTAAGGAAGAACGTCAGCAAATGACCAGCTTGAGGCACCTTGGATGCTCCAATTATCGAAATCTTGAGGGTGCCCTCTTACATAAATCATACCATTGATTGAAGATGATCCACCNAANCCTTTCCCTCTGGGACAAATTAATGATCTTCCATATAAGTTTGGTTCTGGTTCTGCGCTAAACCCCCAGTTATATTTTCGCATATTCATGGGGTATGATAGAGCCGCTGGCATATCTATAAATATCGATCTATTTTTGCCACCATATTCAATTAATAGAACTTTCATGTTGTTTTCTTGCGCTAATCTGTACGCTATTGCTGAGCCAGAGGAGCCCGCGCCCACTACGATGTAATCAAAATCTCCAGCTAATTGCCTAATATTATTCTTTTCTAAAATAGCTTTTGATCCTTTAATTCTTCATAAGTTGCATTGGTCTTAAGTATATTTTTGTAATATTCCTCTAAAGTNTCTTTNCCGTACTCAGGNGTTTTATTGGCATCGTAAGATCCACTTTTTTGATCCCAGAATAACATAGATTCAGTTGCATAGTAATGTGCNATTTTTAGGAACTCTCTATAATCTCTTAATTTTTNTGAGATTATNGAAAGTGGCATTAAGATATAGTTNATAGNNACAANAAGTTTNGGAGAAATGTANGTAATTTTTTTNTCTTTTNTAANTANCTTAAATAACAATTCAGCTTGGTGTTTAGGAGAAATNGGTGGCCCTGNCCCACCAATTAAATGAATTTTATTTTCAGNNTTTTTTCTNAGTACAAAACCGATAANNAAATTGCTTAAATCTCGTGCAGAAATTGGCTTGCAAGTGGTTAATTCGCCNTTGCCAAAAACTAAAAAGCTTTTACCTTTTTTAATTCTGTCAATTTGTCCAGAGAGGCTTTTGAAAAAAGCCGTTGGTCTTATTATTTCATATTCAAGACTTGAATTTTGTAAAAGATGTTCAAAGGCTAATTTCGCTTTTTGAAATTCTAGATTAGGTTTCTGAACACATATTGCAGATAGAAGAATAAATCTCTTTATGCCTTCTCTTTTAGATAAATCCAAAAAAAATTTATTTAAAGAGTATTCTACNTCCCATGAATCCNNAATGCCTCCTTTTCTTGAAGCAATACATGAAATAATAGTAGTTGGTTTTATGCTTAACCTTTTAAGAAAACTTTCAATTTGAGAAATATCTACAAAAACAATATTTCTCTTTTTCTCAAAATTTTTTTTGTTTCGTATTGGGCAAATAACTTCAATTCCTTTTTCCAATAAAACTTCTGCAAGCATTGTTCCGATATAGCCAGTATATCCCAACAACAAAACTTTGGTGTAAGATAAGTCAGTCTTCACTTTGAAATCTCGACTTTTATTAATTGCAGCTTACAGTTTCCTGTAATGCTTCTTTAACTGCGGAATGAGTGATTTGTCCTCTAGAAACATTTAATCCCTCAGCTAAATTTTGATCTTGGTCTAAGGCATCGAGCCCGAAAGCTGCTAGCTTTGAAATATAATTAGCTGTCACATTATTGAGAGCATAAGATGCTGTCTTCGGAACAGAGCCTGGCATATTTGCTACACAGTAATGTAAAATACCTTCTTCATAATAGGTTGGATTTTTATGCGTTGTGGGTTTTGATGTTTCAAAACAGCCTCCTTGATCGATTGCAACATCAACTAAAACAGAGTTTTTTTTCATTTTTGAAAGGAATTCTTTTTCTATTAATTTCGGTGCGCTTGCACCGGGTATTAATACTGCACCCACCACTAAATCAGCCTCTTTCAATAGTTTTTTTAGCTCTACAGGTTCTGAGTATAAAACTTTTGCTGAATTCCCAAAGATATCATCCAGATATCTTAGTCTTTCTATAGATTTATCAAATATTGTAACATCTGCACCCACTCCAATTGCCATTTTAGCTGCATTTGTTCCGACCATGCCACCTCCAAGAATGATCACTTTAGCTGGCTTTACACCTGGCACGCCTGATATCAAAGAGCCTGGCCCTCCACAGGTCTTTTTTAAATGATAAGCGCCTTCAAAAACTGCTAATCTTCCAGCGATTTCGCTCATTGGTGCTAGAAGNGGCAATCCACCTTTTTGATCAGTAATAGTTTCATATGCAACCGCATGGCATTTGGAGTCAATTAAGCCTTTCGCTTGATTTGGATCTGCAGCTAAATGAAGGTAGGTAAAAATAATTTGATTTTCTTTTAGCATTTTCCACTCAATTTCCTGAGGCTCCTTTACCTTNACGATCATGTCGCTTCTTTTAAAAATTTCTTCTGGGCTATCAATTACATCAGCACCTACNTTTTTATAGTCATCATCTGTAGCCCCGATACCTTCGCCGCTGTTTTTTTGAATTAATACAGTATGATTTTCTTCAATTAAACGTGAAGCGGTTGATGGCGTAATGCCAACTCGGTATTCGCTTGGTTTTATTTCCTTAGGCACCCCTATTATCATGACTCCCCCTAGTAAAAAGCAATGGCTTTAAGATATCATAAATCAAGTTTTCACCCAAGTTGTTAAAAAATATTTTAANAAACTGAACATTATTTAGCTTGTATTCGAATTCAAAGATATTATCTTTCACACATGTTCAAATTACAAGATAGTAAAGAAATCCCACTTCTGAGGGTCAACGCTCACGTATATAAACATTCAAGCTTTGGATGTACGCATCTACATCTAGATTGCGACAGCACAGAGAAGGCTTTTTCTGTTGCTTTCAGAACGATTCCAAAAGATCACACTGGTATTGCACATATTCTGGAGCATACAGTTCTGTGCGGGTCAGAAAAATTTCCCGTAAGAGACCCATTTTTTATGATGACTAGAAGATCACTGAGCACTTTTATGAATGCGATGACGTATCCTGATATCACAGCCTATCCTTTTGCCACCCTTAACGATAAGGATTTTAGTAACCTACTTTCAGTTTATTTAGACGCTGCCTTCTTCCCTAACATAGATGAACTTGATTTCATGCAAGAAGGTCACAGATTTGAATTAATAAAGGATGGCGATAAAGAGATACTTGCGCTCAAAGGGGTGGTGTATAATGAAATGAAGGGCGCGATGAGTTCCGTTCCTCGCCAACTGTGGCATGGAGTTTCAAAGTCTCTCTATCCAACAACTACCTATGGTTTTAACTCTGGCGGAGATCCCGATTTTATACCAGATTTGACTTATGCGGATTTAAAGAATTTTCATAAAAAATACTATCATCCATCAAATGCTGTATTTTTTTCATATGGGAATCTTGATGCAATTGAATTACAGCGAGAAATTGAAAGTTCGGTTTTAAGTAAATTTTCTCCACAGAGTAATATTTTTAGGGTCAATTCAGAGCCCGTTTTTGAAGAAGAGAAATATAACCAATCATTCTATAACCCACTTCCTGATGATAAAGAAAATCATCATGTGGTTACAGCATGGTTGCTAGACACAACAAAAGATCCTGTGGATCATTTAGAGGCCTGTTTGTTAGAGAATATTTTACTTGATAATTCCTCCTCGCCGTTACGAAAAGCCCTAGAGAGTACAGAGCTAGGGAAAGCGCCGTCTGCTATAACTTTTATGGAAACAGAACAAAAGCAAATGGCATTTGTTGCAGGTTTAGAAGGCGTTGGAAAAGGAAAAGAAAAAGAGGTTGAGGCGTTAATCTTGTCTGTCTTTAAGGATCTAGTATCAAATGGTATTGGGCAAGACTTGATTGAGGCGTCATTGCATCAAATCGAAATTTCACAAAGAGAAATTTCAGGTGGTATGCCATATGGATTACAGCTCTTACTAGGGACTATGCCGTCCATTTTGCATGACTCTGATCCTTTGGAAGTTCTTGATTTAGAGGGGTCTCTTATAAAGCTTAAAAAAAGATTAAAAACACCTGGTCATTTAGAGAAACTTATAGATAAATTTTTTCTGAATAATAAACATAGAGTTACATTCCAACTTATTCCAGACACTGATTTTGATAAGAATAAATTAGAAAATTTAGAGAATATGCTATCCGAAAAAAAGAGTTCTTTGTCGGAGTCAGAAAAAGAAAATATTCGTGATCTTAGCAAAAAGTTAGAAGTTAGACAGAACTCAAACGATGACCCTAGTTTGTTGCCATGTGTAACGGTCAAAGATGTTGAAAAGGAAAGATTTTATACAAGTGGTCATAAGTTAGAAGACGATGGTAAGATTAAATATTTCTACCATGCCGGAACCAACGGGATTGATTACACAACAAAAGTTTTCTCTGTACGCTCGGTTGATTTAGATGATTTAAGATACAGCAATTTTTTCTCAGATGTTGTGACAAGTGTGGGATTGGGTAACAAAGATTATGAACAAGTGCAAAAAGAACAGTCACTAAATACTGGTGGGCTTGGATTTAGTTTTAATGTTCTTCCCAAAGGTTCAACTGATCAATTTCTTTTGAGTGCTGGTTTGCATGGTAGTTCACTGAAAAAGAATTTCTCGAAACTTGAAAGTTTAATGAATGAGACAATCCATGGGTTTCGACTTGATGAAATTAAAAGATTGGAGGAATTAACTCAATTTGAAATAGCTGGTAAAGAGAAATCAATTACTCAAAGTGGTCACATTCTAGCAATGAGTAGTGCATCTTCCCAAATTTCAGAGTTTGGTGCTATTTCTGAGTTTGTAGGAGGCGTGACCTCAATCCACAATTTAAAAACTCTTCGAGATTCAAATGGAAAAATAAAAATTGATGACTTGCTTTCTTCATTCACAAAGTTGAAGAGCTTAATCGATCCCACTTCAAAACTTGAAGTTGTNATTAGTGCAAATAATGGGAATGTTGATCAACAAACAACAACAAAATCNGGGCTTGAAAATCTAGATATTTTGAAGGGAATAGATCTGCAATCTGAAGAAATCGCATGGATTACTGGATCAGATGTCAATTTTTGTTCGCAGGCATTCCCCACAGTTGGTTATGATCATCCAGATGCCCCAATACTTACAGTCTTGGGAGCAGTATTAAGAAATGGATTTCTTCATTCTGCGATAAGAGAAAAGGGTGGTGCCTATGGATCAGGCGCGCAACAAGACTCAGCATCTCGTTCCTTTAGATTTTTCTCATACCGAGACCCGAATTGTAAAGAGACGTTCAATGCATTCAACGACTCGATAGAATGGTCATTAAATTCCATAAACTCTGAGAAATTAGAAGAGGGGATATTGGGAGTTGTTTCCTCAATAGACAAGCCTGGCTCACCTGCTGGAGAGGCAAGAGCCGATTTTAATCAAAATATTAGAGGGATAGATCAATCCAAGAGAAAACTCTTCAGGGCTCGTGTGATAGATTGTTCGGTTGAAAGGCTAGTAGAAGTTGCAAATAAATATTTGACTGGCAAACCCAAAAGAGCTCTTATTTCTGGAAAACAATTTGAAAAAGAAATNAATACTCTCGGATTCTCTGTTCGTAATGTTTAGATCGATAAAATGTTCTAACTTAAAATGCTTGCTAGGGCTATAGAGGCTAGTCTTGCCTCAGGGGGGTCGGCTCTGCTTGTAAGTAAAACAGGCACTTTTGCACCTANAACAATACCCGCTGCGCACCCACCAGCAAAATAAACGAGTGATTTGTAAAGAGTATTTCCGGATACAATTTCTGGTACTATGATACCATTTGATTGACCCGCTACGGGATCATCTCCTAACCCTTTTTTTAAAGCGGCCTCTCTGCTAATTATAAGGTCAAGAGCCAAGGGGCCAGAGAAAAAAGCGTCTTTGATATTTTCTTTAGCCCATTCCCTTAAATTTTGAGCAACTACAGTTGACTCCATATTTTCCATAACCATCTCACTAGCAGATAAGAATGCGATCTTTGGGGTTTCCATCCCCAGTAACTTTAAACTGTTAACCATGGTTTCCGTAATAGTTTTAAGAGTTTTCTCACTTGGTTTAATGTTTACAGCGGCATCNGAAATCATTATGCCAGTGCTCATATCATCATTAGTTATATAAAACTGGTGAACAATTTTATTTCNTGTTCTTANATTGTTTTTTCTAGCAATCACGGATCTCATAAAAGTATCTGAGTGCAAGTCCCCTTTCATGAGGATATCTGCCTCGCCATTGCCGCATAAAGCTGCGCTGATATCTCCTGCTTTCTCTTCTTCAGACGCGTTTATTACTCTGAAATTAGAAATATCCCAATCTAAATTCTTTGCCTCTTTCTCAATTTTATTTCTGGGGCCAACAAAAATCGGCTCAATCAGATCTAAATCAAAAGCCTGTTTTGCACCAGATATAGCTGATTTACTATGACAAAATGCAATTACTACTCTAGCAACTTTTGCTCTGGTTTTTGCCATCGTCAGCAAGCTTTTCGGAGCAGATACTTTTGATTGATCTAATATGAAAGATTCTGGGCTCAATTTTTTATTCCTATAAGCCTAACCAGCTACTTTCATATCGCCTTTCGAAATGCCAGCAATCGGAACAGGAGCTTTCATAGCATCCCTTCTAAAAGGTTCTCCCAGTTCTTGATTTAGCATTACTTCAATAAAAGTAGTTTTATTATTTTCCATTTGATNCTGGATCGCTTCATTTAAAACAAAAGTAAGTTCTTCCATGGAGTTAGCAGTTTTTCCAATAAANCCGCAAGCATCCGCCATTTTTGCGTATGATACTTTTGTATCAAGTTCTGTTCCTACAAAGTTATCCTTAAACCAAAGAGTGGTATTTCTCTTNTCAGCTCCCCATTGGTAATTCCTAAATATAATCATAGTTATAGCTGGCCATTCAGATCTACCAATAGACGTCATCTCATTCACCGATATTCCAAATGCTCCATCCCCTGCAAACCCGACTACAGGAACAGANGGNACTCCAATTTTTGCGCCAACTATTGAAGGCAGTCCATAACCACAAGGCCCAAATAAACCAGGAGCTAGATATTTTCTCCCTTCTTCAAAAGTGGGATATGCGTTACCTATTGCGCAATTATTTCCTATATCAGACGAAATTATTGCATTTTTAGGCAACGCCGATTGAATAGCTCTCCAAGCCATTCGAGGCGACATCTTTTCAGGCTCTCTTTTTCTTGCCCTTTCGTTCCAAGTTGTTCCAGGATCATCATCCTCGTGATCTAAAGAGCTAAGCTCCTGTGCCCATTTTGACTTTGTATGGGCTATATAGTCGGTGCGTTCTTGAATTTCATCATTAACAGCTATTTCAGGTATAAAAGTGAGGATTTTTTTTACTACTTTCTTTGCATCGCCAATAATTCCAAGCGAGACTTTTTTTGTTAAACCTATACGATCCCCATTTAAATCTATTTGAATTATCTTTGCTTTATCAGGCCAATAGTCAATACCATAACCGGGTAGGGTTGAAAAAGGGTTAAGTCGCGTGCCGACGGCTAAGACAACATCAGCTTTTTTAATGATTTCCATTGCAGCTTTTGATCCATTATATCCAAGAGGCCCACAATGAAAGGGATGTGATCCAGGAAATGCATCATTATGCTGATATCCAGTGCAAACAGGTGCATGTAACCTTTCAGCTAATTGTATCGTTTCATTTATAGCTCCACTTAACACCACGCCTGCTCCGTTAAGAATAACAGGGAACTTTGAATTTTTTAAAAGGTCAGCTGCAGTACTTATTGTTTCCTCGCCTCCATTAGGCAACTCAAATTCAATTAATTCAGGTATATCTATATCGACTTCTTTGTTCCAAAAATCTCTTGGAATATTTATTTGTGCGGGAGCAGAGGCCTTTTTTGCTCTTGATATAACCCTATTCAGAGTCTCAGCTATTCTTTGAGGATCTCTTACTTCTTCTTGGTATGCTACCATGTCCTTGAATAGAGCCATTTGCTCCACCTCTTGGAAGCCACCTTGTCCTATTGTCTTATTAGCAGCCTGAGGGGTTACAAGGAGAAGGGGAGTATGGTTCCAGTATGCTGTTTTTACAGGTGTAACAAAGTTTGTGATGCCTGGTCCATTTTGAGCTACCATCATTGACATTTTTCCAGTTGCTCTTGTATAACCATCTGCCATCATTCCAGCGTTACCTTCATGAGCTGCGTCCCAAAACTGAATCCCAGCTGAAGGAAACAGGTCAGAAATTGGCATCATGGCAGAGCCAATTATCCCAAANGCATGAGCNATGCCATGGTTTTGTAATACTTTTACAAAGGCTTCTTCAGTGGTCATCTTAGTCATATCGATATCCTTTTATATTGGCGAATATAAAATTGATTAAAAAAGTTAATTTTTATATTCTAGCAGTAACACTATTTTATAGGAGAATTTAATAAAGGTGCAAAGTTTTAAATCAGGGTCAGANGTAATTCATTTCGATGATAAAGGTCCTAAGACAGATTTCGCAATTATTTTTCTGAATTCTTTAGGAACAGATATTAGAGTATGGGATAAATTATTAAATGTTTTGGGAGACCACTACAGAGCTGTCAGGCTAGATAAACGAGGTCACGGATTATCTACGAATTATGAGAATAATATTTCCATTGAAAACCTTGCTAAAGATGTTGGTAATTTAGTTGATCATTTAAATCTCAAAAATGTCTGCCTCGTAGGTCTATCAATAGGAGGCTTAATTGCGTTAGAATTTATTAAACAAAGACCAAAGATCTGTAAAAAATTGATCTTATGTGATACCGCTCCAAAGATCGGTTCAACGGATATGTGGGCAGATAGAATAAAACGTGTCCAAGAGGGTGGGATAGAAGCTATTTCAGATGATATTTTGGCTAGATGGTTTTCTACTTCTTTTTTAAAAGATAAATCTGATGAATTACAAATGTGGAGATCAATGCTCACAAGGACAACAAAATCTGGTTATATTGGATGTTGTGAAGCTATTTCACNATGCGATCTTACTGATCAGGCGAAAATAATTAATCTGCCTACTTTAGTAATTGTTGGAGAAGAGGATGGTTCNACACCAGTTAATCTTGTTAGAGATGCCGCNAACTTAATAAAAAATAGTGTTTTTAAAGTAATTGAAAAGGCAGGGCACTTGCCATGTGTAGAGAAACCTAATGAGGTGGGTTCTACATTTATGCAGTTTTTAGAGAATAATTAGTGGACTATATATCAAATCCCTTTTTTCCTGCTGGTTTGGAAAAGCCCTCTTATGTAGAAGTTTTAAATGAAAATTCGCATATACTGTTAAAGCTTTTAGACTTATGTCCAAGGTATATGCCGACGGACTTGTACGAAAAAAAAAGTTTGGCCAAAGATTTAGGGTTAAATTCCATTCTTTTGAAAGATGAAAGAACTAGGTTTAACCTCGGTAGTTTTAAAGCCACAGGCGCAATATACGCTATAGCAAAAATAGCCTANTNACGTTTAGGNTCTGAAAATAATCTTACATTAGAGGATTTTAAGAGGACATTGAGAGGTGTCACTTTTGTTACAGCCAGTGCAGGAAATCATGGGATTTCTATGTCAGTGGGAGCTAAATTATTTGGAGCAAAAGCTATTGTTTTTCTTTCAAAAAATGTGCCTAAGACTTTTGCAGAAAAGTTAAAATTAATGGGAGCTGATGTTAAATTTCAGGGAAGAAATTACGAGGAAAGTATGATTGAAGCTGAGAAGCATGCTATTGAGAATAACTATGTTTTGTTATCTGACTCTACCTGGAAAACTTGCCAGTCTGGTATTGATGTCATGGAAGGATACATGATTATAGGCAATGAAATCCGAAACCAATTATTGTCGTACAATTCAGATGGCATAACCCACGTTTTTTTACAGGCTGGGGTAGGTGGTTTTGCTGCAGCTATTGCATTGTCACTTCGAAAATTTTTAAGAAAAGATGTCCAGATAATTGTTGTTGAGCCCAGTCAAGCGAAAACATTGTTTATGTCTTTACAAAATGGAAAACCAAGCGTTGCCGAAGGTGATGTATCTATAATGGGGCGTTTAGATTGTAAGGAGCCATCATTGTCTGCGTTTTACTCCCTTTCAAAAACTGCAAATTATTTTATGCACATTAGAGATGATTATGTGATGGATAAGATAAGAAAATTGAGTGATTTTGGAATATCAACTAGTCCCTCTGGAGGAGCGGGCATAGCAGCTTTGATATATGCCTGCGAAAACCAGCTTTTTGGAATAAGTAGAAATTCCTCTCCCCTCGTATTTTTAACAGAGGGTGAGGTTTAAAACGGATCAGTTTAAAAATTTTTTATCAAAAGGATAAGAGGTGAGATTTTCAAATCCAGAATCNGTAACAAGCAATTGATCCTCAAGTTTAATTGAAAACTCACCATGTTCTCGACTGATTAACGCCTCTACGCATAATGTCATTCCAGGTTGTAGTACATAATCAAAAGCGCCTTCTTCATAATCCTCTGGGTATGCGATTAAAGGAAACTCATCACAAAGCCCAACACCGTGAAACCTACAGCTGTATTGCTGTTTTTTGTACATNTCATCAAGTTGGTGTCCTTTAAACGTTAAATCTTTAAATGGAACCCCAGGAGCAACAAGTTCTGCATTTTCCTGAATATGTTCTAATGCTATGCGATAGTCATCTTTCATTTCTTTTGTTGGTTCTTTATCTCCTATCCACCATGTTCTAGAAATATCAGTGCAAATTGAGTAGCAACCGACTAAGTCTGTATCAAAAGCAACTATTTCATTGTTCTGAAGTACTCTGGAACCACACTCTTGAAACCANGGGTTTGTTTTGGTGCCTGACGANAGTAATCGTGTTTCGATCCACTCTCCGCCTCTTTTTATATTTTCTGAATGAAGGATTGACCAAATATCGTTTTCAGACATACCTGGTTTTATTTCTCTCTCCATAATATNCATTGAAGTTTCACACGCCGATATAGAACACCTCATTGCCTTTATCTCTTCCGCAGATTTTATTGATCGTGCGTGTTCCATTATCTTTTCTCCATTTTCAATNTTAAAGTCTCTACTTTCTAAGCTTTTAAAACCATCTAACATTATTTTATCTATTGCCAGCTTCTTTGAGTGTTTTCCTTTTTTATCGAAGACCTGATATACTTGATTTGAAAACTTTTCAGCGGCAGATTTTACATTGTCTCCCTTTGCGAAATAAAACATTGACGCCCCGGTTCTGACTTCATCAATGTATAGATAATTGGAGTTGATATAGTGAGTGCTTTCTTGATAATCCCAGAGTATACAGTGACCGTCATCAAATATTAAACAGGATCTAAACGGGTTATGAGTATTCCATAAAAGCATGTTAGATGTACCCGTTGCGTATCTTATATTTAACGGGTCAAAAAGCAGAACAGCATCTAACTTATTTTCCTGTAATTGCCTAACAACTCTTTCTTTTCTGTAAGAGTTAATAATTGATACATCAGGTAAATCTAATCCCTTGCGATTCCATTCATTTAATGCAAGTTCAGTTGGTTCAGAAAAAACGCTTATTTTTTCTGGTGCTTTTCCAGGATTTATTTTTTTTTCAAAAGAAGGTGTTAGCATAAAAGTCTCCTTAAAATAATTTTATGCTATGATCTTTTTTAATTATTTGAAATACTTTTAATTAAGTTAATTCTTTTTTATCTTGTTGGAGATTTTATATTGGGAAATAGTGTTCTTTTGTCAGAAATTTCAGGGTCAATTTGGAAAATAAATTGCAAAGTTGGAGATGTTGTAGAGTCAGGTCAAGAGGTTCTAGTTATTGAGTCAATGAAAATGGAAATTCCTGTTGTTTCAAATGTTAAAGGCACTGTTATTTCTATCTTTGTAAATGAGGGTGAAATGGTTAATGAAGATCAAAAGTTAATAGAGATAATATAAAAATTTAATCTTAAAAAAAGAAGATGGATAAAGAATTTGATATTGCTAAAAACCTTGAAAAGGTTTCAAAAACGACGTGCTATATGTGCGCCTGTCGCTGTGGAATTGATGTACATATAAAAGATNATGAAGTTGTTCATATAGAGGGCAATAGAGATCATCCAGTTAATAAAGGTGTTTTGTGTGCAAAAGGTGCATCTGGTATTTTTCAACATAATGCTGCCTCTAGGCTAAAAAAGCCTCTAAGAAGAGTGGGAAAGCGCGGAGAAGGNAAGTTCGAAGAAATTTCTTGGGATGAAGCACTTAGAACNGCAGTTAAATGGTTGTCTCCGCTGCGAAAAAAATCGCCAGAAAAACTTGTTTTTTATACNGGCCGCGATCAATCNCAGTCATTTACTGGGTGGTGGGCACAAAAGTTTGGCACCCCCAATTATGCTGCACACGGTGGATTTTGTTCTGTTAATATGGCAGCTGCAGGTATTTATACGATTGGCGGCTCATTCTGGGAATTTGGTTCTCCTGACTGGGATAAAACAGAGCTACTGCTCCTCTTCGGTGTTGCAGAAGATCATGACAGTAATCCTATAAAAAGAGGGTTAGGAAAGTTAAAAGATAGAGGCGCAAAAGTTGTTGCAATTAACCCGGTTAGGACAGGCTATAATTCAGTTGCAGATCAATGGGTTGGCATACGTCCAGGAACAGATGGTCTTTTGGTTCTTTCACTTGTCCATATTCTCCTTAAAAGAAAAAAAATTGATTTAGATTACCTACAAAGCTTTACGAATGCTCCATTTTTAGTAAATACTTCTTCATATAATGGTGATAAAGGATTGTTTTTAAAAGATAAAGATGGAATACCTCTTGTTGTTGATCACTTTTCAGGCGCACTAAAGAGATTCTCAGATAAGGGTGTGAAGCCCTCTTTAACAAAGTCTCATACAAATAAAGACGGATCNTTCAAGACNGTGTTCAGTTTGTTAGCTGATAAATATTTGAATGATAAATATTCTCCGAAACAAGTTGCACCGCAATGCGGATTGAGTGAAGAAGAAATATTTTGCTTAGCCGAAGAGATTGCAACTATCGCATTCAATAAGTCATTATATATCGACCAAGAATGGGTAGACTTTCGGGGCGAAAAAAGATCTGGCTTTATTGGTAGGCCAGTTAGTTTTCATGCAATGAGAGGTATTTCGGCCCATTCTAATGGATTTCAAACCTGTCGAGCGATTCATCTGCTTCAAATTATNATTGGTAGTGTTGATGTTCCTGGTGGATTTCGATTCAAACCGCCGTATCCCAAACCATTTGGAGCACATCCAAAACCGCATTTTAGATTCAGTCCTGATAATGAGTTAGATGGACCTCATCTGGGTTACATAGGCGGGCCTGAGGATTTAGCTTATGATGAGCGTGGTAACCCCGCAAGAATTGATAAGGGTTTTACGTGGGAAAACCCAATGTCTGCTCATGGACTGATGCATACCGTTATTGCTAATTGCTATAATGGAGATCCTTATAATATTGATACATTATTCTTGTATATGGCCAATATGGCGTGGAACTCATCTATGAATACAGAAGAGACAATGAAGAAGTTAACAGAACTAGATCCAAAAACAGGTGAGTACAAAATTCCTAAAATTATATACTCAGATAGCTACTACTCAGAGACGGTTGCATACGCGGATCTTATTTTACCGGATACAACCTATTTAGAAAGGTATGACTGCATATCTTTATTAGATAGACCTATAGGGGAGCCNGATCAAGTCAGTGATGCAATACGCTGGCCTGTTGTTAAGCCTGAAAGAGATGTAAAAAGCTTTCAAGATGTTTTATTGCAGCTGGGGGTCATGCTAGAATTACCGGGTATGGTAGATAGTGATAAACGACCAATATATGAAAATTATTCTGACTACATGCAGAAGCACCANAGACGTCCTGGTATTGGACCTTTAGCGGGATTTAGAGGAGATACCAACACAGATAGTGGTAGGGGAGACCCTAGCTTAAATCAAATTGATAAATATATAAAAAATGGGGGCTTTTGGAGCGAGAAAATTCCAGAGGAGGCACAATATTACAAGCCATGGAATAAAGCCTACCAAAAGTGGGCTGTTGAAAAGGGGTTTTATGATAAAGAAGAGCCTTATGTGTTTCAAATCTATCTCGAACCATTAGCAAAGCTTCAAAATCACCGACAGTTACCAGATAATTTGAAGCCACAAAAGCATATGCATAAAAGAATTGAAGAAAAAATGGACCCATTGCCAATATGGTGGCCTAACCATGACAAAGAAAAATTACAACAATACCCAATTCATGCAATNACACAGAGACCTGCCGCAATGTACCATAGTTGGGGCAGTCAGAATGTATGGTTAAGACAAATTCATGGATCCAATAAGCTATTTCTATCCGAAAGTATTTGGAAAGCAAATAATTTTGAGGAAGGGGACTGGGCAAAATTGACATCAGAAAATTCATCAATTGTAGTACCAGTTGCACTTATGAAAGGGCAAAACGAAAATACAGTGTGGACATGGAATGCTATAGGGAAAAGGAAAGGATCATGGGCGTTAGATATAAATGTTGAGGAAGCCAATGAAGGTTTTATAATTAATCATCTTATTTCTGATTTACTTCCAAGCAAGGAAAATGGTTATAGATATAGTAATTCGGACCCAATAACTGGACAAGCCGCATGGTATGATCTATTGGTAAAGATCGAGAAGGTCAGTAATCCCAACAAAGTGTCTCTTCCACAATTCCCTGTTTTAAGCTCTCCCGTTGAAGTAGGGCAAGATAAAAAGAAATGAGAAAGAATTGACAAAATTACCCAAATGCGAAGATAAAAAACTTGGACTGTTAATTGATCTTGATACCTGTGTTGGATGTCATGGATGTGTGGTTAGCTGTAAAGAGTGGAATTCATCAGGTGATAAAAAACAATTAAGCGATACTAATTCACACAAGAAAGATCCAGTTGGAACTTTTTTAAATCGTGTTCATTCTTATGAAAGAGAAAACCGTGATACGAATGAGGCTGAGACTTTTTATTTTCCAAGGTCATGTCTTCATTGTGAGGATGCACCTTGTGTTACAGTTTGTCCTACAGGTGCAAGTTATAAGAGAGAAGAAGATGGAATAGTTTTAGTGAATGAAGATGACTGTATGGGTTGTGGACTTTGTGCTTGGGCGTGTCCTTATGGAGCAAGAGAATTAGATTTGTTAAGTGGAGTTATGAAAAAGTGTACACTATGTATAGACAGGATCTATAGTGAAGAGCTCCCACCAGAGGATAGAGTTCCGGTATGTGTTAAGAGTTGCCCCACGGGAGCAAGGGCATTTGGCGATTTCAATGACCCAAGTTCTGATGTNTCGAAAAAGGTAAAAGAAAGAGGTGGGGTTGATCTGATGCCTGAGATGCAAACAAAGCCAGTTAATAAGTATTTGCTGCCAAGAATAAAGACTAAAAATTCAACGGTTTTCTCTGAGTCAGGCATTGAAGGGGATACAAATGCGACAGGACTTCTTGGTTGGGTAGATAGAGCTCTAAGTAAATTATAATGCATCCTGCTCCATCGATAATCCTTTTTACGGTTCTATCTGGCTTCGGTTTTGGTCTAATATCAATTATTGGGTTACTTCAATTTTTGAGTGTAATCACTATGTTCGATCTTATTATTTACTCAATCATTGGNGTTATTTTTGCAACTGTTGGTCTAGTATCTTCCTTTTTTCATTTAGCAAACAAAAAAAATGCTATTAAATCTTTGTCTCAATGGCAAACTAGTTGGTTGAGTAGAGAAGCAATTGCGTCGATTTTTTGCTTACTAATTGTTTTTGGCAATATTATTTGGGCTGTTTATCAAAATAACTATGTAAGCGAGGTAGGAGTAGTGTTATTTTTTCTATCTTTATTCACTATTTTCACAACTTCCATGATTTATGCGCAGCTAAAAACTGTTCCATCTTGGAATAATGCNTTGACACCAGCCATTTTTGTTTGTGCGGCTTTGACTGGCGGAGCAATCCTATTAACAGATTATGCAAGCTTGGTTCTTCTTCTTGTTTTTGGCACTCTTCAGATTTCTTTTTGGTATATTGCTGACCGAGGTTTCCAGGATAAAGAAACAAGTGTTGGGACCGCTTTGGGTTATAATAAAAATGAAGAAATTAGACCTTTTGATGTAGCCCACACCAATAGAAACTACTTGCTGAACGAAATGGTTTATAAGGTTGCAAGAAAACATTCAGTAAAAATAAGATANATTTCTTTTTTTATGGCATTTGTTTTTCCAATGTCTTTAATTTTAATCTTTCCTAATAATTTTAGTGTAAGTGTCTCCGCAATTACTATTCATCTTATAGGAATTTATTTCTCAAGATGGTTGTTTTTTGCCGAAGCGAAACATTCGGTTAGTTTTTATTACTAGCAAATAATTTTAAGCGTAAAAGACTTTAATAAGTCGTATCTGTTTCAATTTTAAACAAAAGGCATTAAGCAAAAATTTACTTTGATTATGCTCTGTACATAACATATTTAATAGTTAGGACTAACCGAAAAAAGGCTACTTAGAAATGACAAATGATCAAGAATATCTTTTGAATAATAGAGATAAGTTTAATGAGGAGCTGTTAGAATTCATTGCTATTCCGTCAATAGCTGCTTTGCCAGAGCATGCGAAGGATGTTTATAAGGCAGCAAATTGGTTGAAATCAAAATTATCTGCGGTGGGTGTTGAAAATGTAGAGATTATGGATACGGGCGGTCAACCTGCTGTTTATGGTGACTGGTTGCATGCGGGAATTGAAAAACCAACAGTTCTAATTTATGGGCATTTTGATGTGCAGCCTGTAGACCCGCTTGAGTTGTGGGACAACGACCCTTTTGAGCCAACAATAAAAGATGATAAAATCTTTGCCAGAGGTGCATCTGATGATAAGGGATCTATGTTTATACCTATTATTGTTTTTGAAGCCATATACAAAAGCAATGGTTCTTTCCCTTTCAACATAAAATTTCTATTTGAAGGAGAAGAAGAAATTGCTTCACCAAAAATGCCAGAGTTTGTTTCAAATAATGTAGAAAAACTAAAGTGTGATATGATTTTTTCTGCTGATGGAGGTCAATTTTCTGAAAATGAACCAAACCTAGCGGTTGGTTTTAAAGGAATATTGGGTTTTGATATTGAGGTTATCGGGCCAGAAACTGACAAACATTCGGGTTTATTTGGTGCGGCAATTGCTAATCCTATAATGGCGCTTACGCAATTACTTTCATCCATGAAAAACTTAGACGGTGAGATTACGGTAGATGGGTTTTATGACGATGTTGTGCCATTGAGTGATAATGATAAAGCCGAAATAGCAAGGGTTCCATTTGATGAAAAAGAATACTTGAAGTTAACTGGGGCCGTGGGTTTAGATGGCGAGGCTGGGTATACAGCACCGGAAAGAATAGGCGGACGTCCTACATTAGACATTAACGGTATATGGGGTGGATACCAAGGGGTGGGCACGAAAACAGTTTTACCCGCTAAGGCAAACGCAAAAATAACTTGTAGATTAGTTGCTAATCAAAAACCAAAGGAAATTCTAAAAAAAATAGAAAAACACGTTAATGATTTTTTGCCTAATGGTGTTATTGGGACAGTTATTCCATTGCAGGACGAAGGCGACCCTCTTTTAATCCCAGAAAACCACAGGTCAACCGAGGTTGCGAGAGATGTACTAAAAAAAGTTTATGGTAAAGAGCCCTATATGATAAGAGTAGGGGGCTCTATTCCTATTCTTTCTGCATTTTATAAATATCTTGGAATACATGCTACTATGTTTGCTTTTCAACTAGATGATGAAAACTGGCATGCCCCAAACGAATTTTTTCGATTATCGAGTTTCTATAAGGGACAAGAGGCATATCGTCAGTTATTTCATGAAATCGGGAATCTTAGCCCATGATGCTTCTCAAAGCTAAAGCCATCATTTTATGTGTCATTGTTTTTCTTACAGGACTATTTGGCGTGCCTCTATTGTCCCAAGATAAAGGAAAAGAGCAATTTTCAGAAAGTGAAATAGAAATTATTAAAAAGTTGGCTCTCGATGCCTTGCTGGAAAACCCAGAAGTATTAAGAGAAGCGTCTAGAATTCTTCAGGCAAGAGAAGAACAAATAAGGAATGATAATGTTTCTAATTTAGTCAGGGAGTACAGTTCAGAACTGACTGATACTAAAGATACCGTAATTATTGGTAATCCAAGTGGAGATGTAACAATCGTCGAGTTCTTTGATTATAATTGTCCTTATTGCAAAACAGCTGCAAAAGATCTTCAAACCCTGATAAGAGTTGATGGTAACATTAAATTTATTCCGCGAGAGTGGCCAATTTTAAACAACAATAGTGTTATTGCAGCGAAAGCGGCTTTAGCGTCGGTTGCTCAAGGAAAGTATAAAGAGTTCCATTGGAGTCTAATGAAAGAGGGAAGTTTAACCGAATCAAAAATCTTTGATATAGCAAAAAACTTAGGCATTAACATCTCGGTGCTGAAAGAAAATATGGAAAGTGAATTTGTTGTCAATCATATCGCAAAAACCACCGCATTAGCCAGAAGAATCGGTTTCTCGGGTACCCCTTTGTTTATTATAGAAGGTAAAGTTCTACCAGGTTATGTGCCTCTAGAGGAGTTAGAAAAACTTATTTCTGATATCAGAAAAAGTAGAATGTAAATGACTTTAACCAATGCTATATGCCTAAAGAAGAGTATGTGNTTGCGATCCTTTGAATTGAAACCATCATGGCTGCAGTTCTTAAGTCAGGAATATTCGGATCTGAGTTCCAGAGATCACTAATTACATCNTAAGTTGTTCTCATCGTATCTTCTAGGCCCGATCTGACTAAATCGAGTTCTGAGTCACCCTTGATAATTTCCTTTTTAAACTCCTCAGAAAAACTTTCTTTCGTAATTGANTCAATNCCACTTATTAGAGAGGACAGTTGGTTTTCTTGAGCGCGCCTTTGTAGTCTTCCAAATCTTATTCTACTTAAATTTTTAATCCATTCAAAGTAGCTAACAGTAACTCCGCCTGCATTGGCATATAGATCTGGAATAATGATTTTATTTTTTGCATTTAATATTTTATCGGCTTTAGACGAAATTGGTCCGTTTGCAGCTTCAATAATTATTGGAGCTTTAATATTAGCTGCATTTTTTTCTGTAATTACTAGCTCCATNGCCGCAGGTATAAGAATGTCTGCCTCGGCTTCCAGTAGNTCTGGACCTTTTTCGGTGAATCCTGGAAAACCTTTGATTGATCCGGACTCAAGGATATGACCCCGAAGCGCAGGTATATCAATCCCTTGTTCGTTTATTATTGCCCCACCTCGTTCCAAAACATGGGTTATTCTCGCGCTATCCTCNTGAGATAAGAATAAGGCGGCATGATAGCCTACATTGCCAAGGCCCTGTACTATTACCCGTTTCCCTTTTAATCCTGGTGANAGTCCTGTTTTTTCTAAATCAATCCTACAGTCAAAAAATGCATTTAGTGCATATTTTATCCCTCGACCAGTAGCTTCAGTTCTACCAGCAATTCCACCCTTGCTTACAGGTTTTCCTGTGACACAAGCCCATGCGTTTAAATCTGTAGGGTTTAATCTTCTATACTCGTCTGCCATCCATGCCATTTCCCTTTCTCCAGTTCCAACATCGGGCGCTGGTACATTTTGAGATGGATGAATTAAATCTCTTTTTGCTAATTCCTGGGTAAAGCGTCGGGTAATTTTCTCAAGCTCCTCAGTGCTCCATTCTTTTGGATTAATAATCAGTCCTCCCTTTGAGCCCCCAAAGGGTACCTCAACAAGTGAACACTTGTAAGTCATAAGAGCTGCTAAAGCTTCAACTTCTTCTTGGTTGACGGCTAAATCATATCTTATACCTCCTTTTACAGGTTCAAAATGATCAGAGTGCACTGATCTATACCCTTGAAATGTATAAACCTTATTTCTTAATCTAACTCCAAATCGCACTAAATATGTTGAATTCGCTTGCATTATTTGGTCTGCAAGATCGTCAGTTAAGGCACTCTCTGATTTACTGATATTTAAAAATTTTACAGCTTGTTTGAAATTGAGCTCTATTGACTCTAAAAATTCTTTTCCTGCCATTCTATTTTCCCCCAAACTTAGAAATAACACATTTACTTTGTTTCTAAAAGCTATTAAGGATTGTTGGTTTTTAAAATTTTCAAAAAAATTAATTTAAAGCTTTGAAGGCAATATGACGGATAACAGGTTTGGTGTTCTTTTAGCCATTTCAGCAGGGATTGTATGGTCTACTATTGGATTAAGTATTAAGAGTATAGAGCAGGCCAATGCTTTTGAAATATTATTTTATCGATCAATATTCATTTCAGTATTTATAGGAATATTACTGCATTTTTTCTTTAGATTTGACTTTTGGGATCTTTTTAAGAATTGGGTTTCCTATTTAATTGGAGGCACTTCACTATTTTTTGCCTATATAGGCGGCATTTACGCTTTACTTTCTACATCTGCAGCAAACGCTCTTCTATTGTTTGCATGCGCTCCGATATTTACAGCCATTTTATCACCAATACTTCTTAAAGAGGCTATATCAATTAAAACTTTACTATCGATCTTTATAGCTTTTCTAGGTGTATTTATTATGATTTGGAACGATTTTGGAGGCGGTAATTGGAAAGGAAACATGTCTGCAGTTATTTCGGCTATAGGCTTTTCTTTATTTACTATTAATCTGAGGCTAAATAAGCACCTTCAAATGTTACCGTCTGTTTTCTCTTCAGGTATCATTGCGTCTTGTGTTGCGTTACTAATTATTTTGTTAGCAGACTATAGTTTTGGTCTTNTTAGCAAAGATTTTATAATAATTTTTATTCTTGGTGTCTTNCAAGTTGGAGGCGGCCTTGTTCTGTATACTGTCGGGTCAAAGTATGTTCCTGCAACACAATTGACTATACTTATGTTAGGAGAGGTATTTTTAGGTCCTGTTTGGGTATGGATTTTTATAGGCGAAGAGGTTCTTTTAAATACAATTTTGGGAGGATCAATGATTTGCTTTGCTGTGATCTATAATGCACTGTATTCTAATTCTGAGAAATAAATACGGTAATATTCTGGAACCTGTTTTGTAGGGAGTTTTGTGATGAAAGTTCGTGGTGTTTTTGAAGAAAAATCCAACTGG
>NZSE01000011.1 GCA_002703515.1 Paracoccaceae bacterium | reverse complement strand
ATTATAGCGATTTTCTTATCTGCTAAAGTTAAGTGAAGATATTTATTGTTCTCTTTCAAAAGACTTCTACCTATCAATATATCGTAAGTGGTTTTTTTAGAGCGAATGCTTATAGACTTTTTACGTATCATTATTTATTTATCACCTTTTTCAACAATAGTTCTTCGACTATGGCCTCTACAGTCATTTCTATATTAGAACTTTCATTAACGATATGAATATCTGCTTGTCTATAAAACTTAACTCTTTCTCTATTCTTCTTTACCAGAGTATCTAATATATTTTTATTCTGTAAAAGAGGTCGTTTTTCCTGATCGTGAATACGATTTGATATAATATCAACATTACACTGAACCCAAATAGAAAACGATTTTGATTTAATCGCTTTCCTTGTTTTAGGAGATAATATAGATCCACCACCTGTTGAAATTATGTGTGCAGGTTCATCTAAAACACGACCCACTACTTTTTCTTCAACTTGCCTAAAGTATTTTTCACCTGAGTCATTAAAAATTTCGTAAACAGTTTTCCCAACTTCTTTCTCAATTATTTTATCAGTATCTGATAATGGAACGCCAATCCTTTCAGAAAGAATTTTACCAATAGTACTTTTCCCGCTACCCATTAAACCTACTAGCACTATCGATTTAGATAAAATTTGTTTCATTTTGTAAATTCATCTACAATATAAATTTGGGGTTAAAAGTGTTTTATAGCAATAAATTTGCAAATTTGAGCAAAAAGTTAAAAATTAAAGAGAATTGTGCATTGGTAAGGACTATAAAAGTTGCTTAAATACTACATCTTAGGTTCAGTAACGTTGTTTATTACCTGTTTTTTTTTATACCTTTTAATAGATCAAGATCCTCCCAAAGGCGAAATAATTATTGAAGTCAATATCGATGATCAGTAAGAAAAGAAGTTTTTTTTTCTTCGTTTTTTCAGCNTTGATAATTATTTCCTCTGTTGCCNACTCAAATGAAATTGAACCAATAATTGCCAAAAAAAAAGCTTCAGGTGTAACAACGCCTTCTCAGACATCAAATTTTTCAGAAAAAATATTGAGGGGAAAAAAAGTCGAAGAGACTTTTTTAGGGGAAATAAGCTTAAATGGGATCGGATTACTATCAACTGAAANAGCCAAGTTTCCAGGAGATTTATGGAGTAACTCTAGTGAAAAGGTACTTTCTGAAACACTAAACAAAACCCCTAAGCATTCNTTAGCTAGNACNAACAAAATCTTTAAACGATTGCTGCTTGTGGATGCAAAGCCTCCTCTAAATTCGATAGGAGTAAAAAATATGGGTTATTTATTCCTATTGTCGCGTGTTGATCAACTAATAAANCTGGGNGCAATCGATGAAGCAGAGGAGATCCTAAACTACATAAAAGAACCNTCGATTGAGATNATGAAAAGAAAAATTGAAGTTGCATCACTGAATGGAAGGATATCAAATGCTTGTAGATTGGCAAATAAATACCCGAACTTCAAGGGTATGCTTCAGTTTAAAATAATATGTTTGGTTAGGAAAAATGACTGGCAGGCAGCTGCTTTATCTTTTATGGCAGGGNCATCTTTNAAGCAATTTGATGAAAAAGAAAAACAGTTATTATTAAATTATTTAGACCCTGATATTGAGCCAGATTATCAAGGTAAATTTATGATCGATGAACTAAGTCCCATAAACTTTTATNTAATGAATGGTAAAAAAGAACTGATACCCCCAGAAGTAATGCCGAACAAATANGCGTATGCATTTAGCCAATTACACATGTCGTCACCCAAAATGCGGATAAAATTTATGGAGCAATTAGCTTCAAACTATGTNGTTAATACNNACACCTTATTTAATTTATATCGATTGAACGTACATGAGGATAAAGAGAAAACTAGTAACGCATCAATGGCCGTAATANAACTAGATCAAGCTTTTAACAATGACAGNGAACAAAAAAAGCTTTTAGCTCTCAAANAAGCCCTGAAAATATTTTATAAAAAAAATTTGATTGCACACCTTTCTAATGAATACAAAAATGANTTGAGAAACTTACATNATTCTAATGATAAAAAACTTATTAACCTGGCAATTGCCCTGCTTAGTCTCACAGATGACATAAGCGATGAGTTGTTAATGAGTAAATCAACTAACGCCGATATCAATTGCTTGATCAATATAAAAAAAAAGATATTCATAAACTACAAAGCAGATACAGATGTGTGCTTGTTAGTAAAAAAATTAAATATAGAAGCAATTAAAAAAACGTTTCCAAAAAATAAAAATTATGATGATCAAATGGAAAAGGGATTAATTTTATTGGAAAGTTTAAATTTATTAGAAAATGGCTATTTAACTGAGTTTGAAGAACTGAAGCTCAGTTTGAGTATGTTGACAAAAATTGGTCTCGTCGATTTAGTGAACGAAATTTCTACAGAGTTAATCGCTTTGAATGCTATAAAAAAAATGGTTTTTTAACTCATGAAAGGTTTACATAATTTATCATCTGACTTCCTGTTAAGCCTTGTTACCGAAAAAAATATGAGCCTAAATACAGCGTCTTCCTACAAAGCAGATCTTAAGATTTTTTTTACTTTTATAGAGGAGCAAGGCTTAAATTTTAAAACCATTAAGAAAAACGATTTAGGCAATTTTTTTCAAAAACAAAAAGAAAGAGGTTTTTCAGATAATACTGTTTCACGCAGGCTATCTACAATAAAACAGTTTTTCAAATTTTTAGTACATGAAGGTTTAATTGATCGTAACCCATGTGAAGAAATAAAAAATTTTAAAAAAACAAAAAAAATACCTGGTTTCTTGTCCGAGAAAGAAGTTCTAAGCATTCTGAATTCTGCAAGTCGGGTAGGGAAAAATGATGTTGAGAAAGCAAGAAATAAAGCTTTAATTGAAATCCTTTATGCCAGTGGCATGAGGGTTAGTGAACTCGTTTCATTGCGAAAATCGCTTTTCATTGGAACTCCAGAGATAATTTTGATAAAAGGTAAAGGAAATAAAGAACGCATGGTTCCCATTTCAAAGATAGCCTTGTCTGCAGTTAAAAAATATTTGAAAAAGTTAAAAAGGGCTAATTTGGAGCTGTATAAAAATGAGTTTTTATTTCCTTCAAGATCTAAAAATGGGTTCTTGAACAGAGAGAAGTTCTTTTTAATTATTAAAGAAATTGCTTACACTGCCGGGTTGAATGCAAAGCACGTTTCACCTCACAAGATCCGCCACGCTTTTGCCTCTCATTTGTTGTCAAATGGTGCAGATCTAAGAGTAATACAAACATTGCTGGGTCATAAGAATTTGAGCAGCACCGAGATTTACACACATGTCTTAGATGAAAAAATGATAAAGACTGTTCAAGAAAATCACCCTTTTGCAAAAAAAGATTTTAAAAATTTAAAAACATATAATTGANTTTGTAGGAAAGGAAAAAATTATGCTTATTGAATCCAGTTTTTGGTTAACATCTCTNTCTATAGTTGGCTTGCTAGTAATCTCTGCTTTTTTCTCTGGATCTGAAACCGCTCTAACTGGAGCAAGTAAAGCTAAACTAACTACTCTGAAATCTAAGGGATCGAAAATGGCATCAAGAGCTTTATCTCTAAAAGAAAATAGCGAAAGCTTACTTGGNGCGNTGTTNTTGGGGAATAATTTAGTGAATATCCTCGCGACTTCTCTTGCAACTTCTCTGCTCACAGCTCTTTTTCAAGATAATGGTGTTATTATTGCCACGTTTACCATGACCTTTTTAATATTAGTTTTTGCTGAAATTATGCCCAAAACTTATGCNATTACCAACCCAGAAGGTGTTTCNATAAAAGTTGCAGGGTTAGTCAGATTCTTTGTATTTGCGTTCACCCCCTTTATTAAAGCGATAAGGTTTTTTGTACGAATTACTTTCAACGTGTTCGGGGTTAAGTCTGATGATAACATTGAAGAAATGGCAACTGAAGAAATAGCAGGAGCTATATCTCTTCATCATTCAGAAGGNGCAGTGCAGAAAGAGGCTCGAGATATTCTTCTTGGTGCGCTTGATCTTGGTAATAGAGAAGTCGAAGAGATCATGTTGCACCGCAGTCAGATCGAAATGATAAGTACAAATAGTTCTTCTAATGAAATTTTTGAAAAGTGTTTAAACTCTCCTTACACCAGACTGCCAATCTACGATGANAACCCGGAAAATGTTATTGGAGTCCTACATGCTAAGGATGTCTTAAGATCATTCAAGAAGTTCGGCCTTGGACAATCAGTGAGAAAATTTAATGTAAACGATATTAATATTCTTGACGTTGCAATGAAACCATATTTTGTTCCAGAAACNACAACTCTCGATCANCAAATGAAACAATTTCTTAAAAGAAAATCACACTTTGCTCTAGTAGTTGATGAATATGGTGCTCTTNGAGGCCTNATAACATTAGAGGATATTTTAGAGGAAATAGTTGGTCAAATTAGTGATGAGCATGATGTNATTGAGCAACAGGTTAAAGAACTTAANGANAACTCGATAATAGTAGAAGGTAATATGACTATCAGAGATCTAAATAGGCATAGAGATTGGAATATTCCTGATGAAGAGGCGAATACAGTGGCTGGTCTTGTGATACACGAAGCACAATCAATACCTTCGGAAAAACAAGTTTTTATTTTTAACGGATTTAGATATGAAATATTGAAAAGAAAAGGAAATCGCATAACAAAAATAAAAATAAAGAAGCTAGGCTCCTAATAATTATATCTTTTCAGAGCCAATACCGCGTTCATACCACCAAATGCAAAAGAATTATTTAGAACCACATCTACCGTTTTCAACTTTTGAGAATGATTTGGAACCAAATCGAGATCACAAGCTGGATCCAACCCCAAATAGTTAATGGTGGGTGGGATTACATTTTCAGTTATGGCGAGTGTACAGGCTAAAAGTTCAATTGCCGCTGTAGCTCCTATGAGGTGTCCATGCATCGCTTTTGTAGAGGAGACCTTGAAAGATCTAGAATGTGGTCCAAACACCTTAATGATCGATTCACTTTCCATTTTATCATTTAGAAGGGTGCCGGTGCCATGTGCATTGATATAACTCACATCTGTCTTATTTATCATTCCATTTTTCAAAACACCATTGAGCGCTTTTTGAGGGCCGATATTATTTGGTTTAATAAGGTCAGATGCGTCTGAAGACATTGAAAACCCAGCGACTTCTGCAATGATTTCTGCTTTTCTTTTTTTTGCAGAGTCCAAACTTTCAAATACAAATATACCAGCGCCTTCACCAAGAACGAGTCCATCTCTCTCTTTGGAAAACGGGCGACACTTACTCGGAGATAAGACTCTTAAACTTTCCCAAGGTTTTATCCCACCAAAATTCAGAAAACTCTCAGCGCCACCTGTGATAATAATATCTGACTTTTTATATTTAATGGTTTCGTATGCTAAGCCCATAGCATGGTTCGCAGAGGAACACGCAGAAGATACGGTGAAGCTTGGTCCTTGTATTTGGAACTCAATCGAAATCAAACTGGTTGCTGAGTTATTCATGATCTTTGGAATGGTAAGAGGGTGCAACCTATTGTGTCCTTCTTCATAAACCTGTTTATAGCTATTGTTTATTGTTTCAATACCACCAATTGACGAGCCCAAAATTACGCCTGCATTTTCTGACCAACCTTTATCACTATTTGCAAGCCCCGAGTTTTTAATCGCTTCATTAGCTGCCAGCAATGCAAATTGCGAAAATCGATCCATCCTTCCGGCCAATTTCAATTCGAAATGGTCGCTTGGATTAAAGTTTTTTATTTGCCCACCCGTTTTTACTTTTAGCCTAGTTACATCTGGGAATTCAAGCTGACCAATACCAGATTTTCCTTCCCTAAAGCTATTATATATTTCTGGTACAGACATACCAATTGATGAAACTCCACCAATGCCTGTTATTACCACTCTATTAGTCATGAAAATTTACTAAAAAAAAAGGTCTAAGCATTTTTTTGCAAAAGATCTTTTATGTGGTCGGCAAGGCTTGATACATTATAAAAATGCTTTTTTATCTCACTTTCATCTAATCCCTCAAACGGAATTGATATATCAAATGTTTCTTCCAAGGAAAAAACCAATTCAACAATAGCTACCGAGTCTAAATTAAGATCTTCAAACTTTCTATTTGGAGTAATTTGTTTTGGATCGATACCCGTTTGTTTTCTGACTAACTCTAAAACTTTCTCTTCTATGTTTTCCATTATAGAGGTCTCATAACACAGGAATGTAAAAAATATATGTCACGCTACATTACTGAATTATTTTTTCAACATTTTTATTATTTTTGGTAACCTCCTAAATGCCATGTAAGAGGCAATATTTTTACTTTTCAACATAGCGGGATTACCCATAAGAAACTGATTAGACTTAGCATTTACTGATAACCCAGTTTTTCCAGCAAGAATTACGTCCGATCCTACCTCTATGTTATCACCAACTCCAGACTGTCCACCCATAACAACCCTGTCACCTATTTTAGCAGATCCTGCTATTCCAACTTGCCCACAAATCAGGCAGTTCCTGCCGATTTGCACATTGTGAGCTATGTGAACCAGATTATCTATTTTTGTACCCTCCCCAATAATTGTATTCGCTATTGTACCTTTATCTATGCAGCAATTAGCACCTATCTCGACATTATCTTGTATCTCTACAGAACCTAAACTTTCTACCTTTAGATAATTATTTACGCTCATCTTTACTTCATCTGATCTGTCAAACATAAATCTCTCGATACCTTCTCCTGTATCTGAGACAAAAGAGTAGCCATCACTTCCTACAACTGAATTCGAATTACATATAACATTCTTGCCTATTTTAACATTTTCTAAAATCCTTACTCCAGGATATACTATCGTCCCATCATCAATNGTTACATTATTCATTATTGTCACATTAGAGAAAATCGTCACATCGTCTTCGATAACGCAATTGGATCCAACATATGAAAATGGACCAATATTTACATTTTTACCAATTCTTGCTGATGCATCGATAATNGAATNTGAGCTTATACCTTTTACCCCTTTGGTAGGNTTATGAAATAGCTTGTTTATTTTATGTAAGGTTGTTTTGCCCTTATTAAGAAAAATAGCACCCTCAAGCTTTAAGTCTCTCCAATTAACATATTTAGTAAATAATGCTGCTTTTGCCTTGCCTAGGCTAATTTCATNAATATATTGATCNCTCAATGCTAACGCTANCTGTGCCTCATTAGCAAACTTTGGCTCACTGGGTCCAGAGACCATTAATTCGGAGTTTCCCTCTAAGGTTCCGCCTATCCCATTAGAAATATCTTTCAGGGTGAGCATCTTAATTCTAATTTGAAGTTTTGAAAGAAACGATCAATAAAGTGATACTCCTGCTTCAACCAAAGCCATATATACAAGAGCATCTCTTCCGTAAACATCAGCCCTATAGTGCACTTGACCAAAATCATCGAAAAACGCAGTCCGATAAGTAATATAAACTGGGATTTTCCTAGATAAATTAATGTAAGTTTCTTCTTCTTTTTGAAGAACTTCTTGAAATTTGCTTTCTGGATCAACTTCTTGTTTTCTCAGGAGCGAATACGCAAATTNAAAAGGCTCTTGTAGCCTAATGCAACCATGACTAAATGTTCTTTCGTCCTTGAAAAATAAATCCTTCATTGGTGTGTCATGCATATAGATGCTAAACTTATTGGGAAACATAAATTTTACGAGNCCCAATGCGTTAATGTTGCTAGGTATTTGTTTAATTAGAAATGGGAAATTATCAGGTGTAAATGCCTGCATATCAATTAAATTTGANTCAATTATAGTGTCCGTGCCCCTAACCATTAAAACCATTTCGTTATCATTCAAAAAATTCGGATCNCTTTGTATCAATGGAAGATATTCATCAACTGCTATACTCTTGGGCACGTGCCACGTTGGGTTAACAACCATGTGGGTCATGGTGTCATTAAATTCGGCTGTTTGATTGCTTGGAAGGCCAATAACTACTCTCGATTCCCAAACCTTCTCATTTTCTGATTTAAAATATGCTTGAAAGTTTGGTTGATTCACTAAAACGTATTCGGGGCCACGATCATGATTATTCCATCTCATCCTTTCCAAATTAACTAGAACCTGCATTAATCTNGTTTTTGNAGGCACATTAANTGCTTCAATACTNCTCTTTCCAAAAACTCCATCAGGNTTCAATCCGTGATACTCCTGAAATCGTTTTACGGAGTCATTCAGTTGCTCGTCAAAATATCTTGAATNAGTCTCGTATACTGGGTAACCCATTTNATATAGTCTTTTCCGAAGAAATGGCACGTTATCATGTGTCATTCCTACTGCTAATACAGCATCTGTAGGCACTAGGTCCCCCCAGGACCCATTNAGCGAAGTCTCTCTCAGCTTTTTCAATTCATTNAGTAAGCTTTTATATTCANTTGANCTTGGGAAAAGNCTCNGAAAAAATAAATTTATATTNANGCTGTCTGNNAAAGATGCTAGGAGNACTTTANCATCTTTCCTCTCCGGANTNACATTTATATTATTATCTATCTTATTTGGATTCAAGATACCTCCTGAGATGTCTTGCGCAAACAATAAGAATGTTTCTGTCGCCATTAATTCAAGTTTTGCTTTTTGAGATAGGTCATTTTCAAATATTGACTGCCTAAGTTCTTCTAACGGATATCGCGACAAGGGCAGGCCGTGTAACTTTGCTTCACTTATAGAACTTACTAGATTTTCTAATCTTCTTTCACTTTTTACCCAAAAGGGNTCAAAGTTTCTACCAATATAAAACGAAGCTATTGGGTTACTTGGTGGATAAAATTCAGAAATAGCCACTTCTAGCGACGTTTCTAGTAAATTGTCTTTGCTCTGCTTTTCCAGTGAAAAAGCAGAAATCGCTGAAATATTTAATAAAACAAAGATGCTAAATGCTGAGACATNTAATGTTTTTTTTAACAAAAACACTTGTTCTTTAAATGTATATACGCCTTAATTTACTACGAAACATTCCTTTNACTCCCAAATAACATTTTTTTATTGTGTAAAATTTTTGACATGCTATCCTCTTAAACGTCAATTTTATAACANAGTCGCTCAATTGGATACANATAAAGATAAGCTTTTTTTTAAAATATTCCACTGATTCGAAAGTTTATCTTTTATTTTTTCCTATATCATGTAATAAATATGTCGTATAAGAAAATTATAAAAATCGAGGCGAAACAGGTATGATAACAAGAAGATCGTTGATAACTTCTTTTATATCCACTGCATCAGTTGTAGTGGCAGCCCCTGTATTAGCAAAAGCTCCTGGTTTTTTAAGAGGCGCCGGTGACATACGGAAGATAAGGTTTAGAAACTTTAATACTGGCGAGTTCATAAATTCAGTTTATTGGATAGAAGGCTCATATGTTAGAGATGCCATGAAAGAAATAGACTATTTTATGAGAGATTGGAGACAGAATAAGGTTAGACCATATGACCCGTCCAATATAGACATTTTATCTGCAACACAAGGACTTCTAGATAGCTCAGAACCGTTTTATTTGCTATCAGGATATAGGACCAGAAAAACTAATAAAATGCTTTCGAGAATGACAGATGGAGTAGCTCAAAATTCCTACCACGTAAAAGCTATGGCAGCTGATATTCGAATGAGGACAAGGTCTACCGATAAGATCAGCAAGGCGGCAAAGAGCTTTAAAACCGGAGGAGTTGGTAGATACGCCCGATCTGGATTTGTTCACATCGACTCTGGTCCATTCAGAACCTGGACCTCTTAGATATAGGTTAAGGTCTTATCGTACCGTTTCCATTAACATGGTATTGAAATGAAACCAAATGTTGAGCCCCTATTGGACCTCTGGCATGTAGTTTGTTGGTGGATATACCAATTTCGGCTCCAAAACCAAACTCTCCTCCATCTGCGAATTGGGTGGAGGCATTGCACAAAAGAATTGAGCTATCTAGCTTTTTGAAAAATAAATCGCTGGCAGATTTATCCTGGGTTAATATACAGTCGGTGTGATTTGATCCAAAATGTCTAATATGCGAAACAGCGCTGTCTATATCTTCCACAACCTTAACTGCTAATATATTTTCTAGAAATTCAAACCCATAATCTTCTTTGGTAACATTTACCACGGATTTGCTATTGAATAAATCTTTATCTGCACGCACCTCTATTCCTTGGGCAATTAGGAAATCTATGAGCTCGTTACCGTGCCTATTATAGAAATCTTTGTCAATCAATAGTGTCTCAACAGCTCCGCATATACCTGGCCTTCTAGATTTGGAGTTTAGAACAACTGCCTTAGTTACATCAATATCTGCTTTATGATGAATATAAATGTGTACTATACCTTCAAGATGAGCAAATACAGGAACTTTTGCTTCATTTTTTATAAACTCAACCAAACTCTTGCCCCCCCTTGGAATAACTACATCTACATAATCAATCATGTTAACTAACACTTTCACTTCTTCTCTACTACCAGATCCAAGTAATTGAACGCAGTTTTTTGGCATTTTCCTATCTGAAATAGCGGATGCAAGCAGATCATATAGGACTTTTACTGTTTTCAACGCATCTGAGCCAGGTTTGAGTATCGAAGCATTTTTTGATTTCAAACACAGGGCTGCTGCATCACAAAAAACATTTGGTCTACTCTCAAAAATTACGCCAATAACGCCGATTGGGGTAGTAACCTTGCTTATTTCCAAACCATTCGGACGAACACTAGTCTCTAATATTTGATCTACAGGTGATTTTTGATTAGCTATATCAATCATAACGTTTTGCAAAGAATTAATTCTATCTTCATTCAGTGTTAATCNATCTATGAAGGCTTTACTTGCATTATTGTGTAGAGCTAGTTGGATATCCTCTTGATTTGCTTTGACGATCTTATCTTTGTTTTCTTTTATTCGGCTTGAATATAGAGTTAATGTTTTGGTAACTAATGAGTCTGAAATTTCAGAGATTTCCTGAGCGGCAATACGTGCATTTTTTCCAACCGTTACCATGTTATATTTGCTTTTCATTTTTTAAATTTTTCTCAGTTAAAGAATGCCATATTATCTCTGTGCATGAGCTCAGGCTTCCGATTATACCCTAAAACTCTGGCTATATCATCAGATTTAAGGCCTAGTATTTTTTCTGTTTCAGTATGATTGAATGAAGCCAACCCTTTAGCAATTATTTGCCCATCCTGCCCCTTAATAGTAACAACGTCACCTCTGCTAAATTGCCCTATACATTTTGTTGCACCCACCGGCAATAAAGAGTTTCCAGATTTTAAAGCCTTCTCTGCCCTAAAATCTATTATTATCTCACCAAGTGATTTCATGTTTAAAATCCATTTTTTTCTTGCTGCTTTTACACTTTGGGAAGCTAGAAACCATGTTGCTTTACTTTTATAAATATTATTTATTGGATTACGTTTTTGACCGTTAGCAATAATTAGATTGCAGCCTATTGATGTAGTAACTTTAGCTGCTTCAATCTTGGTCTTCATACCTCCATGGGAGAAATTGTTTTCTGGTCCCTCTGCCATGACTTCTATTTCGCCTGTGATTTCATTGATAAAGGGAATATGTACTGCATTCTTACTCTTTTTAGGCGACTCTGAATATAATCCATCAATATCAGATAATAATATTAATAGGTCTGAGTCACATATAGATGCAACCTGAGCAGCCAATCTGTCGTTGTCCCCGTATCGTATCTCATCAGTAGCGACAGTATCATTTTCATTAACAATAGGTATAACTCCCAATTTCAGTAATGTTTTTAAGGTTGATTTGCAATTTAAATATCTTCTACGATTAGTAAAATCATCTAATGTAATAAGTATCTGTGAACAAATAAGACCCTTAAATTTAAAGTGCTCTTGATATTCTTTTGAGAGTTCAATCTGACCAACAGAAGCAGCTGCTTGTTCTTGTTCTAAAGTTAATTCATTGTCTTTCAGATTTAGGATCTTTCTCCCTAAATTTATAGCCCCTGAAGACACAATAATTACGGTTTTNCCTTGTTTACGTAAGTCAATAACATCCTCGATAAAAGATGCGAACCATTCTTTTCTGATTGCTCCAAATTCATCCTCAACTATCAAAGATGAGCCAACTTTTATAACAATCGACTCCGCTTGGTTAAAAATTTCTTCTCTGTTAGGTTCAGTTTTTATTATATCGGGCTCCATTTAACAGTCCTTCCAGCAGGCATCTCCTCCGCAATATTATTTTCTTCAAGCAACTCTAGCAATTGATCTTTCAATTTATCTATACCAATTCTTGAAAATGTAGAAACAGGTAGCACCATAATCCCTCTTTGAGAAAAAGTTTCTATGATTTTATCTAATCTACCACCTTTTATGGTGTCTACTTTATTAAGCACCACACACTTTATTTTAGGTACCAGGTCACTTTTGTAGTCACTTAATTCCTTCAAGGTTGTTTCAAAATCAGCAAAAATGTTATTTGAAGATATATCTAAAACATGGACCAAGACTTTACACCTTTCTATGTGACCAAGAAACTGGATTCCAATGCCCTTGCCAAGATTAGCGCCCTCTATCACACCCGGGATATCAGCTAAAATAAAATCTCTCTGTTTATAACTAACTAAACCTAAGTTTGGAGTAAGTGTTGTAAATGAAAAATTGCCTATCTTTGGTTTAGCATTACTCATAACTGAGAGCAGAGAAGATTTTCCTACGTTTGGTAACCCGACTAATCCAACGTCAGCAAGTAACTTTAGTCTTAGCCACAAAGTCAATTCAGATCCTGAATGACCTTTGTTAGATTGTCTTGGAGCTTGATTAGTTGATGATTTGAATCTACTGTTTCCCCAACCTCCATTTCCACCCTCTGCAATCACATACCGCTGTCCATTATCAACCAAATCTACTAAAACGGTTTTTTTATTCTCCAATAATACTTCTGTTCCTACTGGAACGTTTATAATTANATCATCACCATNCGCTCCAGTTTTATTTTGTCCCATACCAGGNCTTCCATTCTTGGCAAAATAATGCCTCTTATATTTGAAATCTACTAATGTATTCAGGTTAGAGATCGCTTTTACTATTACATCACCACCTTTCCCTCCGTCACCGCCATCTGGTCCTCCAAACTCTATAAATTTTTCACGCCTGAAACTTGTGCAGCCTGACCCACCTGTCCCAGACCTAATGTGTATAAGTGCCAAATCAATAAATTGCATGGGCAAAATAATTTTTGAGTTGTTTAAAAATTTCCATCTTAAAACTNTTAGTATGAAAACACTATACTAGCTACAAGGCTTATCAATAAACCTATCTTAACAATTCTGCTATTTTTTTCTGACAACTCTGCTTTTCTAACCATAGAACCGAACCAGAACCAGGCTGAATGGAAAATTAATTGAATTAGTAAAAAAATTATTGCTATGTTNGGNATTTTCTCAGTAGAAAGGCCCTGGCTTTGAAATGCAGTACACGCAAGAACAACCATCATCCATGCCTTAGGGTTCAATGGATGAACCAGCAACCCATGATAAAACCTTGGAGCCCAAGCACTTGATTTGTCTTTTACCGACAGTTCCATGAAAATAATCTTGTAGCCTATCCAGGAAATAAAAATTATTGATAAAACCATCATTATGGTCTCATACTTTGCTAAAAATTCATTTATTAAGAGCAGGCTAAACCCAATTGGCCATATAATCAGCTGCTTGGATAAAACAACGCTAAGAATAAAGGGAATAGACCTAGAAAAATGCTGTGTACAGCCTAAGGCAAAAAGAATTATGTTCGCTGGTCCTGGGGATGCAACCATTGCCACAACGAAGAAGATTAGACCGAGATAATCTGAAATCAACTCAGACCCAAACCTATTCAGCCGCCGCGACCGTCTCCTCTACTGAGATAAACTTCCGCTTCTTAAATCCTTTAGAAAATTTTACTTTTCCATCTTTCAAGGCAAATAAAGTATGGTCTTTTCCCATTCCTACGTTTTCTCCAGGAAACCAACGAGTACCTCTTTGTCTAACAATTATGTTACCTGGTGACACGAGTTC
>NZSE01000010.1 GCA_002703515.1 Paracoccaceae bacterium | reverse complement strand
TAACTACTTATAAAATCTTCTATCACCTTTTGTCGGAATTCTTTTTCAAAATTGATAACATAATGTGGAATTCCAATTTCTGCTGCTGCTTTCTTTGCATCCATAATGTCAGTTCCTGCACAACAAGTTTTACTATTCTTGTTTATTTTTTTGTAATCAAACAATTTCATTGTCAGACCAATTACATTATAGCCTTGTTCTTTTAAAACAGCCGCAGCCACGGAACTATCCACTCCACCAGACATTGCAACCACTACTCTAGTGTCTTGTGGCATTTTATTTATACCTAAGTCATTCATATCTATTTCTCTAAACTAGATAAGATTTTTGATCAATCAAATAAAATTTTTGATATGATCGAAACCAACTTAAAACTACGTTTGAAGTGTATNAAAAACANNATTAATCTNATGGNATATTTTTANAAAGGGTGTTAGATGGTAACAAAATCTGAAGCAGTATCCAAGCTCAAAGAACTATCNGAGATAATAACCAAATCAAGAGAGGCTTATTTTAACTTCAATCAATCGGACATTACAGACTTCGAGTACGATCAGAAAATTTCTGAGTTTGGTGAGATTATAGCGAAGTATCCAGAATTAGAAGACGAATATAAAGTTTTAGATCAAATAGGAGCTACGCCNAACTCTAAGTTCAAAAAAGTTAAGCACCTGACTCCAATGTACTCTCTTTCAAATGCCTTTAGTAAAGAGGATATATATAATTTCCTAAAAAAAATAAGATCATTTCTAGATTTATCTGAAAGCGAGAATATCGACCTAGTGTTTGAACCTAAGATTGATGGATTGTCTTTATCATTAATTTATAAAAATGGCACTTTATTTCAAGCATTGACCAGAGGTGACGGTCAAATTGGCGAAGATGTTACCGAAAATGCTCGGCTTATTNCAGATGTACCATTATCTATTCCTGTAAAAATTGATACGCTTGAAATAAGAGGAGAAGTTTACTTCCCAAACTCAACTTTTACTGCATTNAATGAAGAGCTGAAAATCAAGGGTGGCAAGACATTTTCTAACCCAAGAAATGCAGCATCTGGTACACTGAGGCAATTTAAATCAAACAAAAATATAAACAAGAACCTATGCTTTTTCGCATACTCTGTTGGAAGTGCCCCATATCATTTAGCTGATAGTCAAGCAATGTTACTTAAAACTTTTAACGANCTTGGTTTTAAAACAAACAATCTTTCTAAAGTTTTTAGCAGTGTAGAAAAACTCTTGCAGTACTATGAAGAAGTATTTTCTATACGACCTCAGCTTGATTATGACATAGATGGTATAGTGTATAAGGTAAACGATTTTCGTTTGCAGGAGAGACTAGGGTTTAGATCTTCTTCACCTCGATGGGCCATTGCACATAAATTTCCAGCGGAGATGTCCATTACGGTTATTGAGGACATTGAAATTCAAATAGGTAGAACGGGAACCTTGTCACCNGTAGCAAAATTGAAGCCGGTAAACATAGGTGGGGTGGTCGTCGCCAGCGCTACGCTACACAATAAAGATTTTATTAAAGGTATAGACAATAAAGGTAACAAAATAAGGGGTGGTGCTGATATTAGAAAAGGTGATTGGGTTACAGTTTATAGAGCAGGAGATGTAATTCCAAAAATTAAAGATGTAGATATTTCTAAAAGGAAACAAAAATCCGAACCGTTTGCTTTTCCGGAGTTATGTCCTTCCTGTAAGACAAAAGTTAAAATTGATGAAACTGACTCGGCAATTAGGTGTCACAATTTTCAGGGCTGTGAGGCACAGATAATAGCAGGCTTAAAGCATTTTGTTTCTAAAAAAGCTTTTAATATTGATGGGCTAGGGGGTAGAATTATTGAAGAATTTTATCAAAAAGACTTAATCCAACAACCCGCTGACTTTTTCCGATTAGAATCAAAGTCAAAACATGGATTAAATTTGATAGAATTTCTTGGGAAAGGTTGGGGTGAGAAGTCGCTTAAAAATCTATTTAATTCAATAGAGAAAGCAAGATTTATAAAATTCGACCGTTTTCTTTTCTCTTTGGGTATTCGTCACATTGGAGAAAATGCATCACAAATTTTAGCCACTTATTTTGGGTCATGGGATGTTTTTTATAAAGAAATAAAAAGTGGCATCTCAAAAAATGATAGGCATTTTCTTTTTGAAATTGAGGGAATTGGGCAGTTAATGGTTGCTTCTCTTATCGAATTCTTTTCAGATTTTAAAGAGAGAGAGAAACTAGATGATTTGCTAAATTATGTGAAAATAGAAAAGTTTATTAAATCAAGTAAAGTTGAAACGGCTATAACTGATAAAAAGTTGGTTTTAACAGGTACATTTAATGGATTTTCGAGAGCAGAGTTGAAATCCATATGCGAGAGGCATGGGGCAAAAGTATTAACAGCCCTATCAAATAATGTAGATTTCTTGATAGTTGGTCAATCTCCAGGTTCAAAAGTCAAAAAAGCAGATGAATTTGGTGTGAAGCAAATTTTTGAAGAAGATTTTAAAGCTTTAATTGATTATAATCTATGAAAAACCTTCTCAAAAGTGTCGGTCAAGACCACTTGTTGAACAATGTTTCTACTTTGAAGGGTATTGGTCCCAAGTCATCCAAATTGCTGTCAAAGGCGTCCATAGATTGTGTATTAGATCTACTCCTTCTTTTGCCTAGGAAATATAAACGGAGAGACCGTTGGTTTGAAGTCGACAAAAATTTGCTTCCTAGAACTGTGACTATAGAGGTTTCAATTAAAACGTATATTTACCCAAAAAACAGACGATCACCGATTAGAATATTAGCTGAAACAGATGGCAGCCCTCTAATTATTATCTTATTTTCTTTTAACAAAAATCAGCTGAATAACTATTATCCAATTGGTAAAAATGTAGTGATTTCTGGGGAATTATCATTTGAAGGGAACAAGTTGACTATGATACACCCCGATTATTCCGTTAAACCAGATCAGATTTTCAAAATCCCACAAATTGAACCTATCTATCCGTCGGTATTTGGTCTNGGTAATAAATTTTTGCAGAAAACAATAGGAAATGTAATAAATGACCTTCAATTAATTGCGGAGTGGCACCCAAAAAAATTTATTCAANTAAAAAGTTGGCCTGGTTTTTTAAGGGCTTTAAGTCTAATCCACATNCCTAGNGACAGTAAAGACCTCTCCTGTATTANAGAAGCTAGAGAGAGGCTTATTTTTGATGAATTTTACTCATACCATTTAAAAATGGATAAATTTAGACACTCTACTAAAAGACAAGTAGGATTTAACGTAGAGGGGAATAAAGCTCTTATAAAAAAATTAATTAATAATCTCTCTTTCCAGCTTACAAATAGTCAGCTAAATGCGCTTTATGAAATTTTAGATGATATTGAATCAGGAGCTAAAATGAATCGGTTGCTACAAGGTGATGTTGGTAGTGGCAAAACTATTGTTGTCCTTCTTGCTGCAATGTTTGTAGTTTCAGGAGGNCATCAGGTTGCAATTATGGCTCCNACAGAGGTTCTTGCGATGCAACATGTGAAATCAATAAAAGAACTATTGGGAGTGCAAGAAACAAATAAATTAAGCGTTACATTTTTAACGGGATCTGACAATCGAAGTGAAAGAGAACGAAAATTACTTTTGATTTCTGGAGGAATAGCCAAAATTGTCATAGGAACACATGCTCTTTTCCAGAGAAATGTACATTTCCACAGCCTTCGCTTAGCAGTAATTGATGAGCAGCACAAGTTCGGAGTAATGCAAAGATTTAGATTGGAAAAAAAGGGTAACGTTAACTCAATTATAATAAGTGCAACTCCAATCCCTAGATCCTTAGCTTTAACAGTATTTGATGATCGTGATTTAACAACAATTAAAGAAAAACCAAAAAATAGGCTGAGTATCGAAACTCTAACCATATCTGTTAAAAAAATTAAACAGTTGTTGGATAAATTAGCTAAACAGATGTCTGAGGGCCAACAGGTTTATTGGGTGTGTCCGCTAATAGAGGAAGGAGAAAATAGTTATCTCTCTAATTCGAATGACAGATTTTTGTTTTTAAAAAAGGAGTATAGCCAGTTCAAGGTTGGGCTAATTCATGGGCAAATGTCTAGTGAGGATAAGGAAGGTGAATTAAAAAAATTTAATCAAAGAGAAATTGATATTTTAGTGTCTACAACCGTTATTGAGGTTGGGATAGATAATCCAAATGCTACGGCGATTGTAATTGAAAATGCCAATAGATTTGGTCTTTCACAGTTACATCAGCTCAGAGGAAGAGTTGGTAGGGGGAGTAAGAAATCNTATTGCTTTTTAATGTATGATGGAAATCTTTCAGATCAAGCTATAGAGAGGCTTAAAATCATGAGAGAGACTCAGGATGGCTTTGAGATTGCCGAGAGAGATATGATTCTAAGGGGCTCTGGAGATTTNCTCGGAANAAGNCAATCGGGCCATAAAATATTTAGGTTGTCTGAAGTAGCAGAAGAACCAGAACTATTCTTAGAGGCGTACAAATTAGTGCGAGATACTAAATCTATATTACAAAAAGATAAAAGTATATAAATGTTCTATTTTTGTTCTTTACATGTTTCTATTATGTTCTATATTAGGATAGGAGGAGACAGTAATGAAAAATAAAATACTTTATTTAAGTTTAGGAAAAAGCCTGATAGCGGACATTATTAATTTATTTATTATTGGAATGTCACTTGTTTTATATGGGCTAGTTACTTTTTGCTTTTAGGCCAGAGGCTTTTTGCAATGCTTCGATTGAAGCATCAAGTATAAGAAGAACAGAATCATGTCTATAGGGAACTTTTTGAGCTGGTTCAAAGTATTTGTATTCAGCAAATGGTTCTTTTATTAAAAAAGATCCTTTGTCTAGGAACATTTTTAAGTTTTTTCTTAGTTCTGAGATAATTTTTATATCTGTTCCAACCGCGTATGTTAAAAAAATGCAAGCTGATGCCTGACCAAGCGCGCATGCTTTTATGTCAAGACCAATCTCGCTGATCTTGTAGTCNGAAATATTTAAGTCAAGTGTAATACTTGAACCACANATCGCAGTTCTCTTAGTAACTGTAACGTCTGGTTCCTTTAACCTAGTTGTGATTGGAATAGTAGAAGCAAGTTCTAAAATATTATTTGTGTATAAATCCATGTATGGTAAAAAGTCCCCTTAACATCCACAATAGGACTATAAAGTGAAAGAGATAATATTTAAACAAAAAATAGAGGCTTTAAAGTTTAATAATAATGGTTTAATTCCCTGCGTAGTTCAAGATCACAATAGCAAACAGGTCTTAATGCTTGCTTGGGGTTCAAAAGACACATTGCTTAAGAGTTTCTTAAGTGGGCTTGCTACCTATTGGTCGAGATCTAGAAGTGAGATTTGGGTTAAGGGAGAAACGTCTGGAAACATTCAAGAAATAAAAAATATACATATTGATTGTGATAAAGATACTGTGCTGTTTGAAGTCAAGCAAACTGGCGGTGCTTGTCATACAGGGTCTAAATCATGTTTCTTTACAAAACTCCTGTGAAAGATACTTTGAGACTCCAGCCAACTGAGAAAACTCGATTTTGCTGTTGATGTATAAGATGAGTACCTCTCTCGCCTGTTTTTCTTTCCTTTTAGATTATTTACGGCAGATTTGAAAAGACCAAAGTTTATGTTCATTGGTTGAAAGTTATTATTCTCTGTAATTAGATGGTGAGCAAGGGCTCCTAAGGCTGTATCGGGAGGCGGTAACATTACCTCTTCACCCAAAATTTTTGCTCCTACAATTCTTCCTACAAGTAGTCCAATTGCGGCACTCTCTACGTATCCTTCGACACCTGTAATTTGCCCTGCAAGGCTGATATTAGGGTTTGATTTTAGTTGGAAGTATTTATCTAAAATATCTGGTGAATTCAAAAAAGTATTTTTATGTATTCCACCTAATCTTGCAAATCTAGCTTCTTGTAGNCCTTTAATTGACCTTAATATTTCTGCTTGCCTAGAATGCTTTATTTTTGTTTGAAATCCTACGATGTTGAATAAAGTACCTTCTTTATTTTCTTTTCTTAACTGAACTACGGCATACGGTTTTTTGTCGCTCTTTGGATTTGTTAGTCCTANTGGTTTCATAGGTCCAAACCTAAGCGTATCTTTGCCTCTTGATGCCATAACCTCGATGGGNAAACAACCAGAAAAAAATGGTACATCCGTTTCCCAATCATTAAAGTCTGCTTTATCACTTTCAGAAATTTTGGAAACAAACTCATAATATTCATCTTTTGTCATAGGACAGTTGAGGTAAGCTTCCCTTTCTTCAACGCTATCTCCTTTGTCATACCTAGATTGAAACCATGTACTTTGATAGTCAATCGAGTCTGCGTAAACGGTAGGTGCTATAGCATCATAAAAATATAAATTTTTAGATCCAGTTAGTTCTATCAAAGATTGTGCCAAATTATTTGATGTAAGAGGACCAGATGCTATAATCACATGGTGTTCTGTCAATTGTTTTAAGTCTATGATTTCTTTCTGTATTATGTTTATTAAGGAATTATTTTTAATTAAATTAGTTATTTTTGACGAAAACTTCATACGATCAACCGCCATCGCACTTCCTGCAGGTATACGTGCTTTGTCCCCCATTGAAATAATCAGCCCATCAGCAGCTCTCATCTCCCAATGTAATTGTCCTACTGCATTATTGGTATGGTCATCAGATCTAAAAGAATTTGAGCAGACTAACTCCGCTAACAAAGAAGTCTTGTGGGCAGGAGTTTTTTTGTTAGGCCTCATTTCGTATAAATTGGATGATATGCCCATTAAACTTAGCTGCCATGCGGCTTCACTCCCTGCCAGTCCTCCTCCAACTATAGCAACTTTCTTGTTTTTCATTTAATTTGCGTCTTCGGTTGTATCCGCGATCCACGCAACTGATACAACATTTTCATCTCCCTTAGTATCAAATACTTTTACACCAGAGGCACTTCTTGACTGCCTTGATATTTCAGATACTGAGCAGCGTATGCTTTGGCCTGTAGAGGTAACAAGCATTATTTGATCATCATCTTCAACAGTAAAAGATGCGATGATGCCATCTTGTCGTCTTTCAAGATTAGCAGATGTAATTCCTTGACCCCCACGCCCCGACCTTCTGTATTCATGGGCTGACGATCTTTTCCCAAAACCTTGTGATGTTATTGTTAAGATCCATTCCTCNAGGGCACCTAACTCAACATATCTCTCTTGACTTAAAACTAGTGTAGAGTCTTCATTATTTTCAATTCCATTATCTTCACCAGTAATTGCCCTTCTCATCTTGAAATATGCTAGTCTTTCTTCTGTGCTGACTTCAACATGTTTTAGTATTGCCATAGATATTACTGTATCGTCCTTCTTTAAGGTTATTCCTTTGACACCAACGGAGTCACGACCTTTAAATATTCTAACATCGTCGATATTAAAACGAATAGCTTTTCCTTTTGCGGTGGTTAGAAGAACGTCATTATCACTCCGACAAATCTGTGCACCAACTAATGTTGTGTTTTCCGGCAATTTCATTGCAATTTTGCCATTTGCTTTTACATTCGTGAAATCTGAAAGCGCATTTCTTCTAACATTACCTGTTGAAGTTGCAAAAAATATTTGTAGATCTTTCCATGTCTCTTCCTCAGCTTCAACTGGTAAAATAGTGGTAATTCTGGCTGATGAATTTATCGGTAACAGGTTTATAATCGCTTTGCCTTTAGAGTTCCGGCCACTTTGTGGTAGGCGCCAGGTCTTAAGCTTGTAAACGAAACCATCTGAAGAAAAGAACAGAAGGGGAGTATGGGTGTTCGTAACGAATAGGTTGGTTACCACATCGGTTTCTTTAGTATTCATTCCTTGAGTACCCTTTCCACCTCGTTTTTGCTCCCNGTATTCAGATAATGCTGTTCTCTTGATATANCCTTCCCTTGTTACTGTTACTACCATCTCTTCTTTTTCTATAAGGTCTTCATCTTCAAAGTCCCCTTCAAATTCCTGAATTTCGGATCTTCTTGGGATCGCATAGCTTTCTTTAACTTCTAACATTTCCGTAGAAACTATTTCTCTTATTTTTTCTCTTGACTTTAAAATCTCAAGGCAAGCCTTTATTTTTCCAGCTAACTCCTCAAGTTCACTTCCGATTTCAGTCGCTCCAAGAGCTGTCAACCGTTGAAGTCTTAACTCAAGTATTGCTTTTGCCTGTTGTTCTGACAACAAATATGTTCCATCTTCCTTTATTTTGTGAACTGGATCGTCAATGAGCTCGAGATATTTTCTTAATTCATTTACTTTCCAATTATTAGCCATAAGCGTTTCTTTCGCTTTGGATGGATTTTCTGAAGTCCTTATTATAGAAATAACTTCATCAACATTTGAGACAGCTACCGCTAACCCGCACAGAAGGTGGCTTCTTTCTCTAGCTTTTTCAAGTTCAAAAATGGTTCGTCTTGCGACGACTTCTTCTCTAAACTCAATAAACTTATTTAAAAAATTTTTCAGGTCTAGAAGAACCGGTTTACCTTTATCGAGAGCAAGAAGATTGAAGCCAAAGCTGGTTTGCATCTGTGAAAAGCGGTACAATTGATTCAAAACCACTTCTACAGTTGCATCTCTTTTCAGATCAATAACAACTCTTACACCGAGCCTATCCGATTCATCTTGAACATGAGATATACCCTCAATCTTTTTTTCTCTNGCCAATTCTGCTATTTTCTCAACAAGAGATGATTTGTTCACCTGGTATGGTATCTCAGTTATCACTATGGAAAACCTGTCTTTTTTTTGTTCCTCGACAGTATGCCTTGCTCTGATTACTATTGAACCTTTGCCAGTTAAATATGCTTGTCTTGAGCCAGATTGACCCAGAATAATACCACCGGTAGGGAAGTCCGGTGCAGGTAAAAACTTCATTAACTCGTCAATTTCTAACTGAGGATCTTTAATTAATGCTAAAGAAGCATCTATTACTTCACCAATNTTGTGGGGAGGAATATTTGTTGCCATACCAACTGCAATGCCACCAGCACCGTTTACTAGTAAATTTGGAAATCTTGCTGGTAAAACTTTAGGCTCAATGTCTTTTCCATCATAATTATCTTGGAAATCTACGGTACCCTTTTCAATATCACCGAGCAGAGCTGCCGTAGGGTTGGCCATCCTGACCTCTGTATACCTCATGGCAGCAGCGGAGTCCCCATCAATTGATCCAAAGTTTCCTTGTCCATCCAACAAGACTAATGACATCGAAAAATCTTGAGCCATTCTAACTAGTGCATCATAGATAGCCTGATCTCCATGAGGGTGGTATTTACCCATAACATCGCCTACAGGGCGAGCAGACTTTCTATAGGGTCGATCGTATGTATTATTTGTCTCATGCATAGAGTATAAAATNCGTCTATGAACTGGTTTCAAACCATCTCTAAGGTCTGGAATAGCTCTGCTGACTATTACACTCATTGCGTAGTCTAGATAAGCAGANTTCATCTCTGATTCTAGCGACACTTGTGAAACGCTATTATCGATTAAGGTCTTGTCCCCCTCTGANTGTTCTTCATTGCTTTCGTTATCTGTCAAAAATTAAGATTCCTGAAAATTTGTCCAAAACTAAAATGGGATCTCATCATCTAAATCGTCTGGCCCCATGTTGGTTTCATTTGATCCGCTTGGTTCAATTGATTGATAAGGCTGAGTTTCATTTTGTTGATTCGACATATTAGGCATATCATCGGACCTTCCACCCAGCATTGTTAGCTCGCCCCTGAAATTCTTGAGTACGACTTCTGTTGTGTATCTATCATTTCCTGCTTGATCTTGCCACTTTCTCGTCTCNAATTGTCCCTCAATATAAACCTGTGAACCNTTTCTTAGGTACTGTTCGGCTATTTCAGCTAGACGTTCATTAAAAATTGCTATGTTGTGCCAGCTCGTACGCTCTTGCCTTTCACCCGAAGTAGAGTCTTTCCATGTTTCACTTGTTGCTAAAGAAAAATTACAAACCTTTCCTCCTGATGGAAACTCTCTTAACTCTGGATCTTTTCCTAATCGTCCTATAAGAAGAACTTTATTTAAACTTCCAGCCATGACTACAAACCTCACTAATTCAACCTAACATTGAAGTATATAATTTTCAACAAACTATCAAGTTGAATGTTAAAAAGTACTTTAAATATTTACTATTTGCTTTAATTGATTGTTACGGAGGGTTTGCTTTGGATTCTATCTCACATATAAAAGTCCGTTCTGCTAAAGAACATAATCTAAAAGCAATAGATGTTGATATTCCAAGGGATAAGCTGGTTGTACTCACGGGTTTGTCAGGGTCTGGTAAATCGTCACTAGCGTTCGATACGATTTATGCTGAGGGCCAGCGTCGCTATGTCGAAAGCCTTTCAGCTTATGCACGCCAATTTTTAAATATGATGCAAAAACCAGATGTAGAAAGTATCTCTGGATTATCTCCAGCCATTTCTATTGAGCAAAAAACAACAAGTAAGAATCCCCGTTCAACAGTTGGCACAGTTACTGAAATCTATGATTATCTGAGATTACTCTTCGCAAGAGTAGGGGTGCCCTACAGCCCAGCGACCGGAAAACCCATAAAAGCTCAACAAATATCTGANATGATAGACATACTATTAAAGCTTNAACCTGGGCTTAAGTTATACATTTATGCTCCATTAGTAAAAGATCGAAAAGGAGAATTTAAAAAAGAAATTAATGATGTAATTAAAAAAGGTTTTCAGCGAATTAGAATTAACGGAGAGCTTTATGATGTTGACGAGTTGCCAGAATTAAACAAAAAATATCGATATAACATTGATGTACTTGTAGATCGTTTGATTACAATTTCTGGAGATGAAATCGGTGAGAGACTTGCTGATAGTTTGAGAACCGCTTTGGATATTTCAGAAGGCATAGTCTCGGTTGATTTATTCGATGAAGATGAACAAAAAGACTCTCTTTTGTTTTCAGAAAAATTTGCATGTCCTGTTTCTGGGTTTAGTTTAGGTGAAATCGAGCCGAGATTGTTTTCATTTAATGCGCCCTCTGGTGCTTGTGAAGCGTGTGATGGACTTGGCAAAGAAGACCAATTTGACGAAAGCTTGATAGTTATAGATGAAAAAATATCGGTATATGATGGAGCTATTGTTCCATGGTCTAGGAGTTCTAACCCATACTACCGACAGACTATAGAGGCTTTATCGAAACACTATAACTTTAATCCTAATGCTCCTTGGAATGAGCTTGATGAAAAAATAAAAAAAATATTGTTATACGGAAATGAAGGAGAGCAAATAAACTTCAGATTTGATGATGGAGGACGAGTATATAACACTAAAAAGTCATTTGAAGGAGCTATTTGTAATTTAAGGCGTAGATTTGATGAAACAGTTGAACCGTGGTTGTTAGAAGAGTTCAAACGATACAGAAGTGAGAGACCTTGCTCAAAATGCAGTGGTTATAGACTCAGGGAAGAGGCTCTCTGCGTTAAAGTGGCAAAGCTCAATATAGGAGAGTGTTGTAACAAGTCGATTAAGCAATTGCTTTTTTGGGTGGAATCATTGAGCAAAACCCTCTCTGAATCGCAGTTGCAAATTGGTAGCTCTATAATAAAAGAGATATCTAGTAGGCTGACATTTTTAGATAACGTGGGTCTAGAATATTTAACTTTAAGTCGAGCTTCAGGTACATTATCTGGAGGAGAGAGTCAGAGGATCAGACTTGCTAGTCAAATTGGTTCTGGTTTGACTGGTGTTCTTTACGTTTTAGATGAACCCTCAATTGGATTGCACCAACGAGATAATAGAAGGCTTATTAAAACGCTCAAGGATCTTAAAGCACAGGGTAATTCAGTATTGGTGGTTGAGCATGATGAAGAGGCAATAAGAGAGGCTGATCATGTTATTGACCTAGGCCCTGGTGCNGGTGTTCAGGGAGGATATGTNGTTGCTCAAGGAACTCCTCTGGATATTATTAAAAGTGAGGAATCGCTTACTGGACTATATCTTTCTGGGAAAAAGAGCATACCTGTGCCACNGAACAGACGAATTAAACCTAAAGCTGAGATAAAATTAATAGGNGCANCTGGCAATAATCTCAAGAATATAAATCTNTCTTTCCCAACTCAATTATTTATATGCGTAACGGGTGTATCAGGTGGAGGAAAATCAACTTTAATAATAGAAACACTTTATAAAGCGGCAGCAGCAAAACTNAACGGCTCAAGACAAACTCCAGCAAAATATGAAAGNATTGAGGGCTTAGAAAATTTTGAAAAGGTGATAGATATAGATCAATCGCCAATAGGAAGAACTCCAAGATCTAACCCAGCTACCTATACGGGTGCTTTTACGCATATTAGGGATTGGTTTACAGGTTTACCTGCATCAAAAGCAAGGGGCTATTTACCAGGACGATTTTCATTCAATGTGAAGGGTGGAAGGTGTGAGGCTTGCCAGGGGGACGGTCTAATCAAGATAGAGATGCATTTTCTTGCCGATGTTTATGTGGAATGTGATCAATGTCATGGGAAAAGATATAATAGAGAAACACTTGAAGTAAAATTCAAGGATAAAAACATTTCAGATGTATTGGAGATGACAGTAAACGAAGCTGAAGATTTTTTTAAAGCTGTACCTTCGATAAGGGAGAAAATGTCAACGCTCAAAAGAGTTGGTTTGGGTTACATAAAAGTAGGTCAACAGGCTACAACTTTATCAGGAGGAGAAGCGCAGAGAGTTAAGCTCGCAAAAGAGCTAGCAAGAAGGAGTTCAGGATCAACATTGTATATCTTAGATGAACCTACAACTGGTTTACACTTTGACGATATCAAAAAGCTTCTCGAAATATTGCATGAGCTTGTGGACAAAGGTAACACGGTTGTTGTTATTGAGCACAACCTGGATGTTATTAAAACAGCAGACCACGTAATTGATATTGGACCGGAGGGTGGCGATAAAGGTGGAACAGTAGTTTGCCAAGGTACACCTGAAGAGATTGCATCTGTAAAAGAAAGTTTTACAGGAGCATTTTTAAGTCCTATTGTTTGAAAGTCATTTGATAAAGAGCTCTATAAAAGAAGGAAAAACTAAAATGCGAGTAGGATTATACCCAGGGACTTTTGACCCTTTAACACTCGGACACATAGACATAATTAGTAGAGCTTCTACGCTTGTTGATAAGCTAGTAATTGGAGTTGCTATAAATAATGAAAAGAATCCTCTATTTTCTTTAGAAGAGAGAGTAGAGCTAATCAAAAAAGAGATAGCTAATTTAAAGTCATTGAAAATAGATATTGTAGTGCATCCTTTTAAAAATTTACTTATAGAGTGTGCAAAAGACGTTGGCGCTTCGATTTTAATTAGAGGTTTGCGAGCCGTATCGGATTTTGAGTATGAGTTTCAGATGGTTGGAATGAACAGAGTTTTAGACAACAGGATAGAGACAGTATTCCTGATGGCAGATGCGGGGTGTCAAGCTATTGCATCGAGATTGGTAAAAGAAATCGCTAAGCTTGGTGGTAACATAGACAAGTTTGTCACTGAAGAGATTGCAGTCGCAATCAATAATAAATTTAAAGGCTGAAAAAGGATAAGAGATGGCATTAAAGAAAAAGAAAGCAACCAAAAAAAAGAGTGCCAAAAAGAGTATTGTTTTGGAAACGAATAAAGGCGATATTATAATTGAACTTCTGAGCGAGCTCGCTCCGAAACATTGTGAGAGAATATTGCAATTATCAAAAGATAAATACTTTGACGACGTTGTGTTCCATAGGGTGATAGGAGGCTTTATGGCTCAAACTGGTGATGGTCAGTATGGCTCGTTGAAAAATGGTTTGCAAATTGATCGTGCTGGAATGGGGGGGTCTGATTTGCCTGATCTAGAAGCAGAATTCAACTCTGAGCCGTTTGCTAGGGGTATTGTNGGTATGGCTAGATCACAAAGTCCAAACTCTGCTAANAGCCAGTTTTTTATTATGCTTGAAGAAAGTCCACATTTGAACAATCAGTATACTGCNTGGGGAAGAGTTGTAAAAGGTATGGANGTAGTAGATAAAATAAAAAAAGGTGATGAGTTTGATAATGGAAAGGTTGATAATCCAGATTTCATAAAGAAAGTTAAAATTGTTTAAATACGTTTTTTTCAAGAAAATATTTTTAGCGTTAATTTTTGGGATATTTCTTTTAAAGCCTATTTTTGCCGCAAGTAATCTTGTTATTGAAGTAGCNGGTGAAGCAAATGGAAAGATCAAAATAAAGCTAATGCCTGACTTGGCGCCTTTACATGTCGAGAGAATAAAATCTCTCGTTAATTCTGGATTATATGACGGGGTCGCGTTCCATAGAGTAATTGAGGGCTTTATGGCACAAACAGGAGATGTGCAGTTTGGTAACATTCAGGCGTTCAATCCAAACCTCGTAGGTAGAGGAAGTTCTTCATTGCCGAACCTACCATCTGAATTTTCTGACATCCCTTTTGTAAAAGGCACGGTCGGCATGGCTAGATCACAGGATCCAAACTCTGCTAATAGTCAGTTTTTTATAATGTTTCAGCCTGCTCCTCATTTAAATAGCAAATATACTATTTTTGGTACTGTGAGTTCTGGAGAAGAGGTATTAAACAAGATAAAAAAAGGTGACCCAAAAAAAAATGGTGCGGTAGACAATCCAGATTTTATGAAAAGGGTCTACTTTGAAAATTGAATCTAAATTATGACAATATTGAAATGTTTTTTCTTTCCAATTGACAATTTCTGAGGACTACTAAAGTTTCTTTTTTCAAATTTTTCAGTAATTTCTTGTATCGATTGTCCTTCAAGCTTTACGGCATTTTCATTTACTAATCGTCGCGCTTCTTTTCCAGACTTTACTACACCAGACATCGTCATCAGTTGAGTAATAGAAATATTTTCAGGACAATCTTTTGCTTTGATTTCAATTGTGGGTAATTTTAATGACCCAATNTTATCACTAAAAACTGCTTTAGAGGTTTTAAATGCTTGATCTGAATTTAATTTTCCATGGCATAGTGTGGTGACTTCGTTTGCTAAAATGATTTTAGCTTCATTTAGGTGATGTCCTTTTTTTGTTGTTAGTTCCTTAATTCTNGCNATTGAGAATTCAGTGAAAAGTAGAAGAAATTTCTCAACATCATCATCCTCACAATTTCGCCAAAATTGCCAGAACTCATAAGGAGAGAGATTTTCTTCATTTAACCAAATNGCGCCATTAGATGATTTNCCCATTTTTTGACCAGCAGAATTTGTTANCAAAGGCGATGTTAAGCCAAANAGTTTGTTGCCATTTATCCTTCTTGTTAATTCAATGCCATTTAAGATGTTGCCCCACTGATCAGATCCTCCCATTTGNAGAACGCAATCGTGATCATGGTTCAGTTTATAAAAATCGTATCCTTGTAAGATCATGTAATTAAATTCAAGAAAGCTTAAAGGATCTTTTTTTTCAAGCCTACTTTTAACTGANTCAAAGCTGAGCATCCTGTTAATTGAAAAATGCTTTCCAATATCCCTAAGAAACTCTAGGTAATTTAACTTACTTAACCAGTCATCATTATTCAGCATAAGAGCACCAGGAAAATTAGATGAAAATCTTATATATTTTGAAAATATCGATTTGAGGCTGATTAAATTAGTATTAATTGTCTCATGATTTATCAATGGTCTTTCCGTTTTCCTAAAAGAGGGGTCTCCAATTTTTGTTGTTCCACCACCTAACAAAGTAATTACTCTGTGGCCTTCTTTCTGAAACCACCTAAGAATCATTATATTCATTAGATGCCCCACGTGGAGCGAAGAGGCAGTAGCATCGTACCCAATGTAGCACGTGATTTTCGAGTGCTTCAACACATCATCTAGGCCTATTAAATCAGTGCAGTCATTAATAAAGCCTCGAGTATTTAAAGTTTGCAGAAGATTACTTTTAAGCATTAACCTAAATTACTTTAAAGATCTGACCTAGTAGAAAGGTATTCATTAACTGCTTTTATCATTTCCNCTTCGAAGTTGGTGAAAAAATGATCAGCCCCTTCTATCTCTTTATGCGTCACTTTAATTCCTTTTTGAGTTTTCAACTTATCTGAAAGGCTTTTAATATCAGATGGAGGTACAAGACGATCTAAACTACCGTTTATAATAAGTCCTGAAGAGGGGCAAGGAGCTAAAAAGCTGAAATCATATGAATTGGCAGGGGGAGAGACTGATATGAACCCACTTATTTCTGGTCTTCTCATTAAAAGTTGCATTCCTATCCAAGAGCCAAAAGAAAAACCTATTACCCAACAAGCAGTTGAATTTGGAGTGTTGGCTTGCAGAAAATCTAAGGCCGAAGCAGCATCTGCCAATTCTCCTAACCCATCGTCAAATGCTCCTTCGCTCTTGCCAACCCCTCTAAAATTGAATCGTAAGCACGTAAATCCAAGATTAAAGAAACAATAGTGGAGGTTGTATACAACTTTGTTATTCATGGTTCCACCATACTGCGGATGGGGGTGCAAAATTATTGCTACGGGAGCATCTTCACTTTTTTGAGGGTGAAATCTACCTTCTAGTCTACCGCTGGGGCCTGATATATTTACTTCTGGCATTGAAAATCCTTTGCTATTCAATGTCATACAGTTACTAATTGCTTGACCTCAAAGTCAAGCTATTTTAAAGATAACTTGGTTTTTATTTATATTTTATTAGCATGAAACTTAGCACAAAAGGTAGATACGCTTTAATAGCTATGGCATATATCGCTAGAAAAGATTTTCGCTCAAAAATATCGGTAGCTGAAATTTCTAATAATCTCGGCATATCACAAACATACCTTGAACAACTTTTTATGAAATTGCGTAAAGCTAATTTGGTAAGATCTGTAAGAGGAGCGTCAGGGGGCTTCAGTCTAAATTTGCATCCTAAAAATATCAGAATAAATGACATTATGGAAGCAGTTGATGAGAACTTTGCTGCTGTTTCTAATGAAAATAGATTTGAATCAAACATACTGCCTAAACCTTTTGAGCTGGATTTAACAGAGAAATTTTGGGAGCAGTTTTCATCTCAAGTTTATCTATTTCTTCATAACATTTCACTGGAAGATGTAGCTTCCGATTCAATGGAACCCTGTCAAGCAGTATCAAGCTTTGAAAAAGCTAAATGACACTTCTGCAAAATGGCAGACGGTATTTCGATTGGAATGCAAGTTCATTATTATGTGAAAATTCCCGAAAGAGTTTAATCTCAAATTTGGAGTTAATCGGTAACGCCAGTTCTATTCATGCGGAGGGTAGGGATGCTAGAAATATTATAGAGCGTTCAAGGGATTCGGTTATGGATATTTTAGGTCTAGATGAAGGTACAATAATTTTTACTTCTGGAGCATCAGAGTCTGCTGCCCTATTTTTACATGATAAGAAAATGGAATGCTCAGCTATTGAACACGACTGTGTTAAAAAATGGTGTAATGTATCTATACCAGTTTTGAGAAATGGACTTGTTTCTTTAACAAGCTCTAAAAATAATATAGCGATGCAAATTGCTAACTCTGAGACTGGTATATTACAAGAGGTGCCACGAGGTATAGCATGCACTGATGCTGTTCAAGCTGTCGGTAAAGTTGACTGTAGCTTTGGCGAAATGCGACCTCAAGCACTATTTTTAGCTTCACATAAAGTGTGTGGGCCAAAAGGAGTTGGAGTGCTTTTTGTAAAAGATGAGAATTTAATCGAACCTACTGTTCTGGGTGGAAATCAAGAATTTGGATTAAGAGCAGGCACAGAAAATTTTGTACTTATTGCTGCGTTTGTTGAAGCTTTGAATTATTCACTCAACTTAGTTGAAAAGGGTGTCTGGCAAGAAATTGAAATTTTAAGAAATATGTTAGAAAATGAAATTAAAGAAATATCAAAAACAACCATCATAGTCGGTGAAAAAGAAAAAAGACTACCTAACACGTCCTGTATTATTACCCCGGGTTGGAAAGGTGAGAGCCAAGTAATTGCAATGGATCTTGAAGGATTTAGTATTTCATCAGGAACTGCATGTTCGTCTGGAAAGTTAAGTGAAGTAAGTCTATTGAAGGAGATGGAATACAGTGAAGATCTTGCAAACTGTTCAATACGGGTTTCACTGGGGCCCAATACAAAAAAAAGTGANATTGAAGCCTTTATTTTCTCATGGAAACAATTATATTCAAGGCATAAAAGGAACAGGGAATCTATATAAATGACGGATAATTATGAGGTACGGGACGTTATTGATAAGGAAACCCTTTCTGCGGTTAAATCCGTTGGGGATACTTACAAGTATGGTTTCTCAACAGATATAGAGACTGAGTATGCCCCATTAGGCTTGAATGAAGATATTGTTAAGCTTATATCAGGAAAAAATAATGAACCTGAATGGATGCTTGATTGGAGGCTTAAGGCGTTCAATAGATGGAAAAAACTTAAACAACCTGATTGGGCGCTACTAAAAATTCCTAAAATTGACTTTCAAAACCAGTATTACTACGCTCGACCTGCTAATATGAAAGAAAAGCCAAAGAGCTTGGATGAGGTTGACCCAAAACTTCTAGAAACATACTCAAAGCTAGGAATTCCGTTAACAGAGCAGAAAAAGCTCGCCGGTGTAATTGAGGAAAACCCTGAAAGAGGGTCAGCAAATAGGAAGGTTGCGGTTGATGCGGTCTTTGATAGTGTTTCAGTCGGAACAACATTTAAAGAGGAGTTAAGATCTGCCGGAGTTATATTTTGTTCAATATCTGAAGCCATAAAGGAATATCCTGACTTAGTAAAAAAATATTTGGGGTCTGTCGTTCCAATAACAGATAACTTTTTTGCTTGTCTTAATGCAGCTGTTTTTTCTGACGGATCATTTGTATATATTCCAGAGGGAGTAAGATGTCCTATGGAATTGTCAACCTACTTTAGAATAAATGCTGAAAACACTGGGCAATTTGAGAGGACGCTGATTATCGCAGATAACAACGCATATGTAAGTTATCTNGAGGGCTGTACTGCNCCANAAAGGGATGAGAGCCAGTTGCACGCCGCAGTCGTAGAACTGGTAATTCTAGATGATGCAGAAATAAAATATTCTACAGTACAAAACTGGTTTCCAGGAGATGAGAGTGGTGTTGGTGGTATTTACAATTTTGTTACTAAACGTGCAGATTGTAGGGGTAGAAATGCCAAAGTAATGTGGACACAGGTCGAGACAGGTTCCGCTATAACCTGGAAATATCCTTCNTGTGTTCTAAAAGGTGATAACTCGTCAGGAGAATTTTATTCAATTGCTATTACAAATAATATGCAACAGGCCGATACGGGTACTAAGATGATACATCTTGGTAAAAATACGAATAGCAGAATTGTNTCNAAGGGAATTAGNGCTGGAAAAGCTCAAAANACCTATAGAGGACTTGTGCAGATTGGAGCTAGATCACANAANTCAAGAAATTTTACTCAATGTGANAGNCTGCTCATTGGTAATAAATGTGGAGCNCATACCGTTCCCTACATNGAGGTAAANAATAGTAGNGCNAGAGCAGAACATGAAGCTACAACGTCAAAGGTAGATGAAGATCAGCTCTTTTATTGTATGCAAAGNGGTATCGGNGAAGAAGATGCTGTNGCATTGATCGTAAATGGCTTTTGTAAAGAGGTANTGCAAGCACTTCCTATGGAGTTTGCTATGGANGCACAAAAATTGGTTGCGATCTCTTTAGAAGGGTCTGTTGGTTAATATGTTAAAAATAGATGATTTAAAAGTTTCTTTAGAAGAAGAAGATAAGCAAATAATTAAAGGCCTATCGCTTTCCATTAATCCAGGTGAAGTTCATGCGATAATGGGGCCAAATGGGTCTGGAAAATCCACACTTTCAAGCGTTCTAGCCGGTAAAGATGGATACATTGTTAATAGTGGCACCGTAAAGTTTGACGGAAGTGACCTATTAGAAGTGGAAGTAGAGGAACGTGCAGCGCTTGGACTTTTTATGGCATTTCAATATCCGATAGAGATACCTGGAGTTGGTAATATGAATTTTCTAAGAACCGCTTTAAATTCACAGAGGAAAACAAGAGGNGAAGAGGAACTAAATGCAGCGGATTTCTTNAANCTTGTNCGTTCNATAGCTAAAGATTTAGANATTGGTGACGAAATGATGAGNCGACCGGTTAATGTTGGTGCATCAGGNGGAGAAAAAAAACGTAATGAGATTTTACAAATGTGCTTGCTTGAACCNAGGTTTATAATACTGGACGAAACAGATAGTGGGTTGGATGTTGATGCTATGAAATTAGTTTCTAAGGGAGTAAATAATTTTTCTTCATCTTCACGCTCGTTTCTGGTTATAACCCATTATCAAAGACTTCTTAACTATATAGTGCCTGATTTTGTTCATATCATGGTAGACGGAAGAATAGTAAAAACTGGTGATAAAAATCTTGCTNTTCATGTGGAGGAGACAGGGTATAAAGATTTCTTGCAGATAGGTAAGGANACACATTGAACCATGAAAATNTAAGTAATTGGTATAATTCTTTAAAACAAGAATTAAAGGGTGATAGTTTAAGNATTGAAAAAGTGAGTCGTAGATCGGAATATTGGAGAAAGAGTAACTTAGATATAGTATCCGATCTTGNTCAAGATACCTCCAAAATAGAGCNCAGTAGTCTGAAAGGAGTTTCTTTATACGAGCCTGACCTGACTATTTATGGTGATAGNGTTGAATTGAAAACTGATAAGAGCTATCGAGTTTCAAGCATTNTGGACATNATTGCTGATGAAGANTCCTANGCTAAAAATTACTTTGGCAAGCTAGAACAAAAATCCCAAAAACGTATTCCAAGNCCTTTGGCTCGGGAAAATAGCCTTAGTCCTAAAGTTGGTTATGCTCTAAGCTTTTCGGATGCNTTAAAAAAACCACTNGTGTTACACAATAAAACTAATAAATCTGTAAGCAACTGTTTTCAAAGAAACCTAATTGTTATTAAAAAAGACGTGGAAGTTACGATAATAGAAACAGGNAATAATCTTTCAGTTTTCAACGCCGTAACAGAAATTTTTCTAGAAGAAAATGCTAAGTTAAATTACTTGGATTTAACTGGAGAAAGCAATATTTTTCCAAAAATTTCTCATAAGTTTTGTGATATGGCTGAAAATTCAACTTTCAATCACTTTGGACTGAGACTTAACACCCAGGCNACAAGAACAGAGATTGAAGTGCATTTAAATGGCCAAGGTATAAACACTTCAATTTCAAACGTTAGCCTGATAAATAAAAAGGATCATTTTAGCGACGAAAATGTATTGGTAAATCATAATGCTTATGAATGTAAAAGTAGGCAAGTTTTCAAATCAGTGCTAGACAATGATTGTACCTCATTAGTTCGAGGTAAAATCTATGTTGCNCCTGACGCGCAAAAGACNGATGGATATCAATCTAGTAGATCTCTTTTGCTAAATGAAAACTCAAAATTTTTTTGTAAGCCAGAGCTAGAGATTTACGCTGATGATGTTATTTGCTCTCATGGTTCCACATCCAGTTCTCTAGATAGAGATAGTCTATTTTATCTACTAAGTAGAGGTGTGCATAAGAACAAAGCTAAAGAAATGCTAATCACAGCGTTCATCGCGGAAGCTTTAGATGAGATTGAAGATGAAAATATAAAATCAGCTCTAAGTAATTATATAGATAATTGGATCTCAAGCTTTTTTAATGAATAAACAGTCAAAAATTAATAGAGGGTTCTTTTCTTCTATAATCTATGCTTTCANCGACCTAGATGCCTCTATTAATGAACAAATTGAACTGCGTAATAAAGAAAGCCAATTGCTTCCACTCCTTTATTTTACTTGTTTAATATTGCTCTTGTCACAATTAATAGAAGTTACTAGCCAGGTCCAAGAGGCTCCTTACTTGTCTGTTATGACAGCGGTGGTAGTATCCTATCTTTTTTTTCTACCTATATTTATGTATGCTCTAAGTTTCATACTTTATTTTGTATTAAAAACATTTGGAGCTGTAGCCTCTAACTTTCAAACTAGGTTAGCTCTATTTTGGTCTTTGACCCTCTCAACCCTAATTATATTATGTGCAAGCGTGTTAAAGGTATTTATGAGTGGGTTAATTGAGGTTATTTTTGTCGTTCTTACTGAGTTGGTTATAGTGTATATTTTTTCTAGAATTCTTAGTTTTGCGTCAAATTTAAAAAAAAGAAATCTNTTCACNATAGTTATCACCAGTATTTATTTTATTCCTGTTATTCTTATAAATGTTAGCTAAGGAACTTTTAAAAGCTTATGGAATTTAAACAATTGTTACTATTAAGCCTGAGGAANCCTGCCTACCTTCCGGATTTNCTGGGCTCATTAAAATTGAAATTAACTACCATAATTGAAGGAGCTNTTTTCATTGCTGCCACTACCTCTCTTTTAAACTCCTTTTTNGACAGATTNATCTTTAAATCGTCGGAAAATGCTTCAAAATTACTCGAAAATAATTCCTTATCTTTCATATTTNATCCCTTAAGTATGTTCGCTTTTGAATTGATTTTTATTATTACTGTAATGNTNTCTATTTTATTTTTTAGTAATTTTTCTAANCAAAAGGTGAGCATNGAAGAATTAGGGAAAAATGTNCTAGTCTTATTCCTNGTAGCTTTTGTNTTTAAATTTANNCAAGCNNTANTNNTATTTATTTCGNTTGATTTATATTATATTTTTAGATTTTTNGAAGTGCTATGGTTTATTTGGGCATTGTCTTCTGTCGTAGTGACGCTATATCAATACANGAGNGTNTTGTTAACAGCATTTTTGGGAGCTATCACTGTCTCATTGACAATGGGNTTTTTATTCATGATTTTTGTGTCGATCATACAATTTTTTTTAGTTGGAAATATATCTAATGTTTAATGTTCTAGAATTTAGGAAAGAGTTTCCGATACTCTCAAAGGAGGTAAATAGTAAGCCTTTAGTTTATCTAGACAATGGGGCATCTTCACAAAAACCANTGTCAGTTATAGANACTGTTAAAAATTGCTATGAAAATGAGTATTCAAATGTTCATAGGGGGTTACATTTTTTATCAAACCTCGCTACTGAAAAGTTTGAAGCGGTAAGAGATAAGGTCATGAAGTTTTTGGGAGCTTCTTATCATGAAGAGATNATCTTCACATCCGGTTCTACCGAAGCATTGAATCTGATTTCCTATTCATGGGNNNACCAGAATCTTGAACCGGGAGANGAGATTATTCTCACCACTTTAGAGCATCATGCCAACATTGTTCCTTGGCATTTTTTGAGATCCAGAAAAGATATTAAGCTCACCTGGATTGATCCAGATGAAAATGGTCAAGTTTCATTTGATATGATCAATGAAAAAATTTCTTCAAAGACAAAAATGGTATGTATAACTCATATGTCTAATGTTTTTGGCTCAATCATTGACGTAAAGAAAATTTGTCATGAGCTAAAAAAAAGGGGGATCGTAAGCGTATTAGATGGTTCTCAGGCTATTGTTCACTTGGAAGTTGATGTAAAATCNATTGGATGNGATTTTTACACATTCACTGGCCACAAGCTGTTNGGGCCAACAGGTACGGGTGTACTTTATGTAAATAAAAGTCGAATATCTGAAATGGTCCCATTTATTGGGGGAGGTGAAATGATCAGAAACGTCTCTAAAGACAATATAACTTACAACCAATCTCCGTTTTTATTTGAAGCGGGGACACCCGGAATTGCTGAAATAATTGGTCTTGGTGCGGCAATAGACTTTGTCCAAAACCTAGACAGAAAAGCGGTTCTTGATTATGAAAAATCAATATCAGATTATACAAGGATTGAGCTAGAAAAATTGGATTGGTTAGTAAGACATTGTTTTCATAAAGATAATCTTGCTATATTTTCTTTCTCTATGAAAGGAAATGCACACGCTCACGATATCGCTACAATATTAGATTCGAATGGGGTTGCAGTCAGATCTGGCCATCATTGTGCGCAACCTCTTATGAATTTCATCGGAGTTGCGGCTACTTGCAGAGCTAGTCTTGCGTTATATAATACTGAACAAGAAATTGATATACTTATTAGTTCATTAAAAAAATGCAAAAAACTATTCAGTTAAAACACGAGATATTATTATTTCTCCTTTTGAGCCTCCTAATATTAAATTCTTTATCCCAGATAAATATAAATAGTTGCCATTTTTCCATAAGCTTGTTTGATCGTCATAATGTTTTGAAATGAGATGCCCACTCTGCCCAGAAGGTATAACAAACATATTTTTATCAGGAGATGAAAAGTCAATTATCATTTTGAAGGAGCTAGCCTTTGCTTCTTTATTTTTTGATGGATCTATTAGCATCGTTGAATTTAAAGTGTGCGTGCTCCCATGAATTTCTCCCGATATATCCTTTAAAAATTTTGGGATTAAGGTGCCGTCTATCGAGAAAGAAGGGTGTATAATTTTTCTCTCATTACCCCATCGCCACTTGTTAACATCGGATCCATAAGCATTCCGTAATTTTCGAAGGCTTTTTGTCAATGATTTTTTGGATAATTCTGCACACGTTTCAATTTTATTAGAGTGTTTTATATCACACCAAGCCCCCGCGTTATCATAGTTTCTTAGTACTTTTTCTAAGAAAAGTGGGCTTATTATATTAGCTGAGAAGAAATTGGAACCTAATTCGTCTTCAATTAGCATTTTTTTGAATGTTTCAACCCATGTTGAATAAATAAGTGGCTCTGGGGAGCCGGTCATCATATCTCCGTTCCAATTTGTTAAAAGTTCTAAGCTGCTGGTCTTGATATCATTAATATCGTCCGGATCATTGTTATCGTATTGAAACCAAAGCTCTTTGCCCATAAGGGGTAACAAGGTACGAGCAGGCTCTGAAATAAAATCATTCTGTAGTTCTTTAAAGCTTTCAATGCTATGAAATTCTCTACTGTTAATCATCTTTGTTGCTCTAAGAAGTCTTTGTTCGTCACCCCAATTGAAACTCATATGATTTGGAAAATTTTTTACTTGGAAGCTATTATTTGTGTTCAAAATCAGTCCGTTTTTATAAGAATCGGCAGTATGTTTATCGTCTTCTTTCAAGTTTAATATCCATTGATTTTCTTTTTTCCAACCGGGTGTAATTACTTTCCCTCTCGTTTCATTTTCTTTTTTTCGTTTAGGTGTACTCCCGATGAACACAGAGTCGATTTTTTTTTCATCTGCGATCACCAAAATCAAATTGAAGCTACTACTTTCCAATATTTTATCTTTAAATTCTTCTACTTTTTTAGCAGTCATTAAATTCATAAAAGTTTCTAGGGTATTATCATTGTCTTTAAAGCCAGTCCAAGCCAAAGAAACTAGAAAGTCTTCAGGAACTATAGATTGCATGTCATATAGTTCATGCGGAATGATTACACGGTTTTCAGTGCGCCTGACTGAAAAACTAACAGTAGGGCTATTTTTTACTTTTATTAGTTTTTCTTGTTTTGAAAATTTTTTGTATCCCAATGGTGAAAGATATTCCTCATTGTTTTGTGGATTTACCTTTTCAAAATACAGATCTTGATCATCAATAAATGAAAAAGATGATCCCCAAGCCAAATTATCATTTTTACCAGAAAATATTATTGGGATGCCTGGAACCGTTGCGCCCACAATAGAGGTCTCTNGAAGATCAAGATGGGCAAGCATCCAAATTGATGGTGAAGACAGAGGTAGAAATAAGTTTGCCAGTAATAGCGATTTTTTTGAAGCAGTCCTGCCGCTGTCTACGGCAAAAACATTTGAATAAAATCCTGCGTTTGGTGGGCTGAAAAAACCAGTTTTTNCTACATATCTTTGCTTGTCAAATTTATTTTTATTAAGTTTTGAGCTGATCTCATTGAGTTTCGAACGGAGAAAGGTAGTTTCATCAATTAGATGTTGCAGTTTATTCTCTTTTGTACTTGAAAATAGTAAGGAAGTGAGTTCTATTTCTGTTAACGCTTTGTTAGAAGACATAAACTCAATAAATTTAAGTATTGCCAAGCTGTCTANTGGGCTCCAAGGAGTGATTTCAGGAGATTGGAAAAAAAATTCTGGAGATCCTCTCCCTAGTCCCTTATCCTCAATCTCTTTCAATCTGAAATTAATTCCTTTAGAATAAAATGACAAAATTTTCTTTAAGTCTTCAGGCAAGCTTTGAAATATTTGTGTTGCTAGTGTTTGTAGATCTAGAGATTTCATAAATGAGTCTAAAAGTACACTTTCAGGCCCATTAATCTCAGATAAACGACCTTGAGATAGGCGTTTAAGATAAGTCATTTGCCAAAGTCGTTCTTGCGCATGAACATATCCTAGGCCAAAAAAAGTTTCTTCATTTTTGTTTCCTGTTATATGTGGAACTGCGTGTAGGTCTGTTTTTATTATGACTTGAGATTCAATATCCGAAGAAAACAATTTTTTACTATAGTTCGGTAACGACTGATAGCTTAGATAAAAGAAAAATGCTGAAATCGTAAGGAACAATATGATGAAAGCCATGAATAAGTATGGCAATGTTTTTATAAGTGTTTTCATTATATCAACTTTTTAAAAATCAGATTATATTATACTAATGATATTGTTCAATTATTTAGGACTAAGCTATGAAAAAAATAACCTTTATTGGATTAGGTGTAATGGGCTTTCCGATGGCAGGTCATCTCTCAAAACAAGGCTACGGGGTAAGTGTTTACAATAGATCAAAAGAAAAATCAAAATTATGGACAGAAAAATATAATGGTAAATATTTTACTTCAGTGAAAGAAGCTGTGACTAACAGTGACATAGTGTTCAGTTGTGTTGGTAATGACACTGATTTGAGAGACATAACTTTGGGCGAGGATAAAGCTTTTTCGGCAATGAAACCGGATAGTGTGTTTGTTGATCATACCACCACGTCATCTGACATCGCTTCTGAATTGTATAAAAAAGCTAAAGAGTATGAAATACATTTTTTAGACGCTCCAGTGTCTGGAGGAGAAGTTGGTGCAGTAAAAGGGGAGCTAACGGTAATGATTGGGGGTGAAAAACCAATTTTTGATAGAGTGAATTCTGCAATAACTGCGTATGCAAAAAACATTACTTTAGTTGGTGGTCCTGGAAAGGGACAGGTGGCTAAAATGATCAATCAGATTTGTATTGCAGGGCTTATCCAAGCTCTGTCTGAAGCAATTTCATTTTCCGAAAAAAGCGGAATGGACACTAAAAAAGTGTTGCAAGCAATTTCTCAGGGTGCCGCCGGTAGTTGGCAGTTAAGTAACAGAGGAGAAACAATGGTTGATCGCAAATTTGATTTCGGTTTTGCTGTAAAATTAATGAGAAAAGACCTAGGTATTTGCCTTGATCACGCAAGTAAAAATGATATTTCACTACCTGTAACTTCTATAGTAAATCAGTTCTATGCGGAGATACAGAGAAATGGTGGATCTAACTTTGACACTTCGAGCCTTTTAACAAGGTTTGATAATTAAGAATTTACCTTATTAGTCTTGAGAACTTAGCCCCAACTAATGAAGTTCCCGCTAGAAGACCTTTTTGATCAAAAACTACGGCGTATACAGGTTTGGAGATTGTTTTTGAGCTAACACCTATTGAATAGCCTTTGTCTCTAAATACTACCTCAGCATCTGCTCCTAGTTCCCACCCATCTTTGACTCTAAATTTTTGTAAAGCTTCTTCTGTCATAAAGAATATGATATTAGAATATTGTTGTGCTCCTATTTGAAAGCCATACGAGGCAGAAGCCAGTGAATAATAATCAACTGGAGCTTCATTTATTCTCAAAACTCCTTCTCCATATGCACCGCCTAAAACAACACCTGCTTTAGTAATTCTCGGTATAATTAAAGTAGCTGGCGCATTTTTATATATGCTTATTGTATCGGGGTCAATTTCAAATAAATTTTGTAAAGCGATCTCTGCATCTCTATTGATAATGCTACCCTGATTTTCTTGATCAATGTTTTGACAAGACAAGAGAAAAAGCGAAAATATTGATATGAGATAAATAGCTTTAATCATTTTTATTTTTAACATCAGAGGCCTTTTAAAAATTAACTATTCTTATTTATAATTTCTGCAGCATCAGGTGCAAAATACGTTAATATTCCATCGCACCCAGCTCTCTTAAAGCAAGTAAGACTTTCAACTATCATACTATCTTTGTCGAGCCAATTATTTTCAATTGCGCCTTTAAGCATGGAGTATTCTCCAGAAACTTGGTAAGCAAATGTTGGAAAGCTAAACTTTCGCTTCACTTCCGAAATAACGTCTAGGTAAGGCATTCCTGGCTTCACCATAACCATATCAGCTCCTTCAAATATATCTTCGCCAACCTCTCTTATTGCTTCTTCCATGTTTGGTGGATCAATTTGGTAAGTTTTTTTATCACCTTTGAGTAGGCCTTGTGCTCCAACGGCTTCCCTAAATGGCCCGTAAAAAGCAGAAGAAAATTTTGCAGCGTATGACATGATTAGTGTATCTTTAAACCCATTTTTCTCAAGTGCAGTTCTTATAACCCCTATTCTGCCGTCCATCATATCGGAGGGACCCAGTATATCTGCACCTGCTTCAGCTTGAACCAATGCTTGTCTTTCTAGAGCTACTAATGTTTCATCATTAATTATTTTCCCATCAACAAGAAGACCATCATGACCATCAGAATTGTACGGATCCAGCGCTACATCTAGCATTATGATTAATTCAGGAAAATTATATTTCAATTTCCTTGTAGCAATATTTACTAAATTTTTTGGATTCCAGGCTTCTTCACAAGTAGAGGATTTTTTATCAGAAGGTGTTAATGGAAATAAAGCTACTGTGAATATTCCCAAATTAATTAATTTTTCTACGTAAGGAATAACTGTATCTATTGAATACCTATTTATTCCAGGCATAGAAGGAATGGGCTCAATGATGTTTTCGCCGTCTCTAATAAATATGGGGCAAATCAAATCAGACTTACTGAGGCCGTTTTCTCTTACTAAGGCCCTGACCCTACTGTTCTGCCTTAATCTTCTTCCCCTCCTTTTGGGAAAGCTGCTTAACATAATACCTATCCTGATTAACAAAAATTTCTTTTATTCTAGTTTTTATTCTATTAATCGGCAATAACTTTGTTAGAACATTNTATGAAAAAAATAATTGAAAATTATAGTGATGGATACAGAGCTTNTGCTCTTTCAAGGATATTTGAAAATTCCGATAGGTTAACTCATATACATCTTCTTTCCCGTGAAGGAGGTTTGAAGCAGTTTTCAGAAAACCTTAAATTTTTTAATAATAAAATAGAGGTAGTAGTTTATCCTTCCTGGGATTGTCTTCCTTATAGTAGTATTTCTCCTAGAAGAGAGATTATATCCAAGAGGTATAGTGCGCTCAGAGCATCAAAAACAAAGGGCAAAAATTGTAAGATTGTTTTATTGTCAGTTGATAGTATTCTGCAGAAAATTGTTCCCGCAAACAAAATTCTTGNGAAGAGTTTTTTTCTTGGTGTTGATCAAGAAATAGANCTTATTGGCCTTACCGAGTGGCTTGAAAAAAATGGTTATTCACGGCAATCAAATGTTTATTCTGTAGGAGAATATGCTGTNAGAGGAGGTATACTAGATATTTTTGTTCCTGAGGTCAAATACCCCGTAAGGCTAGACTTTTTTGGAACAANGCTAGAAAAAATAAGAACCTTCGACCCATCAAGTCAAATATCAAATGGTTCTATNGATAATGTAAAAATATTTCCTGTATCAGANATTATATTAGATGAGCAATCAATCGACATTTTTAGGCAAAATTATAGAAAGACNATCGGTACAGTAACCAAAAATGATAGGGTTTACAGNTCNGTATCAGAAAGAATTTATGTAGAAGGTATAGAACATTGGTTGCCTTTATTTAATCCAAAACTNGAGCCTATATTTTCGGTTTTTAACGGCGCCTCTCTTTCGTATGAAGATGATTTGGAGCTAATGATTGAGAATAAATGGGCGCAGATAGTTGAGAGTCGTAATTTTGATTTAAAGGCTATTAGTAAAAATAAACTTTCTTTATTAGAGCCTGATTTACACTATTTATCACCGTCAGCTTTTAGGGAAACACTTGGTTTATTTGATATCAAGAAAATTGATCAGGTTTATACAAATACATTAAATACTTCAGATTACTCTACAAAAGATTTTGCAGTAGAACGTAATAAAGAAGATATTTCTCTTTTTAATGAAGTTGTAAGATATATANGTAAGAGAGTAAAAAAGCACTCAATAATATTATCTGGCCATTCCGAGGGCTCAATAAAAAGACTACTTAGTGTTTTGAAAGAGCATGGTTTGAGTAGCGTAAGAAAAATTGATAATATTGACCAGATATATGATTATCCCAAACAAGTCTATTATACGATAACCCAGTTAGACATAGGATTTTCAACTCCTTTTTTTGAAATCATTACCGAAAGGGCAATTTTTGGAGGTAAGATAAGAAGTAACAGAACTGCAAAGCCACGTAGTCTAACTGCTGTTTTTGAAGACTTGAATTCTCTTAGTGTAGAAGACCTTGTTGTCCACATAGATTATGGAATTGGGATGTTCATGGGTCTAAAAAATTTTGAGATAAATGGAATAAATAACGATTTTCTCGAAATTAATTATGCGGACTCTGATAAGATATTTCTACCAGTAGAAAATATAGAGCTTATANCCCCTCTGGGCCTTTCTGATGCAAAACTAGATAAGCTTGGTTCTGCTAACTGGCAGATGAGAAAAGCAACAGTCAAAAATAAGATTAAATTAATTGCTGAGAAATTAATAAAGATTGCTGCAGAAAGAAAACTTGTAAAAACGAAAAAGNTTTTTTTGCAAAAGGACCTCTTCCAAGAATTCTGCGATCGGTTTCCCTATGAAGAAACTCCAGATCAGTTGCAGGCAATAAGCGACGTTATAAAAGATTTATCTGCCGGAAATCCTATGGACAGGCTAATTTGTGGTGATGTAGGTTTTGGAAAAACGGAAGTTGCAATAAGAGCATCTTTTGTAATGGTTTCTGAGAATAGGCAAGTTGTATTAGCAGCGCCTACAACGCTTCTAGCGAAACAGCATGCGGAAGTTTTCAAGAAGCGATTTGACGGTTATCCTATTAAAATAAAAATGCTTTCCCGACTTACTAAGCCACAAGAGGTAGATCAAATAAAAAAAGATATTTCAAATGGAGATGTGAATATTCTGATTGGAACGCATAGTGTTATCAATAGAAAGTTAAAGTTTAATGATCTTGGTCTAGTAATTGTAGACGAAGAGCAGAGCTTTGGCGTAGACCAAAAAGAGCAACTCAAAGCCATATTCCCAGACATTCACGTACTGACTCTGTCTGCTACTCCTATTCCTCGAACACTACAAATGGCATTTTCTGGAATTAGGGATCTCTCACTTATTAACACTCCACCAAAAAATAGAATGCCTATTGAAACAAATGTTATTGAATTTGATCAGGGTACTATCAGTTCAGTTATCATGCGCGAGATCAAGAGAGATGGGCAAGTATTTTTTGTTGTTCCAAGAATAAAAGATATTCGTGTCATAGAGGAATTTCTCCATAATTTTTTACCCGATATTAAATATATGGTTGCTACTGGAAAAACCAACAATACAGAGTTAGAAAAAACCATTTCTGCTTTTTACTACGGAGAATTTGATCTGCTTGTTTCAACCAATATTGTTGGGAGTGGTCTTGATATACCTAGAGCAAATACGATAATTATATATAAGGCAGAGTTATTCGGTTTAAGTCAATTGTATCAGATTAGAGGGCGGGTAGGTCGTTCAAATAAAAGAGCTTTTGCTTATTTGGTTTCAAAAGAAAATGCATCACTGACGGAATCTGCCAGAAAACGACTAGATTTAATTAAAGGTTTAAANTCACTAGTATCCGGTTTTACCTTATCTTCTCAAGACCTAGAAATGAGAGGGTCAGGTAATATTTTAGGTGAAGAACAGACTGGCCAAGTCAACGAGGTAGGTGTTTCTCTATATCAAGAAATGTTACAGAGAACGATCAACTCTCTTATGTTGAATAAAGAAAGCGGAAATGATCCCCATCTTGATGAAAGTTGGTCCCCTGTAATCAGAATTCCTACCACGGCAAGAATTCCAGAAGAGTATATANAGGACTCATCTTTAAGATTGAGTTTTTATAGGAGACTCTCAAATTTTGATAATCAAGTGCANCTGGAGTCTGTACTTGCAGAAATGATAGATCGTTTTGGTAAATTACCTCAGGAAATCATAAATTTAGCAAATATTCTTAAAGTNAAAGAAAAATGTAAGTCACTTGAAATTGAGTCGTTGGAAGTAGGAGCTAAGGGTGTCACGATCAAATTTAGAGAAGGAAAAGTAGAAAATATTGCTGGATTATTGGCATTCATAGAATCAAATAAAANCAATATAAAGCCTTCCAGTGAAAAATTATTTATAAAACTAGGAAAAGGTAATGTTTTAAATGCATCCTATAATATATTGAAAAATATGGAAAAATTTATACAAAAAAAGGCGTCTTCAGAAGAAGACGCCAGTTATTGAGGCAGGTTTCATACAGGCAAGAAACCTATCGAGCAGTTTTACCAGTTTACTTAAAAGATTTAAAGAATCCAGCTTTTTTTTTATTTTTTCTCTGGCATNACCANTCCAGCCGAAATTATCAATTTTGCAGCGTCCTCCACNGACATATCGAGGAGAATTATATCTTTTTTTGGAACAAATAACATAAATCCTGAGGTGGGATTTGGAGTAGTGGGTAAAAATACAGTAACAAGAGAGCCTAGGTTTATTTTTTGTTTAATTTCNCCAAAAGTTTCAGTGGAAATAAATGCTACAGCCCAAACGCCTTTTCTTGGATACTCAACAAGGCATGGTTGTTTAAAATTTGTTCCGTCAGGTTTGAAAACTGCTTGAATGATCTGCTTAATAGAACTGTAGATTGTGCTAACTACNGGCGTTCTTGAAAGTATTTTTTCACCTAAATAAATTGCCTGCCGCCCCAAAAAACCAGATGCTAAAGATCCGATTAATGTCGTAAAGATTAAAAATAAAAACACTCCCAGTCCTGGTATATAAATTTCGTATAAGTCTAAAGGATTATATTTGGGAGGAATAATTGGTATCACAACCTNGTCNATGAAGCTAATTACACTCCATACCAAATAAACTGTGAGAACAATGGGTATTAGAACAACTAGTCCCGTAAGAAAATCTCTTCGTAATTTCTGAAAAATTCTGCCCATTTCTTCTATTCCTCTACTTTAAAGAGTAGCTAATGCTTTAGCTACTCTAGCTCCTAGCTCTGCATTGCTCTTTACTATTTCAATATTTGATTCAAGAGTTTTACCATTGGTCTTCTTTACTAAATAATTCAATAAACTNGGAGTGAGTTTTTTTCCAGTTATAGCTGTTTTTTTTATTTCNTTTACNCCATCTGATATTAAAGGCTCTAANTACGTTTTGTCCAGAGAATGCTTTTTTGGTATCGGGTTGCAAAGCAATAGCCCATGAGAAGAATTTAAATTTTTTGCAATTGAATAAATCTTAGCGATAGCCTCAGGGCTTTCAACTCTATGGGTAGATTTTAGTCCACTATCTCGGTACCAAAAAGCGGGTAAGTTTTTCTGCCTATAAGAAAAAACCGGTATCGAAAGGGTTTCTAAAAACTCATATGTCTTTGATATNTCTAATATTGTTTTAGGACCTGCGCNCACGGTAATAATTTCAGATTCTCTTATNGCTTGAAGATCNGCTGAAACATCGAAGCTCTNAGATACATCTCTATGAACGCCGCCAATCCCACCTGTTACAAACACAGAAATTGAAACTAATTTACATATTCTTAATGAACCTGAAACAGTGGTCCCGCCAGCTCTTTTAGCAAATATAGTGCTGTCAAGATTACTACTTGAGACTTTTTCTACGCTTCTAGTTTTAGCGAAGGCGTCTAAAACCTCNGGATCAAGACCAACCTGAATTTTCCCATCTAACAAAGCTAAAGTTGCAGGCTGAGCTCCAATATCTTTTATTATTCCTTCTATTTCTTTAGCCATTTCTAAAGATTGTGGATAAGGCATTCCGTGTGAAATTATAGAGCTTTCTAAAGCAACTAATGGAATGTTGTTATCAATAGCTTTTGATACTTCCCGTGAACATTTAATAAGATGTCTGTTTTTCTTTAAAAATTTTTTAATCATTTGCTTTTAAGTATTGTTGAATTTTTTTGTTTGCAAAATTTAAGCTTTTTTCAAGACTTACTTTTGGATTCAATTCTATGTTAGAAAGAAAATATGCAAAAAATGCGTCACCTGCTCCTAGTCTTGATATATTACTATTAATAAACTTTGGCCTTATTTTTGTCACCCCTTCATTATTAACTCCACATGCAACGTTCGGACCATCGGTCACCACTGTTAAACAGTTTTCAGTTTTTATTTTTTTGAAAATAGCTTTAGACGCATGTTCGGAGCTAGTCAATTTCCTAGAGCCAAGCAAGATATTGGCTTCCTTAAGATTTATAAATAGATTGAATCCCTTGAAATAGATTGCATCATTCTTAAACTGCATAAGTTTTGAAAAATTGGCTGGTATGAAATATTTGGTAAAAATTTTTTCATCAGCCTCTCTCTTGACAAAGTCTAAAAATTCTCTGGTGCAATTTCCATCAAAAACAAAAATTGCTTTATGATTATCTTTTTTATGTGCAGCACAAATTGAAGAAAAATGCTTAATTATATCAACTTGGTTAGATAAGAAATTATTTGTGCAATTAATTGATCCAAATATTTCACCATTTTTTGTTTCAATAGATAAATATTTATCATTTTGGGTTCCTTTAATTATCAAATATTTTGAGCTAATGTTATTTTCCCTGAGAATGGTCTGTATTATGCGAGTTTTGTCATTTTTGCCAATCGCTGAAACCAAGCTTAATTTGAAACCACTCTTTTCTAATTCTTTTGAAAGCCCTAAAGCTACGTTGAAAGCTACTCCTCCAGGTCTTTCATTTATAAAACCTGGACAATCTTTCCCTTTTTGTATTACTTCTGAAGGCTTGCCAATGATGTCCCACATAATACAGCCAAATATATAAATTTTTTTTTTCATTGAAGCCATAAAATCATTGTAGAAAAACTAGATTTAAAATAAATAAATAAATTCTTGATATTAGTTTAATGATGCCTTAAAAAAGCAAAAAAATCCNCANACGCACAAAAATTTCGGTCCAATGAATTGGAAAGTGNGTTAAGGCAAAACCGAAAGGGAAAATATNATGAATTTACCAAATTACAATATTAGGCAATTNTTAGANGCNGGTGTGCATTTTGGGCATCAAACGCATAGNTGGAATCCATTAATGGANGAGTATATTTATGGTTCAAGGAATGGAATACACATTATAGACCTTACTCAAACTNTAACTATGCTAGATGTTGCTTTAAATGAAATACATAAGTTGGTTTCCAAGGGAGGTAGTNTTTTATTTGTTGGAACAAAACGACAAGCTCAACACGCTATCGCNGAAGCAGCAACAAAGTGTGCTCAGTATTATATAAACTATAGATGGCTTGGTGGAACNTTAACAAATTGGAATACAGTATCAAACTCAATTTTAAGATTAAAAGATCTCGAAGGGTTTGATGAAAGTCAGCTTTCTCTTTTCACAAAAAAGGAAAGGCTCAATATTGAAAAAGAACACCAAAAGTTGAACCTATCTCTTGGTGGTATTAAAGAAATGAAAAACATTCCCGACATGCTTTTTGTTGTAGACACAAATAAAGAGGCGATAGCAATAAAAGAGGCAAAAAAAATTGGTATACCTGTTGTAGCNATACTTGATTCCAACTCTTCTACTGACGGAGTTGATTTTCCTATACCCGGCAACGATGANGCTTCGAGAGCAATATCTTTATATTGTGATTTAGTGAGTAAAACTATTTTGGATGGTATGGAGTCGCATTTAGGGTCTGCGGGCATCGACTTAGGTGAGTCTGAAGCACCTTCGTCTGGAGACTTGCCTGAGGAAAAAAGTTCAGAAAACGACATTTCTAATGACAAAGTNTCCTCTGAAAANGTAGAAGCGGATNTGCNTAACCAAAGCTCTGATGATCAGACATTAGCNGATCAAGATAATAGTAATGCCNCNGCTGATATCAATANAGAAANTNCNTCAAAAGANAAAAACCAAAAGAAGGANGAGTCCAAGACTGAAGCATAAAAATAATAGTAAAAATAGATTGGTTGCAATAATTAAGGGAGAGTAAATTGATATCAGCTTTATTAGTCAAAGAACTTAGAGAAAAATCTGGAGCGGGTATGATGGANGCTAAAAAAGCACTCCTCGAGACCGGTGGTGATTTAGAAGCGGCTCAAGACTGGCTTAGAACAAAAGGGCTTTTAAAGGCTGAAAAGAAATCCTCTCGTATAGCCGCAGAAGGCCTCGTTGGGGTTAGAGTTCAAGGGGATACAGGTATGATAGTTGAATTGAACTCAGAAACCGACTTTGTTGCAACAAATAAAGAGTTCATTGAATTAGTTGACCTTNTTTTATCCGAAGGTTTTGGGATTACAGATAAAGATGATATTTTGAAAAAAAATGTTGCGGGGAAGACTTGTCAAGAGATTATTAATAATAAGATAGCTACAATAGGAGAAAATATTAATTTAAGNAGAGCTACAAGTATTAAAGGACCAAATATTTATGCGTATATCCATAATTCAGTGTCAAAAGATTGTGGTAAGATAGGAGTGTTAGTCTCTCTNGAAGGAATTAAAAACGAAGACTTTGGGAAAAAGTTGGCAATGCATATTGCCGCAACAGCTCCCTTGGCCGTATCAGAGACGGATATGGATAAGACCTTAATTGATAGAGAGAAGAANATTATAAGTGAACAGCTTAGTGCAGAAGGNAAACCTGCAGAAATTGCAGAAAAAATACTTTCGGGAAAACTAAAAAAGTTCTTTGAGGAAAACACGNTGCTTAACCAAAAGTTTGTAATGGATCCTGAAAATTCTGTAAGTAAAGTTTTAGAAAATAATAATCAAGTATTAGTAGATTTTGTCAGGTTTAAGGTTGGAGAAGGAATTGATAGGAAAGAAAGTGACTTTGCTGCTGAAGTCAAAGACATAGTAAGTTAGGCTGTTAGAGATTGACACAAAAACGTCGATATAAACGTATATTACTTAAAATTTCTGGTGAAGCTTTAATGGGAGAACTAAAGGTTGGCTTACACCCACCAACAGTAACAAAAATAGCTTATGAAATAAAAAAGGTCCATGAGCAGGGTATTGAGGTCTGCTTAGTAATTGGNGGTGGAAATATTTTTAGAGGTCTCCAAGGTAGTGCNCAGGGTATGGAAAGAACAACTGCAGATTACATGGGGATGCTAGCAACTGTTATGAACTCTCTAGCCATGCAATCTGAGTTAGAAAAACTAAATGTTCANACAAGGGTAATCTCNGCTATACCGATGGATCAAATTTGTGAGCCTTACATTCGAAGAAGAGCAGTTAGACATTTAGAAAAAAATAGAGTTTGTATATTTGCTGCTGGTACAGGAAACCCATATTTTACAACAGATACAGCGGCAACATTAAGGGCAATAGAAATGAAATGCCAAGCTATTTTTAAAGCAACTAAGGTAGATGGTATTTATGACAAAGACCCAGTTTTAAATCCCGAAGCAAAATATCTAGAAAAAATTACNTATGATACTGCCTTGCAAGAAAANTTAAAAGTNATGGATGCAAGNGCAATAGCNCTNGCAAGAGATAACTCTATNCCNATCATTGTTTTTTCTTTGTTTGAAACAGANGATTTTTTGAGTATTGTTGACGGTATGGGAAGATTTTCATCGGTAACTTGACTTAATGAATGAATTTGATTTAAACATAAGCGATATTGAAAAAAGAATGTCCGGAGCTATTGCCTCTTTAAAAAACGACTTCCTTTCCCTTAGAACTGGTAGAGCATCTTCGTCAATGCTAGACCCCGTCGTTGTGGAGGTGTATGGGTCGAANCTACCCTTAAATCAGTGTGCNTCNATAACTGTACCAGAATCAAGAGTTCTTTCCGTTAACGTTTGGGATGTGAACAATGTAAATATGGTAGAAAAAGCTCTTATTAATTCTGGACTGGGATTAACTCCTCAAACTGANGGAAATATTATCAGATTAATTATCCCTGAATTAAACGAAGAAAGAAGGAGGGAACTAGCTAAGCTAGCAGCTACTTTCGCTGAAAATGCAAAAATAGCNATTAGAAACGTTAGAAAAGATGGTATGGATAAAATTAAAAAACTTCGAAGTGAGGGAATGTCTGAAGATGAATCTCAGGTTTGGAGTGATGATATACAAGAGTTGACTGATAAAATGATTATNTCTGTTGATAGTTTGCAAAAAGAAAAACAAACAGAGATAGTTTCATTTTGAGTTATAAGGTCTTGAGAGTAGAAATGATAAGTGTTTTTTGTGTTTGAGGATCTCAAATTACGGTCTTTATCTGCNCTGATATTGATATTACTTCTTTTTTTACTCACTATAATNACACCATTTTTACTAACACCTTTATTGTTTCTTTTTAATATTTTATTGATAGTAGAGACATTCAGGCTTTACAGTTTTAAAAAAGAGTCATTTTTTTTCCATATATTCCTTGTAGGAATNAGTGCTTTCCCTGCATATTTTNCGCAAACTGATCTTTCTNTTACTTTGTTGTTGAACATATTTTTGTATTTTTTCATCCTATATTTGTCTAGATCAATGGGATTGAGTTTTTTGATTGTTTATGTGAATTTATCAATTTCATTTTTACTGAGTTTAATTANTTCACAAACAGAAGTTGGNGGAATTAGCTTTTTTATTGTTTTAGTTCTGGCGGTCGCACTTACAGATATAGGGGGTTATTTTGGTGGTCGTATTATAGGAGGTCCAAAGGTACTTGAAAAAGTTAGCCCTAGTAAAACTTGGGCTGGAATATTTGTTGGATGGCTAATGGTGATTATTTTTTATTACGTGCTTCAGCTATTNAATTCATTTGAATCAGATTTATTTGTTTTTGTTTTTCTTGGTATAGCATTGTCNTCACAATTGGGTGACTTTATAGAAAGCTACTTTAAAAGGAGTTTAGGTGTTAAAGATACCGGCAACATAATACCTGGACATGGTGGGTTACTTGACAGATTTGATGGACTTATATGTGCAAGTGTTTTTGTTAAAATTATCGATTTTTATCTCACAGCATGACAAAGAGAAAAATTAATATATTTGGGACATCTGGTTCTATTGGCCAGAGTACGCTAAAAGTTTTACGAGNAAGTAAAGANGCATATGAGTTCGTTACATTCTCTGCATATGATAACGTCGAACANTTAATAGCCGACTGTCTTGAATTCAGACCTCGATATGCGAACATCGGTAANGAGAAACATTTTTGGAAACTAAAAAATGCGCTTTCTGATACAAACATTACAGCAAGTTATGGTAAAGAANCNCTTTTAGATCTAGCATGCATAAATGTTGATTGGTCTATGTCAGCTATCATTGGCTTTGCTGGAGTAGAAGTTTCACTACGTTGTGCAGAANATTCGAANGTTTTAGCTCTGGCAAATAAAGAAACTCTTGTTTGCGCTGGGCGTTTGTTATTGAATATTTGTAAAACTAATAAAACTAAGCTTATACCAGTAGATAGTGAACATAGTGCTATATTCCAATGCCTAGAAGGCGAACGAAGAAAGGATTTAAAAAGTATAATTCTCACAGCTAGTGGGGGGCCTTTTAGAGATTGGAGCCTTGAAGAAATGAAGTCTGCAACACTTAAGCAAGCATTAAAGCACCCAAACTGGAGTATGGGCACNAGAATAACCATTGATAGCGCTTCTATGTTTAATAAAGCACTAGAATTAATCGAGGCGATGCATCTATTTGGACTTAAGTTTTCTGAAATAGAAGTGATANTCCATCCTCAATCAATAATTCACTCAATGGTGAATTTTAACGATGGAAGTACATTAGCACAAATGTCCATACCTGATATGAANGGTCCTATTGGCTANGCACTAAATTATCCAAAAAGATTAANTGTTGATTTAGAAAATATTGATTTNACAAAACTGAATGCTCTAGAATTTTTTGAGCCTGATAAAAAAAAATTTCCTGCTCTAGAAATCGTAAAGAAAGTCGGAAAAAATTTAGATCTAGGAGTTGTATTTAATGCGGCAAAAGAAATTGCGTTGGATAGATTTATTTCAGGAGATATAGCTTTCTTAANCATGGCNGACTTGGTAGAAAAAACTCTTGAAGAAAGTTCATTGATAAATAGAATTAANNGTGCGCCTCAAAATGNAGTGGGCATCTTAGAGTTAGATGAAATCACAAGAGAATTTGCAAAAAAGTTGAAGTTTTAGGAGCAAGGCATTTTTATTTTCCAATTTTTATCAATTGTATTTGCATTTGGAATAGTTGTATTTGTCCATGAATACGGNCACTTCATNATTGCGCGTCTNAATAAAATTGATGTTGATGTATTTAGCNTTGGCTTTGGCCCAAAAATCTTGTCTTTTAAAGACAAAAAGGGTACCGAGTGGCAATTTGCA
>NZSE01000009.1 GCA_002703515.1 Paracoccaceae bacterium | reverse complement strand
AAATACTGCAAAGAACTTGCTTCAATATAATGAGATAATAATTGTCTGTGGCAGATTTGAAGGAATAGATCCACGAGTTATAGAAAAGTATCATATGAAAGAAATTTCTATTGGTGATTATATTTTAACAGGAGGCGAGCTAGGTGCTATGGTTTTATTAGACACAATAGTTAGATTGCTTCCAGGAACTTTGGGCAACGATCAGTCTATTTTAAGCGAAAGCTTCAGCGATGATTTGCTTGAAGCTCCACAGTTTACCAAACCAGTAGACTGGAACGGGATTAAAGTGCCTGACATTCTACGTTCTGGTGATCACCAGAAAATATTAAAGTGGAAAAATAAAGTATCAGAACAAATCACAAAAAAAAATAGACCTGATTTATTCATTAAATACGTTGAAAAAAAAAAAAAAATGATTAAAAGAAAATAGTTATATAAATATTGATGGTTTAACAATGCATATCATTGAGAAAATTGAAAGCGAACAAATAGCAAAGATCGGCAAAACAATACCAGAATTTGCGTCTGGAGATACAATAAAGGTTGGCTACAAAATAACAGAAGGTGAGAGAACAAGAATACAAAATTACGAAGGGGTGGTCATTTCTAGAAAAGGTGGGTCTACACTAGCTGCTTCGTTCACCGTTAGAAAAATATCATTTGGAGAAGGAGTTGAANGAGTNTTTCCACTNTACTCNACAAANATTGANTCAATNACNGTCGTNCGNAGAGGTNGNGTTAGAAGATCNAAACTNTATTATCTTGAGAGGGCTAAGAGGNAAGTCTGCTAGAATAGCTGAGAANACNAATTATANNAACGANATNANNNNCTCGNCTNAANNANAGGANTANANAGATGAAAANAGATATACACCCAGATTANCATTTTATTAACGTNAAGATGACTGATGGAACGANNTANAANACTAGNTCTACATANGGNAAANCAGATGAGANTCTNAACCTNGANATAGANCCATTAACTCACCCTGCGTGGACAGGTGGCTCACAAAAACTTCTAGATACTGGAGGTAGAGTTTCAAAATTTAAGAAGAAGTATGAAGGGTTTAAGCTCTAACTTTACTCGCTTAATTTNTTATATACGGTAAAACTTTTAGATCCTGGCACAGAAAATGGCAAAGATTATCGTTTTTGGTAATGAAAAAGGGGGGTCTGGGAAATCGACAACAGCTATACATGTGTCAATAGCACTCTGTTACCAAAGAAAAGCAGTCGGAGTAATAGATCTAGACATTAGACAAAAAAGCATGTCTAGATTCTTAGAAAATAGAGCCGATTTTATAAAGAAGCAAAAATCCGATTTACCTAGCCCAACTTATTACAAAATTGACCCATCTGATAAAGATAGTAAAACAGAGTCGAATTCAGAAGAAGAGAAGAGATTCGCAGAAGCGTTAATGACTTTAGAAAANACATGTGAGTTTATAGTAATTGACTGTCCCGGAGGNGTATCAAATTACGTNAAGATGGCTCATACTGTTGCCGATATACTAGTNACTCCAATGAATGATAGTTTGATTGANTTTGATCTTTTGGCAAAGATTGAGGCTTCAACAGGAAAAGTGATTGGACCTTCGATTTACTCAGAAATGGTTTGGGATTGTAGGCAACTAAGAGCTTCTGCAAAACACCCACCTATAGATTGGGTGATTGTNAGGAATAGAATATCACACGTTTTTAGTAAAAATAAGTATCAAGTTGGTAATTCACTAAAAAATCTCTCAAAGAGAATTGGGTTTCGATTAAGTACAGGGTTTTCTGAACGAGTCATATTTAAAGAATTGTTTTTATCNGGCCTGACTTTGCTNGATCTTGAAAAAATGGAGGACTGGANACCGACTCTCAGCCATATATCCGCCCGACAAGAAATGAGAATGTTAATAGATAGTTTAAATATAACTGGTGACTANTTTGTTAAAATGTTGCAAGCAGTCTCTTGAGACCTGGTTCGTATACAAAGATTTTCTGCTAACGCATAAGTAATTTTATTTACAAAAATAGAGTATTTTTTCTCCTTATTTTTTTTTATCTTTATAGATGCATTATCAATATCAGCTAGCAAATCAATATTTAATAATAGAATATTTGGCATATCCTTCTCTGCCGACAAAATATTTTTATACATTCCAATTTGTACNTTGACATCATCTCTGCTGATAATCTCAATAGAAGTTTTCTTATGCTTTTCATTTAGATTATTTATTTTCTCTTTTCGTCCTAACTCTATTATAGATTCAAATGATTTTGGCCTTGTTAGTGGAATGGTCACAACAACTGTTCGGCTACTGGTTAGAATTTTTTCCAGATTTAAAGAGGTCAACTTGTTAATTCTCTTTTCTTTTGGGATAACTTTGAAGGCATCATCAAATAATTCAATTACTTTTTTTGCCCTTTTAGAGGATGAACTACTACCGATAACAATTCCTATTAACTGTTTCTTACCTCTTTTAGCAGAGGCCGCCAAATTATGCCCAGAGGCGTTTGTGTAACCCGTTTTTATTCCAGAGGCTCCTTTATANTGCCTCAAAAACTTATAGTTTGTATTTCTTATTATTTTTCCCGAAGCAGAAGTTTCTAATCTACTAAAAATATTGAAGTATTCTGGAAAATCCAACATTANCCTACGAGCCAGTATTAGCATGTCTTTAGCCGTCGAATAGTGCCCTATCTCTGTTAGACCATGAGCGTTCTTAAACCTTGTAGAATTCATACCCATTTTTTTTGCTGTCATATTCATATCGTTAATGAATTTTTTTTCGGAACCTGAAATAGCCTCACCTAATGCAGTAGCAGCATCATTTGCAGATCTTACAGCAGATGCTCTAATTAAATACCTTATTGAGACTCTCTGACCTGGTTTATACCAAAATTTCGATGGAGGCTCTGATGCAGCGTTTTTACTTATAACAACCTTTTGATCTAATTTTAATCGACCAGAGCGTACTGCATCAAAGGCCAAATATAGAGTCATCATCTTTGTAAGAGAAGCAGGGTGAATTATTTGTGTTGATTTGTGACTTNTAATAATTTTACCGTCCCNNGCGTCAGCGACTATATAGGAAAAGGTTTTGGCTGATAGTCCTGATGCATAGATAAATACTATAAGNGTTATCAAAATAGGTAAGGTNACTGATCGAAAGTAANTATCCAAAACTGTTTTTTTTATCAATTTTATACTCAAAATATATAATTTNTCTTACTTAATTCATAAGCAGATTTAATCTGTAAAAAAATAGGTCAACATTTTGTTGAAATATAAATTACAATAATCCAAAAGAAAATGTTAGTTATTACTTTTCTTTAATTTTCAATATACTTAGACTAGAAGAAAACGGTGAAATCAATAGCGGAAAAAGAATATGGCTAATAAAGATGACGATATAAATAATGACTTGTCAGATACGTCAGTACTTGTAAAAAAGCGCAGTAAACTGAAAAAACCTCCATTGTATAAAGTTTTGCTCTTAAACGACGATTTCACTCCCATGGAATTTGTAGTACATGTATTAGAGAAATTTTTTTCTATTGGACACGAAAGAGCTGTCCAAATAATGCTCACAGTACATAAAAAAGGTATTGCTGTTGTCGGANTATATTCTCACGATATAGCTGAAACCAAAGTCACTCAGGTTATGGACTATTCTAGAAAAAATCAACACCCGCTACAATGTACCATGGAGAAGGAATAGATTGCACAACCTNACAGGCCAAAGGTTTGAAACATTTTGGCACCAAATATGCACTCCATATTCTGATCACAAGTTAGCTATAATTGGATCTGAGAAGCCACTAAATTTTGGTTGCATTAGAACTAAACATTTGTGTCACTTCATTTCAAACGAAAAAGACTCTTTGAGAAATGCTAAGCGTCTAGGTTTCATGATTTCCACCAATTTGGACAGTAATTTCGATATTATTATTCTTGAATTGACAAAGAGTAGAGAAACTAATTTGAGACTCTTATATTTAGCTGAAGAACATTTAAACGTCAGAGGAAAGATGATTATTAATGGCGACAATCAGATAGGCGTCAAAAGCTTTCTCAAAACAGTCTCTACACACTGGCCTGCAGAGACTATATTGACAAAAAAAAAAGGTAAAATAGCTATTTTCCCTAAGACAAAAAAATCATTTGGTCATTGGAGAAAATATCAAGATTTCACAGTAAATAAAGATGGCTATTATACGAGATGTGATATGTTTTCTCCAAAAGGAATAGATATAGGTTCTCAACAACTAACCTCAGTATTTAATACTAAGTTATTTGGAGAAGTAGCTGACCTGGGAGCTGGTTGGGGATATTTGAGTAAGGAAGCACTTAGATTGAATGAAAAAATCACAAGAATTACACTATTTGAAAGTAATTACTCAGCATATCTTGCTTCAAAAAAAAACATAGACGATGAAAGAGCAACATTTAGATGGGCTAGTCTNGAAAANATTACAAACTTAAAACGACGTTTCAATCACATAATTTGNAATCCTCCNTTTCANTCNGGNCNTTATAAGGATTTAANTTTACTAAAATCCTTCATTTTTCATAGCTCTAGNCTAATTAATGCTCAAGGTNGCGTNTGGATGGTTTTTGTTTCGGGACTATATTNGGANNATGAACTTAAAGAGTATTTCGAAAATATTAAGATTTTGTANANAGATAATCACTATTTTGTTTGTCANTTACTAAAACCAAAAACNNNGNGGTANAAGCATGTTTAACAACTTAAAGAATAAAACTGCTATTATAACGGGAGCATCACATGGCATTGGCATGGAAATTGGTAGAAAATTTCTCTTAGCAGGAGCAAACGTGGTCTTTACAGATTATGCTAAATTTGATCTTAAAAGTTTAATTTCTGGAATTTCCACGGAAANTGGGAGTGCCCACTCTTTTTANGGAAACATGCAGGATAAGCTAGCGGTCAATAATCTAATCGCAACAACNTTAAATAAATTCGAGAATGTCGATATATTGGTCAATGCAAGCAGGACAATTATCTCTTCAAACCCATTGGATGAGAAAGAAAGAGCCCTTGAAAAATCTCTTTCGCAAAATCTTATTGCGACCCTAAATGTAAGCCAACTTTTTGCAAAAACGGTCATCAAACAAACAAAAAATAGGAAAAACAGTGACATTGTAGGCTCAATTATAAATTTGACATCTATTGCTGCTAATCAAACAATACCCGAAATGATGCCGTACTCTGTAACTTGTGCCGCTTTGAACCAAATGACACGATCACTAGCAGTTNCACTGGCAAAGAATGGGATNAGGGTNAACGCTATNTCTCTTGGNAGTATCATGAGTTCTAGCTTACGCTTNAACCTTCATGGTAACCCCGAACTACAGGACTCTATCATTGANGCAACTCCNTTGGGGTATATTGCTGAACCAGGCGAAGTAGCNGATCTTGCTCTTTTTTTATCATCAGATAGCGCCAAATTTCTTACTGGTCAGGTGGTTACCATTGATGGGGGGCGTTCTATTTTAAACAAATTAGAAAAAACAGCCTACTAATCAATATAACTTTATTTCAAATTAATTTTCCTGATGAGAATTATTACTAAAGAGAGACTCAGATGGTNCCATTACACCTATTTCCGTGNCNGAGCCCATTCCANCCTCTGGCTCATNAGATTTTTCTTTGGGCAGCTTGTCTAATATTTTCTGAAGCTCTATTTGNTTGCACAAGCCTAATATCACTGGGTCAGTTGGGGTTAGGTTATTTATATTCCAGTGAGTTCTTTCTCTTATGGCCTTGATGGTATTTTTTGTAGTACCGATTAACTTAGATATTTGTCCATCACTGATCTCGGGATGAAACTTAACTAGCCAAGCTATGGCTGCTGGTTTATCTTGTCTTTTGGAAAGAGGTGTGTACTTTGGCCCCCTAGATTTTTTCTCGCCCACNGCAGCNGGNTTCTTATAAAGCTTGAGATCCAANTCTGCATTGGCTTCNCATTTCTGTATCTCCTCTGCAGTAAGCTGACTATTTATAATTGGGTCAATACCACGTATTCCACCTGCTACCTCACCATCTGCAATACCGCTAACCTCCAACTCATGAAGGCCACAAAAAGTNGCTATTTGCCTAAAAGTCAGTGTTGTNTTATCGAGAAGCCAAACCGCTGTCGCTTTCCTCATTAGTGGGTATTCCATCTATTCCTCGCTATCAATTAAATTTTTTAGAATTAAGCTCAAGCTGCTTTATACAAAAAAAAAGCTCTATTAATCAAGACTTAATATAATCTTACCAAAATGATTTCCACTTTCCATCCGGATATGAGCATCTTTGAATTTTTCTAATGGAAATATTGAATCTATGTGAACCCTNANTTTNTGATCTTCTAATAATGGCCAAACANTNTTTAATAATTCTGNAGCGACTTTGCTTTTAAATTCAACAGTTCTTGGCCTAAGAGTTGAACCTGTTAAAGTAATTCTCTTCATCATTAATTGACTCAAGTTTAGGTTCACAGAATTACCTTTTAGAAATGCAATATTTACAAGCCTTCCTTCTTCATTTAAAAGATCAAGATTTTTTTCAAAATAGTCACCTCCAATCATATCTAAAATGAGATCTACGCCTCGTTTTTCATCTTTACCCCTAAAAACATCATGAAAGTCTTCTTTAGAATATTGGACAACCTCATCAGCACCTAACGAATAACAAAAATCTGACTTTTCTTGGTTTTTTACTGTTGTAAGCACCGTTGCACCNAATTGCTTTGCCAATTGGATTGCATACATTCCAATACCNCTAGAACCGCCATGTACAAGAAATGTTTCGTTTTCCTTTAACTGNCCTAGTTTTACCATATTCACCCAAACTGTAAAAAGACACTCACATAAACCACCAGCTTCCTCAATAGACAACCCATTCGGAATAGGGAGGCAGTGTGATTCATTTGTTACAACATATTCTGCGTAACCACCTCCAGGAACTAATGCACAGACATATTGACCTATCTTTTGCCTCTTTACATCTCTACCAAGTTCTACTATTTCTCCTGCAACTTCCAATCCCATGATCGGGCTTGCATCATTTGGCACTTTATATAATCCTTGTCGTTGCAATATATCGGGACGATTCACCCCNGCAGANTTAACTTTTATTAANACCTGATGTCCACGGGGTTTAGGAATGTCTAGGCCGGTTTTTATAATTGAACCTCCNAAGTCTCCAAATTNATTGATAATTACTGCTTTCATTTGTAGTTTTTCCTTATTTAGTTATTATTTTTGTAGACAACCATTGCTTGTCTTGATACATATCGTGCTCATAACTTTATAAGGATATGTGAGTGCAAGTAAACGTTAGAGATAATAATATTGAGCAAGCTTTGAGNGCCCTCAAAAAGAAGTTNCANCGAGAGGGCGTNTTTAGGGAAATGAAGCTTAAGCAACATTTCGAAAAACCCTCAGTAAAAAAAGCAAGGGAGAAAGCGGAAGCAGTTAGAAGAGCTAGAAAACTTGCTAGAAAGAAGATGATCAGAGAAGGTTTATTGTAGTCCAAAGACAGTTATGAGTTGAACATCGCCAAGAAAATCAGNGCAAATGTTGAAAAAGCCACTATAGCAACCAAAAATTTAATGAAACCAGAGTAAATTCTCTTTTGCTCCTCTATGTCCATCTCTCCTTTTTTGTAATCCATTACTAAATATCCCCCTATCTAATTATTTAATTTAAAAATAAAAGCNCCATCCGTTCTAACATCTCTATTAACTGACCCAGTTTTGTGGAGATGATTAACATGTCCGACTGCNTCATGTAATGCTAGCATATATTCTTTTTTATTAATATCCCTTTTAAATATAGCCTTAAATAGCTCAACNGTTGTTTTTGGTCCAGATCTCAAGTCTTCCTTAATCCTTTTGAGTGCAGCATCGTGGTTTTCAATTAATTGCACCAGCCTTTGAGGCAGCCCAGAAAATGGTCTGCCATGACCAGGTAAAACAACGTGATCGTCACTAGCTAGCTTTAAAAACTTTTCACAACTTTTTATCCAATCACCTACTGTGTCTGCATTAGGTTCTGTGGGGTAAACACCCAAATTCGATGAAATCCCTGGTAAAACCTGATCTCCAGCAAGAACCAAATTCAACTCTTGTGACCAAAAAGTAGCATGCTCGGGAGCGTGTCCATTGCCCATTCTTACTACCCAGTCAACTCCATTTATGTTAATTATTTCCTTTTCACTAATTCTTTTGAAACCTTTATCTAATGGTGACACGCCGTCACCAAAATTAAATGGTCTTGCTTTAAGCTTTCCTGCAAGCATCTCTTNTGACATACCTGCCTGCCTCCAAAACCGCTCGGTGCTCGAGCTAACCTTTTCGTGCACATCTAGCGAAAGCATTTTCGCCATTAGGTAGGTGGTACGGGAACAAATTATTTCAGCATTGTACTTTTCACTCAACCATCCTGCCAAACCAATATGGTCTGGGTGATGGTGTGTGACATATACATTACTTATTTTTTTCTTTGGAAATTTTTTGGAAAGAATTTTTTCCCATATNNTTTTACTATCTCCTATGTTTGCGCCNGTNTCTAGTAANGCTATTTCTTGTCCATCNTCTAAAATATAGCAGTTAACATAGTCGGGGCCCATCATAGGTAAGGGCATTGGAAACCAGAACACGCCTTCNTTAATCTCATATATTTCCCCTGCTTCAGGAGTTTCCTGAAATACAAACTCAATCTTTTTCATTACTGCGAAAACCCAAAAAATCTGTCGCTAAAATTATAAAGTGAGTGCTTTCCACTTTGACTTATAACTCCACAAGCTTCCATTTCGGGAAGTATATTCAGACAATAAAAATGGGCCAGCGACTTTTTATCTGAGGCATTCGTCTTGAGCGCCGCCTTCACTAAATAATTTGCCCCTAAAATCAATCCAAATGCCTTTAAAAATGGAGTTGCTCCGGCCAGTCTATTGTTTATGTCTTCTTGTCCTAGCATCCAGCTTAAACTTTTCTCCAAGCATACTAAGGATTTAGATAGTCCATTNCCCATATCTTTAATTTGTATATCGTCATGGTTGGAACAATTGCNTATTGTCATTTTTATTTCATCNATCAAGCCACTAGCAGCTTTTCCTTTGTCAGACAGTTTTCTACCAATGAGGTCAATAGCCTGGATGCCATTGGTCCCTTCATAAATTGCAGTAACCCTGACATCGCGTAAAATCTGAGCCACACCTGTTTCTTCTACGTAGCCCATGCCTCCGTGAACTTGGATACCAATATCAGCTACCCTGCATCCAATATCAGTTGAAAATGCTTTAGCTATTGGNATCAAAAACGAAGCCCTTGCGTTTTCTTTTTTTGCAACTTTCTCATCATTTGACTTAGAAAGATCTAATGAGAGTGCTGCGTCAAGACACAACGCTCTTACTGCACTTGTTAACGCTTTCATAGTTATTAACATTCTTCTGACATCTGGATGATCTAGGATAACGCCTTTCCCATTGTCAATTTTAGCGTAGCCCTGTTTCCTNGTCTTTGCGAATTCTAAAGCCTTCTGTGTAGCTAATTCACTCTGTGATAGTCCTTCGATACCAACTCCAAGCCTAGCATTATTCATCATAGTAAACATAGCCTTTAANCCAGANTTTTCGTCNCCAACCAACCAGCCCTGTGATTGTCTATATTCAATTACAGCTGTTGGAGATCCATGCATACCCATCTTCTTTTCAAGGGAAATNGCCTTAACATTATTNTCTACCAGCCANTNACCTTCTTCATTTTGGGTATACTTTGGCACAATAAAAAGTGAAATGCCCTTTGACCCCTTTGGAGAGTTAGGTAATCTTGCCAGAACTAAATGACAAATATTACTTGATAAGTCATGTTCACCCCAGCTTATATATATCTTCTGACCAGTAATAGCATAAGAGCCATCAATATTTTTCTGGGCCTTTGTTGTTAGCGCGCCGACATCTGACCCCGCTTGTGGCTCTGTTAAGTTCATAGTACCAGTCCACTCTCCAGAATTTAATTTAGGTAAAAAGATATTTTTTATATGCTCGTCAGCATGATTTTCAAGAGCATCGATCTGACCTTGACTCATTAAAAATAGCAAAGAAAATGAAAGACATGCACTACCAAAATATTCATTAAAGCAACTCGTAANTGTAGATGGCAACCCCATCCCTCCGTATGTCTTATCACCTGAAATACCTGACCATCCACCTTGTATTAAAAGCTCGTACGCATCGGCGAAACCTGGAGTTGTTCGACATATCCCGTTTTCTAACTTTGCAGGAATTTGGTCTGACTTCTGATTTAGAGGAAAAATACTTTCTGATGTGATTTTAGCAGCTTCGCTAAGGATTAAGTCAAAATCCTCTCTTTTTAACTCATGATAATTTGAAATGGAAAAGAGCCTTTGTNCTTCTAATATTTCATACAGCCAAAATTTTGTTTCGTCTATAGGGGCGATATAACTCATTCTTTCAGACTCTTTAATGGATTGATTTAATAANTGAACTCTAGTATTTAAACTTCTACAAATCAACATGTCATATTGTCCAAATGAAGATAATTAAGAATAGCTCAGAAGGCATTAAAGAAGCTGCTGAAATTTTATCTGCCGATGGCATTGTCGCCTTCCCGACAGAAACTGTTTATGGCCTCGGTGCAAATGCTTTCTCAGAAGAGGCTGTTACTAAAGTGTATAAAATAAAAAAGCGTCCTTTTTTCAACCCTCTAATAATTCATGTCTCTAGCTACGATATGGCGACAGAGCATGGGGTTTTTAATGANTCAGCANATAAGCTCGTGNAAAAGTACTGGCCAGGACCATTGAGTATTATTTTAAACAAGAGAAAGTCTGGTGTTGTAAGCTCCGCTACTGCAAGTTTAGATACTATAGCTCTAAGGTGTCCGAGCAATACTATTGCTAGCAAGTTAATTAAAGAGTTGAAAAAACCTATAGCTGCACCTTCAGCAAATAAATCTGGGAAGCTTACCTGTACAAATCCTAGAGATATATTTACGAAATTAAAAAATGATATAAATGCTATTCTTGATGGTGGTGATGCTCAGCTAGGACTGGAAAGCACTGTAGTTGACTGCTCAGAAGAAATACCCCGTATTGTTAGACTTGGAAACATTACGCTCGATGAAATAAGTAGTTGTTTAGGCTATAAAATTGTTACTGACTTACAAAACAAGAAAAAAGTAAAAAGCCCAGGTCAGTTATTAAAGCACTATTCTCCAGACGCTGAGTTNATTTTAAACCAAAATGAACCTAGAAAAGGTGATATATTTCTGAGTTTTGGACCACATCCAACAGGAATTGATGGATTAACACTTACCGAGTCAAAGAACTTAGTAGAAGCCGCAAAAAACCTCTTTACCTCTCTTCATATTTTAGATCGGTTGAGCCAAGAAAGGGGTGGACCTCCAATAAAAGTAGCGCCTATTCCATCAAATGGCGTGGGAGCGGCAATAAACGATAGGTTGCTGAGAGCAGCACAGAAATAATGTGGATCAGGAAGACCCTGCATAAGAAGATAGTTTAGAGGGATCAATTCCTATAAGAAATAAAGCATCGGTCCACTTTGATTTATAATCGACGCTAAAAATAAGATTTTCCAATTTTTCTGATATAAACCAACTATCCCTCATAATTTCATCTTCTAATTGCCCTGGCATCCAACCAGAATAACCCATTAAAAAAAGAGCTTTTTTCGGTCCTTGTCCCTTCTGAATATGGTCAGTGATTTCCTTTGTTCCCGTTACAGATATCTCTTCACCAACTTTAATGGTTTTTTTATCTATAAAGTACTCGGGGGAGTGAATGACAAACATTGCATTTGACGCAAGAGGTCCGCCTATTAAGACATCTTCATTAGGTGAGTGTAGATTTTTTTCGTCATAGCCTAAAGTAGCCCATATAGTTCCTAAAGTAACATCTATAACAGGCTTATTTACTATAAAACCCATTGTACCATTGGCATCATGTTTACAAATAAGAATTATGCTTTTATCAAAAATGCCGTCAGAAATTTCTGGCGACGAAATCAACAATTTTCCTTTATAGTTTTCATTAACCATACTTAATTATAGATTGAAAAAAAAAATATGCATAAACTTAATCAAATTACTATGAAGACTAAGCTTTTTTTTAGAATAATCTGTATTCTGTCGGCACTTTTAATCAACTTGAGCTTACTTAAACCAGGTTTCTCCCAGGCAACGGTAGAGTACCATAATTTATCTGTAGATGGATCAATAAAGGGGGTTATAAGTATAATGTTTCCTGAGGGTTGGAGTACATACTGGAAATTTCCAGGACCAAACGGCTTCATTCCTAATCTACGAGTATTAGAAAAAGAAAATTTAAAATCATTTTCTATATCTTGGCCCTTCCCCAAAAAACTAGGTCCCAAAAATTTTACTTATCTTGGGTTTGATAATGAACTTTTACTACCAGTTGAATTAGAAAAGTTTGATAAGTACAGAAACATATCTTTACAATTNAATATTTCTTTTGGCATATGCAAGACTGCCTGCGTTGTTCAGAACAAAACTGTAGTTATAAGTGACAAAAGCGATATAAACTATTTGGCACTTGATAAGCTTCAAAAATCGAAAAATAGAATTACAATGATAACAGGTCTTGGTAGNTCCAATAGATGCAAAATAAAGAAAATTGCAGATAAGGAATATCAAATCACCTTAGAAAACCCTTTAATGAAAAGTAGAACGTTAGTAAGCGATGCATTGGTCGATTATCNGGGAAGTTCGTGGATTATAGAAAATCAGTCATTCTATCCAGAACTCGGAAGGGTAGAGGCTTTACTGAAATTAAAAGACCCTTCAAACAAAGAAATAGAAAAAGAAAATTTTTCCATTTTATATTTGAACAACCATATAGCTAAAAGAACTATTGGTTGTCCGTCTTAATGCTTATTTATAACGTTGGTTTACGGAATGAAAAAACTCTGTCTTGAATTTGTTTTATCAACGCAAACCAAATATAAAGCAACCCTAAGCATACGAAAGCAGTAAAAAAGATCACGAAGTAATTGAAGGAAAAAAGTAATTGGATAAAAATAAGACTCAATACTCCCAAAAAGAAGACTGAAACATAAATTAAGTTTTTCCACCCATTCTGTCTATTAAGCTTAGCTGAAAAAATAAATCTACTGAAAGACTTATAGTANTTGTACACATCATGCTGTACCGCGATGAATACTGGGACTATTATCAGCAAAATCAGCATCCCAAAACCTAGCCCAAAAACCAAAGTGATTACAGTCGGCTTTAAAAACTGTGCGTCTCTTGACTGTTCAAATAGTAAGGGCGCTAATCCGAAAACTGTTGTAAGTGTTGTTAAAAGTATCGGTCTTAACCTGTCGCATGTTGCCTTAATGATAGCTCCAATGTTGTCTATTTTTTTCTTATATTCATTAAAAGTAGAGATAAGTACAATCGAGTCATTTATAATAATTCCTGTCATCCCAATTAATCCAATAATACTGAACATAGATAAAGCTATACCGTAAACATAGTGACCCCAAAGAGCTCCAATTAACCCAAAAGGGATTATAAGCATAATAACCATTGGTCTAGACCAGCTCGCAAACACCCACGCTAAAGTTAAGTAGATTCCCAAAACGCACAAGAGAAAAGCAATAAGTGCTTCGTCTAAAAACCTTCGTTCCTGCTCCGCTAAGCCGGTTACGCTACTAGTTACGCCAAAACCCTCTTCGATTGCCGGCAAAATTTCATTTTCTATTCTATCTTTTACTATTTCAGCTTGCTCTGCGTCTTCCTCAGACAATTGTCCTGTGACTGTTATTATTTTTTGCCCGTCTTCCCTAGTTACTGATGAAAATCCATACTGTGCCTTTAATTCCACAATATCAGATAAACTCCCATAATGCCCACTATTGCTTCTAACCTTCGCGTTTTTAATGAAATCACCCTTTAAATTCTCCTCAGATAACTCTATTACTATTTTCCCAGTTTTATTGCCTTTCAGAAAGGTTACTGTCTCAATACCATTTAATCTATCTGATAACTGCCTGCCAATACTGTCTATTGTAAAGCCTAGTTTCTTACCACGATCAGTTAAAGTTATGATATATTCTGTCTTGTCATACCCTTGCGTATCTTCAAGCGCGGAGATTTCCTGATAAGACGAAAGAGACGCTTTTAACTGTTCCGCAGCTTCTTTTAAAGTTTTTGCGTCCGACGCGGCCAAATTTATAGAAATGCCGTCTCCGCCAGGACCTGATCCCCATCTTCTAAAACTTATGGTTTCTAGGAGAGGACTTTTGTTTACTTCATCTTGAAGCGCTGCAAGATAGGTAAAAGAAGAATAAGGCCTTAGATCAGCGTCAATCAACTCTATGGTGAAAGAGCCAAGTAGGTCTTTATCTTTATTTTCAGCTCCTGAAATGCCACGACCTTCGTTCCCACCAATTTGGCTAATTTGAAAAGTAATAGGATTTTTGCCATTTTCTTTTTCAAACCCTTCAGCTACTTTTTTATTTGCTCTTTCCAGTTCGCGTATCATAGCCAAAGTATCTTTACGCTCAGCGCCAGATACCATCGCAATGTTGGCAGTTAAACGCCCTATTTCTGGTGGATTCCAAAACCTCCATTTTACATCGCCAGAAACTAACAAACTAACTGAACAAAAAAGAAGTGACAGCATAAAGACCAAACTTAGGTATCGATACTGTAAATTAAGTTGAATAAAAGATTTAAAATACTTGTTTTTAAAAATTTCAAATTTTTCGTTAAATTTTTGACTTGGAACATTATACCACTTAACACCTTTGGTACTATTTTTTAGGCTGTGATACATATGGTTTGGGAGAATCAGAAAGCACTCTAAAAGAGATGCAAGCAATACCAAGATAACCGTATATGGTATATCAGCGATTAATGATCCGAATCTACCTCCTATAAGTACTAAGCCGCTGAAAGCCAAAACAGTGGTTATGGTGGCAGTAAAAACTGGAAGTCCCATGAATGTAGCTGCGTTTTTTGCAGCATTAAATGGGTTTTCTTTTAGAGATGACGCTCGATAATCTGCATGTTCAGCCACAACAATTGCGTCATCCACTACAATCCCCAAGCAGATAATTAAGGCAAAAAGTGATATCATATTAATAGAAATACCTATAAGGTACATAAAGCCAAAAGAGGCAAAAAGCGCAACTGGAATTCCAACAGCAACCCAAAAAGCTGTTTCGGCATTGAGAAACAGAAAAAGAAAAAATAAAACTAAGATTAATCCAACTACTCCATTTGAAATCAATATATTTAATCTGTTCTTAATTGCTTCCGTGCGTGTTCCAGACAATTCAATAGTTAGCGTTTCAGGCATGTTCAACTGAAATTTTTTTATTAAANTTTCCACTTTATCTTGTATGTCGATGGCGTCTCCATCGGAACCCCTGTCTACTCTAGTAATTATCGCGGGATTNTTTCCTTTAAAAAATTCCACCTTTGGNAATTCATCGATGCTAATTGTGCTAATATCCCCAAGCTTTATGCTTTCACCATTTAAAAAAGTTTTCGCAGTAATTTCTGCCAGGTCTACTTGTTGTGTTTTATCGGANCCAGCCTTTAATCTAGCTAACCCATCATTTGTTTCACCTGCTGGTCTACTTGAAGCGCCTGAGCTGACAGCATTTGATAATTCACGCAGAGTTAAGTTATTCCTAAGAAGGCTGATTTCTGGCACCACTACTCGTACAATNGGTTCCATTCCTCCCCGAGTAGAAGTTTTGGCAATTCCTTCACTATATAAAAGTTGTAGAAATTCATCTGAATATTTTTCTAATTGTTCAATAGTAAAGGGACCAGAAAAAACAACGTTAGTTACGCGATCTCTCCATACACGTCTTTTGACCTCAATATCGTCTAATTCATCAGGTAAATTTTGAGCTTCTTCAATTGCAATCTTGACATCATCTAATGCCTTTTCCATATCCCAGTTAGAAACAAAATCAATAGTTATTCTAGATACTCCCTCATAGGAACGCGATACAATNCTATCTATGCCCTCTAACTCCAACAAACTAGGCTCGAGATAGCCTACTACTCCAGTATCTAGATCTTCCGCACCTGCACCCGGCCAATATGCGCTAATATTAATTGTTTCAATAATTACGTCAGGAAAAAATTGGGATCTCAGCTTATTTATTGAAAAAAATCCCAAAACCACAACCACAACCAAAACAAGGTTAGCTATTGTGCTATGAGCAATAAAGTAACCGAAAAAAGATCCAAATAATGATCGGCCTTGGTCTCGTTCCATCTATTTTAACCTCCCATGCGTTTTCTTAGCCTATCTACAACTTTTTTGGGAACAAGTTCCTGACTAAGCTGTTTTACAAGCCTGTTTTTCACGTCTTTTGGGATCCATTTATTATTTTCAACAGCATTGATTAACTTATCTCTTTCTTCGTTAGTCAATTTTATAGTTTCATTTTCTACTGGCTTTACCCCCTCGGTGCCTGAAGAACTATCGATAATTTTTACCTTTACGCCGGCATCTAATTGAGGCGACCATTTAGTTACAAATTTTCTATCAAATGGAACGTTTTTTACCAAAATATGGTTTTCTTGAAATCTGAGAACGTCAATATTTATTTTTTCTAGTCTAAGATCATCATTAACTAGCAGGATGGTATTGTTTGACCCAAGAGACCCAAGTGGAAGCTTGGCTATGCCCTTTAATTTCGGCTCAAATATCTTGACCTTTACAAAATCTCCAGGTTTCAGAAACAATCCATTCGGCGCAGAGATACTCGCGAATACTTGTCTCCCCGTATTACCCGAATTTACCTGACCACCTACTCTTTCGATGATACCCGAATGGGCAATCTCTTTTTCTACTCCTCCAGAATGATACTCAACCTTAAGTTTGATAAAATTTCCTTCCTTGTCAATTATCCTAGGGTATTGAATATCAGATAAAGGAAATACAACTTCTAAAGCTTTGGGATCAAGTATTTCACCCAGACGATCATTGGATGAAATCAGGCGTCCCGTAACTGCATTCACTTTATCTAACACTCCTGTGAATGGTGCAAAAAATTTCGTATCCGCCAGCTGCCTTGCTGCTAGATCGTTGGCAACCTTCTTTCTTTCTACAAGCACTTCAGCCTTAAAAATCTTATTCTTTGCTTGAACAAAAGAATTCTTCTTCATGATAAGAGATTTTTCTGAATTCGTAAGAGCTAAAGATGACTGCTCAAATACAGTTTCCGATATAACTCCGTTAGATTTTAATTTCTGCTGCCTTTCAAATGAAGCCAATCGAATNGCTTTTTCCTTTTCTGCTGCTTCAAGATCCAATTTCGCAAGCTCAAAAAGTGTTTTAGCATTTACTAGATCACTTTCAGCATCTCGTAGATCAGCTTTAGCTATTGCGAGGCTGTCCTTGTATTCCGTGTCTTCAATAGAAAACAAAAAATCTCCCTCAACCACNGTTGATCCATCTCTAAAGACCTTAGCTACTTCAGATATTTTTCCCACAACTGGTGCTCTTATTTCCAAGGTACGCCAGCTTTTCACCTCTCCGTAGCTATAAATTATTGGAATCTCTTCCGTTCTCTTTATTTGATCTGTAAAAACCGTATATTCTCTCTCCCCACTTTTTCTTGTGTTTGAATATCTGCGATCTTTTTCAGAAGAGGANGTAAAAGAGGTCACCGTGTACCCTAAGAACAGAAGTATTAAGCCGAAAAGTATAAAAAATATTGATGTTCTTTTAAAAAACTTCATTTGCCCTAAAAACTTTCACAAACGTGTAGCGTTAATATATTACTTTTAACGAATTTACAATTTATCACTATCTCTAAAACCACAATGGTATCTATTTGAGTTAGTACTTTAGTTTAACTTTTATCGATGCTGTCTTTTACCAGCCTTGGCATTATCTCTACAAAGTTGCAAGGTAAATGTCTATAATCAAATTGTGGTCTTAGCAAATTTTCCCATGCATCTCTACAAGCTGAAGGAGATCCTGGTAAAGCAAATAAATAGGTTCCATTCCTTACTCCAGCACATGCTCGGCTTTGCAGTGCTGATGTACCTATTTTTTCCATTGAAATAGATGCGAACATTGATGGAAACGCTGTTATCTCTTTTTCATACACTTGAGAATGGGCCTCTACGGAAACGTCTCTTTTAGTCAGACCGGTCCCACCGGTACTTATTATTACATCAATATCGGAGCTCATACTCCATGCCTCTAAAACATTTTTTATTTCAACTAACTCATCTTTAACAATACGCTTATGAACCACATTATGACCGGCGTCTACTACAGCATTGGATAAAAAATCGCCAGATTTGTCCGTCATATTTGTTCTTGTATCTGAAACGGTGAGTATTGCTATATTTATAGATTTAAATTCACGAGACATATTATAAGAAGAGGTCATTTGTTAAAGTACTCCTTTTCTTTTTCCATTCTTCCCAAACAGTTTTTTTTACTTCCGGAACACTCATCATATACTCGAGCTCTGGAATTGAAAAATAATGATTTTCTTTCAAAGTTTCATCGTCATTTGTTCTCAGTTTCGGTGATATAAGGGAGTTTGATTTGTCTCCAACTAAAATAGTAAGGGAAGGTTTTACTACNTTCTTTAACCTCAGCAAGAACATTAAATGAAAAGATTGGAGATTTTTAAATTCCGTCGCATTATTTGAGGGAATTGGCAATATGGGAACAAAAATATTTTGCACTTCCCTTTCGTTCTGACCTGATAAAATACTGAATATAATATTATTGATTAGATTTCTCTTTTTTCCATCCAAGAAGGAATACTGTGCAAAGTCGCTTCTATTAGGGGGTTCATGAATAATCAAGATATTTAGTTTATTTATCTGATTTAGTTTATTAAATCCCCAAAATTTCTTGATATTGAAGTTATTTATCAACGTATCTCGCCAATATGCCTCTAACGAGCTAGCATTCTCAATGACATTAATATCTTTTTTGTAAACTTCATTTAAATTTCTGCTTCCGTCCGATTCTCCATTAATTTCACTTTGTTTCAATAAGGGAACGTCTTCATAAGACGAATCGTTTCTTTTCTTCTCTAGTTGAACGTTAAAGTAATTTTGTGGCTGACGGGTTGCAACATCCTCAACTCCCATTGAGTATAACCATAAAAGTTGTTCAAAATCACTTCTCATTTAGCTTTGAAAATTTATCATTGTTTTAGAAATTTTATCTGGTACTTANATCTATATCCAATCATTTTGTTGTAGTGTGGAAAGATTTTTGCAGACAAAGCATTTAATTCAAATAGATGATCTAAGCAGAACTGACATCGAAAAGATTTTTGCTCTTGCTGAATATTACCTTCAGAAAAATAAGAGTAAAGTTGAACAAGAACATCGTCTACAACCTTTCACTCAAATTAATGTTTTTTTTGAAAACTCAACCAGAACACTTGCAAGCTTTGAATTAGCTGGGAAAAAATTAGGTGGGTTAGTTCAAGATATACGAATTGCAACCAGCTCTATGCAAAAAGGAGAGACGCTCATCGATACTGCTTTAACTTTGAATGCGATGAGACCTGATTTGCTGGTTGTAAGACATTCTTCTTCAGGTGCAGTAAACCTNCTGTCAGAGAAAGTTAATTGCTCTGTTCTTAACGCTGGAGATGGCAGTCATGAGCACCCAACACAAGCCTTGCTAGATTTNTTGACTATACAATACAGAAAGAAAAAAAAAGAAGGCTTAGTAATTGCTATTTGCGGAGATATAAACCATAGCCGTGTAGCTCGATCAAATATAGCTCTATTATGTAGATTTAATAACCACGTGCGACTTATCGGTCCTAGCAACCTTTTACCGAGCTCATTTAAGGATATGGGTATAGAAATATATAATCATATGGAAGATGGTGTCAGGGACGCTGATGTAATCATGATGCTTAGATTACAAAAAGAACGAATGAAGGGTGGTTTTATTCCATCAAGACGCGAGTATTTCAATCGCTTTGGTCTTGATCACCANAAACTTTCGCTAGCAAAAAATGATGCAATTGTTATGCATCCTGGTCCAATGAACAGAGGAGTGGAAATTGACGGAATTATTGCTGACGATCTAAATAGAAGCGTTATCCAAGAACAAGTAGAAATTGGCGTTGCCGTGAGAATGGCCGTCCTTCACTTACTAGTGGATAGGAAAAATTAATATGGGAAAACAAATTACATTTATAAATGCAAGATTAATTGATCCTAGAGTGGAAATGGAAAAATCAGGAACTTTGACAATAAATAATGGCTTAATAGAAAAGAAANATGAAGGCATTAAAGGTAAGGTAATCGATTGCAAGGGAATGTGTTTAGCACCTGGGATCGTAGATATTGGGGTTAAGGTTTGCGAGCCTGGAGAAAAACATAAGGAAAGCTTTAGATCTGCTAGCAGTGCTGCTGCCGCTGGGGGTGTTACTAGTTTAGTAACCCGGCCAGATACCAAGCCATCAATAGATAATCCAGAACTTCTAGAGTTTTTTAAAAATAGAGGTAAAGAAGCTAGTAAGGTTAGAATATTTCCTACTGCATCTTTAACAAAAAGAAATAATGGGAAAAAGATGACGGAAATTGGCTTCCTTCATGAGGGGGGTGCCGTTGCATTTACTGATGGCTTTAACTCGATCCCTAACACAAAAATTTTTCACCAAATTTTGAAATANGCCTCTGATTTTAACACCCTTATCATAGGTCATCCTCAAGACTATTTTTTAACAAAAAATACCTCAGCGACGAACGGAGTTTTTGCNTCAATTAAAGGACTTTCATCNAGCCCTGNTTTNGCAGAAAANATTGGAATAGAACGCGANACNGCNCTGATCNNNAANTTAAANATCCGTTATCACGCAGACCAAGTTACNACAAAAATCGGNTTAGANGTNCTNAGAGATNTAAAAGCNACCAACAACCGTATAACGGCAGGAACTTCTGTTCACCATCTGTTATTCAATGAACTTGATATAGGAAACTATAGAACGTTTTTTAAATTGAAACCGCCGTTGAGAAGTAACNCTGACAGAGAGGCTTTGACGGAAGCAATAAGAGAAGGACTGATTGATAATATTTGCTCAATGCATACACCTCAAGATGAGGAGAGCAAAAGGCTCCCTTTCGAAGAGGCTGCACCGGGTGCCGTAGGTCTTGAAACAATATTACCTGCATCTCTTTCGTTATATCACAATAAGGTAGTAAGTCTTAATCAGCTTTTTCGATTATTAGCTTTAAACCCAGCAAATATTATTAAAAAGAATTTGGGTTCTTTGGACGAAGGTCAGTCAGCTGACATTATCATTTTTGACCCAGATAAACCCGTGAAAATCGATCGATTTCAGTTTCAGTCAAAATCACAAAATACTCCATTTGATGGTTTTAATTTACAAGGTGAAAACTTATTAACAATGGTTGAAGGTGAAATTATTTTTAAAAATAATTCGTTTGAAGTAGGATAACATAATGTTGGCTTTTCTTATTATTTTGGCGACTTATCTTATAGGATCTATACCTTTTGGTTTGGTTGGAAAGTTTTTTTTCAAAATTCAAGATCCTCGAACATTTGGATCAAAAAATATTGGCGCAACTAATATTCTCAGGAGTGGCAACAAAAAGGCAGCGGCTTTTACACTTTTCTTTGATATGTTTAAAGGGTTCTTTGCAGTTTTAATTGCATCATACATCGAACCAGATCTTATTTACCTATCCATACTATCGGTGGTATTTGGACATATTTTTCCCATTTATCTACTATTTAAAGGTGGAAAAGGAGTGGCGACTTTTTTGGGAGCGCTAGTATCTTACAGCTTTGTGGTTGGTGGATTGACTTTATTGATATGGATATCGATATTTTATCTCACAAGAAAATCGTCAGTTGCTGGAATAAGCGCTATAGTTTTATCGAACTTTTTTCTTTTATTATTTTGTGATGATATATCGGTAAAATTATCGATACTTCTTTTAAGTATATTTATTTTATTCAAACACTCGGAAAATATTAAGCGTCTTTTAAGGAAAGAAGAACTTAGTTTCGAAGGCCGTGATAAAAATTGAAATCATCATAAAATGTAGAAAAATTATTCTTCCACTTGGTATCAAATTTATTTGCTAATTGACTTGAAAGAGATTGTTTTTTCGACACTAGTTCTAATATTGGCTTTAAAAATAAACTTTCATCTTTAACACCATAAGCTAAGGCTCGATTTTGTAATCCGCTCCGTGCTATATTTAGAACTTCTTCACCAAATTCCCATAAGGTCTTATCATTAATTGTCGCGTTCATACCATATTTACAAACATCAATGTTTAGCTCATTGACTGACTGCCAATCAAAAGCTTTAACTAAATTAAAAACGTTGTCTAGCGAGTCGCTATCATATAATAGCCCGACCCACATTGCGGCTAATGCTGTTACATTGTGGCTCGGCCCCCCATCCGCGCCTCTCATTTCAATGAAACTTTTTAAACGAACATCTGTGAAAATTGTCGTCAGATGATCAATCCAATCAGAATAGGTGGCTCTCTGATTTGGTAAGGATTTCAGCTGACCTTCCATAAACTTTCGAAAAGATTCTCCAGACAGATTTACATAATCTCCATCTCTTTTAATAAAATACATAGGCACGTCCAACGCATATTCAATCCAGCTATCAAAACTCAGCCCATCATCAAAAATAAATTTTGGTATGCCTGTTCTAGCATTATCTGTATTCTTCCATATCTGTGCTCTCCAGCTCTGATAACCAGTATTTTTACCTTCAAACATGGGAGAAGACGCAAATAAGGCAGTTGCCAGGGGTTGAATGCATGCAGCAACTCTAAGCTTTTTTGCCATATCCGCTTCGGAAGCGTAATCAAGATTTACTTGTATTGTACAAGTTCTCAACATCATGTCTAAACCTTGAGTTCCAACTTTTTGCATGTAAGGCATCATTATTTTCTTATATCTGTTTTTTGGCATTATAGGCATGTCGCTCCTTTCCCAATTGGGACAAGCACCAATTGAGAACAATCTCAAGCCTAAGTCTTCGCAAACAACTTTCATGTTTTGCATGAAAGATTTCATCTCCTGGTCAACTTCATGAATAGTTTTTTTTATGGCACCGGATAGCTCAAACTGCCCCCCTGGCTCCAAACTTATATTTGCCTTATCCTTTTCAAGACCAACAATTGTTGATTTCTCAAATACTGGAACCCAGTCGAATTTGTTGATCAACAATTCAAAAATTTTTGAAATAGATTTAGGGCCTTCATAGCTGATAGGTCTCTTTAGATCGATATCGAAAATAAAGTTTTCATATTCCGATCCTATCCCCCACTCCGAACTTGATTTACATCCTTGCTCGAAATATCTTCGCAACTGATCTCGGTCCACCAGCTCTATGCCTTCCTCAGCTTTCATAGTTTAAATGACCCACTCTGTTGATCCAGTCGCCAACCATACCGTGCCACATTGTTAAGGCTGCGACTGCCGCGGTTTCTGCTCTCAATATTCTATTGCCTAATGATACTGGAAGTACATTCTTTTTTGTTTTCAGTAAATTTCTTTCCATATGACTAAACCCTCCCTCGGGCCCAACCAATAGGGCAATTTTTTCAGGCTTTTCCAACAACAAACACTCACTGATATTTCTATTCTCTAATGTTTCATCGCAAAATATCAATTTTCTATCTTCTGGTAATTCATCAATAACTCTAGCCAATGAAACTATAGGCAAAATTTCTGGAATAAAAGTTCCTCCACACTGCTCTACAGCCTCAATTATATTTTTTTTACAGCGATCAAGCGAAACTGTTTTAGTTTGTGTTTTATCACTGAATGTTGGCAAAAATTTTCTTAACCCTAACTCAGTACTTTTTTCTATCAAGAAGTCTGTTCTTGTTTTTTTTAATGGACAGAATATAAGCCAAACATCTCCAGGTACGTTTGTCGGTTTGGTTTTTTCCAAAACTTGGACCACACAGACACGCTTTTTGATGCTAACGATCTCTGCTATATATTCGCCTGTATTATTATCAAAAACAAATATTTTGTCATTTATACGACAACGCATGACATTCTTTAAATAATGCGTTTTTTCGTTCTCTAAACTAATCGTTTTACCAATCCTTAAAGAGACTTCACAGAATAGCCTTATACTAATATTGTTGTTCATATAGCTTAATTATCATGAATGATCTTAAATGCATAAATTTTTTAACGACAGTTTAATTGACGCACAATCAAACAATTGGGTGGACTTATATATTCCCAAAGGACTTCGTCCTTACTTCAAGCTAAGTCGATTAGATAGGCCAATCGGATCTTGGTTGCTAATAATCCCTTGCTGGTGGGGAGTATTTTTATCAACTAATGTTAACCCCATGCTATTGAGTGGTAACTCTCTGTATATATTGATCGCTTGTTATATTGGTGGGCTTCTAATGAGAGGTGCCGGATGTACTTGGAACGACATTACAGACGCTAAGCTTGATGCAAAAGTATTTCGAACAAAGAATAGACCGATTCCCGCTGGCCAAGTCTCAAAATCTCAGGCTTTTTTATGGCTCGTACTACAGTGTAGCCTGGCATTATTAATATTAGTGACCTTTAACCGATTAGCTATAATTTTGGGATTTCTATCCATTCTTACTGTAATTATATATCCCTTCGCAAAAAGATTTACATACTGGCCACAATTCTTTCTGGGCATTTCCTTTAATTGGGGCATTTTGTTGGCTTATGCTGCTAATGGTGGTACGTTGGATTACTTCTCTGTTGGATTATATTTATCCGCAATAGCTTGGACAATATTTTACGACACAATTTACTCTTTTCAGGATATTGAAGATGATAAAGAAGTAGGCATAAAATCAACTGGCATATTATTTGAAACCAATCCAAAACGGTACCTGGCAATTTTTATTGTTATTATCAGTTTAATAGCCGGACCAACTTTTTATTTCTTATCAAATGGGGATCCANTTCAAATTTTTGTTCTAACAACAGGCATTTTTTTCTTCTGTCTTCACCTAACTTTTCAACTGTTAAAATTGGATTACAAAAACCCTAAAAATTGTCTCGCTACTTTCAAGTCAAATAGAACAGCTGGGCTAATACTCACAGGTTTTATGATTGTAGCTACTTTAACTAAACTTTAAAAGATGANCCGGAGCCCTAAGGGTTTTCCACCCAATTTTGCGTTTTGTTTGCAACTTCCTTTTTCCAAAACGGTACATTGCTTTTGAGATATTCCATTATATACACAGATGCGTNATAAGCATTCTTACGATGCTTTGAAGATGTAACNACTAAAACGATGTTATCGTTCAACTTTAATCTTCCAAATCGGTGCTTAACCAAAATATATTCTAAATCCCATCTATCGGCTGCGTTTTTGCAGATTTCTTTTATTTGACTTTTTGCCAGCTCCTCAAAGGACTCTATTTCTAAGTATTGTAATTTATCATCTTCAAGATCTCTAACTTTCCCGACAAAGAACACGACGGCTCCAGCTTTTTTAGTCTTTGCCTTGAGAGACTCCATTTCCAAATTAAGATCAAAATCAATTTTTTGAACCGCGACGATTACTTTGTTTTTCATAGATCTATCCTCCGGTCATAGGAGGAAAAAAAGCAATCTCTGTTGCACCTTCTATTGAGGTTTTCAAGTCTGTTACCATATTTTGATCTACAGCAGAATAAACAACAAAGTCTCTTCCCTTAAGAACCGAATATTGTTCGCCCATAGACTGTAGCTCTTCAATAAGATCTAGGAGATTATTTGATTTTATTTCAAGTAGCTCTGAGGGCTTACCAATTGCCTCCCTTATCCTCGAAAAATATTTTAGTTTAACTTTACCCATTATTCGCCGTATCAAAAGCTTTAAAAATATATTGCATACCAGTATACCATGTCAGTAGACACGTAACTAGGCAAAATAAGTCTATCGACCAACTGACCACCGTACTTTGAAAAAGATAGATGTAATCAAAAAACAATAAAATTAGTAGTATAGTTTGAAAAAATGTTTTCCATTTAGCAAGTTGCGTGACACTCAAATCAGCTTTTTTCGCGCTAACAAATTCTCGTAATCCTGAGATCATTATCTCCCTGGTAATTAATAGTATAAGCATCAGTGACATAAATAATTTTTCTGGATTGTCTAAGTTAATTCCAAGGAAGAAAGCGAAAAGTAAAATAACCATGATCTTATCAGCTATTGGGTCAAAGACTTTTCCAATATTACTCTCTATATTAAACTTTCTAGCCAAATAGCCATCAAAAAAATCGGTCAAAATAATAAAGAAAAAGATTATTAAACCAAAGTACTTACCAGAAAAAGATTGNTCTATGATNANGTATAATATTAATATTGGNGCAGCAAANAGCCTCANAAAAGTGAGAAAATTTGGTATATAGCTATACATAAGCTCCCGTAATATCATGAATTAAAGTGATTGAAAATAATTTCTGCTGAATTTTTCGATATTCCTTTTACACCTAGTAGATCCTTTAAACTTGCCTTCCCAACTTCTTTTGCTGACCCAAAATGCTGCAATAATTCTTTTTTTTTCTTAGGCCCAATTCCATACACTTCATCAAGTTCACTTTTGTTGATACCAGAAGATCTTTTCTGCCTATGAGAGCCAATAGCAAACCTGTGCACTTCGTCACGAATTCTTTGAAAAAAGAAAAGGACACTACTACTTGTAGGAAAACTAAAAATTCTGTCCTCAAAATAGAAGTCTTCTCTTCCTTCATTCCTTTTCTCTCCTTTAGCAATAGCTAATATCGGAATTTCCAGTTTGTATTTCTTGAGGACAGCGGAGGCAACATTCATCTGATTTCGGCCACCATCAATAACAATCAGATCAGGGAGGTTTTTCTTAAAATCTTCTAAATTTTCGCTTTTTACCTTTCCAAATCTTCGTTCAAAAATATGGCCCATAATTGCCAAATCATCTTTGGGATTTATAGAACTGTCCTTAATGTTATATTTTCTGTAATCTGACTTTGAGTAGCCCTCTAAATTTATAGCTACAAGACAGCCAATCGGGAAACTCCCTTGTATGTGGGAGTTATCGTAAACCTCGATTTTTTTTATTTTCTTTTCCAATTTTAGCCAAGTTTCAACTTCTTCAAAAAGCGATTTCTGAGAAGCCTTCATAGCCATCTTGCGCTCTAACGCTTCTTTTGCATTTTTTTCAGCAGTTTTTATTAGATCTTTTACTCTTCCTCTAGAGGGTGATCTAACTACAACTTTTTGGTTTCTTCTTTCAGTGAGAAACCTTACTAATACTTCGTTATTTCTCAAAGAAGATGATATGAGTATTTCTCTAGCAGGAATTTTTGCAGAATAAAACTGGGCGATGAAATTTTCTAAAATTTCTGTATCGTCAGCACCGCCCCCAGTCTTTGGAAAAAAAGCATGATTCCCACGATTCTCATATGATCGAATAAAGAATATTTGAATACACACTTCATTACCCAATCTAAATAGACCTATAACGTCTGCATCCTCTACGTTCAAATTATTGATATTTTGACTCGATTGAATTTTTGCGATTAGCTCAATTCGATCTCGATAAAACGCAGCTCTTTCAAAATCCAATTTTTCACTTGCCTTCAGCATATTGCTTTGCAAGTTATCTTTGATTTCAGTATGTTTACCTAGTAGAAAATTTTCTGCGTCTTCTACTGTTTTTAAATATTCTTCCTCAGAAATTTTCCCAACACAAGGAGCCGAGCACTTATTTATAAAATGCAAAAGGCACGCTCGACTTCGCCCATAAAAATTACTATCCCTACAATTTCTCAGCTGAAAGATTTTCTGTATGTAATTAATAGCGTTATTAACCGCGGTTGCTGACGCATAAGGACCAAAATATTTTACGCCATTTACCTTTTTTCCTCGGTATTTTGTTATTTGAGGGAACTGTTTATTTCTTGTAATCGCAATCTGAGGAAAACTCTTATCATCCTTTAACAGTACATTGTATCTGGGATTGTATTTTTTTATCAGATTCTGTTCTAAAAGGAGAGCTTCTAGCTCAGTTTCTGTTATGAAAAAATTCATATCTCTGGTTGCAGAAATCATTCTGCCGATTCTAAGAGAATGTCCTGTCACTCTCGAATAACTTGAGACTCTATTCTTCAGATTTTTTGCCTTTCCCACATACAGAACGCTTCCGTTATCATCAAGCATTCGATATACCCCTGGTTTATTCGGCAATGTTTTAACTATAGAGGAAACTACCTTTTCTCCCTCGGAGAATTTGTTGGGATCACTTTGTGTCATTTTCAAAAATCACCTAATTTATTGATCTATTTCCTCAGTTTTTTTTATTGCTTGTAAATTCTGTCCACCATCAACACAAATCAATTGCCCACTAACACTTGGAGTATCAACAAAGTATTTTATTGTTGCACATATTTCAGACGTACTTGAACCTCTTTGTAACGGTGTAGAAAGCCTTTGCTTTTTATAATTCGAAACACTTTGAAACTCTGCTTTCAAAGTCGGACCTGGCCCGATAGCGTTCACCCTTATTTTTGGGGCCAGCGCCTTAGCTGAAATTCGTGTCAATGTCCATAAAGCGGATTTGGCTAGTGTATAAGTCGTAAAATCGGTTGTCAGATTCTGAACTCTTTGATCAATTATATTTATAATACAAGACCTACTTTCCAACTCACCGTTTTCTAGCTTTTCAGGCTCTGGTGCTTGCTGAGCAAATTTTTGTGTTAAAAAAAATGGTGCCTGCAGATTTGACTTTTGATGACGATTCCAACTTTCTAAAGTTGCAGTTTTTATATTGTCATATTCGAAGATCGATGCATTGTTTATAAGTAAATTCACTGGTCTTTTTATTAGCTTTTCACACTTGTCAAATAACGAAAGTGTTTCATTGTCATTTAATAGGTCAGCCTGGACAAGGAAAACATCGACACCGAATAACAGTAACTCGTCTCTGAGGCTAAGTGCATCATCCTCTGAGCTGTTGTAATGTATAATTACATTATAACCAGCGCTTGCCAGCTCCTTCGATATAGACCGCCCCAATCGTCTGGCGCCCCCTGTGATAAGTGCTGTTTTTTCTACTTTCAACTAGCTTCCCATCGACTGATTACAACCCAAATTTCGAGAAGTAGAATTTTTCGATGATTTTTGAGTTTATATCATTTATTAACGAGCTACTAAAGCGAGACAAAAATGATTTCTTTTTATTTATATATTTGAGTTTTATATCAGCTCCGAACTTTTCCTCCAAAATATCTTCCATCATTCCTATACCATCGATGAGACCAAGATCTTTTGCTCTTGTCGCATCCCAAACTTCGCCATTGAATATTTTTTTTCCTTTTATCTTTTCACCTCTACGCTCGCTCACAAAAGATTTAAAGTTTTCAAAAATGGCTTTTTGTATAGCTTTTAAACGTTTTACATCACTAGCTTTTTCCGGTTGGAAAGGATCCAGCATACTCTTTTCTTCTCCAGCTGTGTATACTCTTCTCTCTATACCGTATCGGGATATGAGCTCTGAAAAACCGAAGCTTGCAGAGATAACACCTATGGACCCTATAATCGAATTTATATCCGAGTAAATTTCTTTACCAGCACAAGCTAACCAATAGCCTCCAGATGCTGCGACATCTTCACAGAAGCATAAAACAGGTATTTTTTTCTCTTCAGATAATTTTAAAATTCTCGATGCTATAAGAGATGATTGTGTAGGCGAGCCGCCAGGAGAGTTAATTTTTATTGCAATCGCTTTGGCCTTTTCGAACTCAAAGGCTTTTTCTAATAACTTTTGAGTATTGGAATCGTCTAGACCTCCTGACCCAAATCTACTCACTGCACCTATGACTCCATCTAGCCGTATGACAACAACCAATGGCTTTCTTCGAAAAAATTTCCTTACACTGCTAATCATACCCATCGCTTACCCCATTGAGAAATTTATTGTTAACATTTTACAAATAATTGTTTATGCACTAATAGTCAAAGCTTATAGGCCATTTCTTAAATCCTAAAAGTGTTAACACACGAATAATCTTGTGAAGGAATAAAAATTGAAATTTGTAAACTTGGGAAATACAGAACTTAAAGTAACAGACTTTTGCTTAGGAACGATGACTTGGGGCGAGCAGACTGATGAAGTGGATGCCCATAAGCAAATAGAAATGAGTTTAGATGCAGGAATTAACTTCATAGATACTGCCGAAATGTATCCTGTCTGTCCTTTGAGAGCAGAAACCACGGGTGATACTGAAAGAATCCTGGGCAACTGGCTTGGTAAAAATTCGCAGAAAAGAAAAGAATTAGTAATTGCTACAAAAATCAGTGGCAAAGGCTATAAAAACGTTAGGAATGGTAAAGGGATTTTTCCAAAAGAAATCCGGTTAGCAATAGAAGGTAGTCTAAAAAATTTACAAACAGACTATATTGANCTTTATCAATTACATTGGCCAAACAGAGGCAGTTATCATTTTAGACAATATTGGAACTACGANCCTACCAGCCAGGAAAGTANTGTAGAGCGAGAAAATATTGAGCTAGTNGTNAAGGAATTATANGATCTNAAAAAAGAGGGNAAAATTAGATATATTGGGTTATCTAATGAGACAGCCTGGGGAACNGTGCAGTTTGCCAACGAAGCNAAAAAATATAANGACTTCTCAATTGCATCAATACANAATGAATATAGCTTACTTTGTCGAATATTTGATACGGACTTGGCTGAAACATGTTTTCACGAAAATGTTAAGTTGCTAGCNTATTCGCCGT
>NZSE01000008.1 GCA_002703515.1 Paracoccaceae bacterium | reverse complement strand
TTAGCAAAATTTATCGTGCGTTAGGAGAAAATAAAATATTTAGTAAATAATTTAACTAGTTTATTATATCAAAAAGAAAATAAAACCAACTGACAATAGACATGGACCTTGAGAATTTAAAAATTAAAAAAATTGAAGACGTTAGCAAATTGCTTGAAAAAGGGCAGTTATGCCCAGAGGAACTGACCCGCTTCTATTTAGATAAAATCTACAGTGACTCTAGGTCCAAAAATGTATTTACTTCAGTCTTGAAAAAATCAGCTCTAGAATCAGCTAAAGAATCAAAAAAAAGAGCCAAAATTGGATTAAGAAAAGGAGTTCTCGACGGTATTCCAATTTCAGTAAAAGACCTAGCTGATATTGAAGGAGAATTTACTCGCGGTGGATCTTCTTTAACTAATAAAAAAAAAGCAAAGAATAACGCTGTTTTCATAGACGAATTAAAATCTCAAGGAGTAATAATTTTAGGTAAAACACATATGACTGAACTTGCATTTTCAGGTCTTGGTCTAAATACAATTACTGCTACTCCAGNCTAACCCATTTAATGANGANCTTGTTTCTGGAGGNTCTTCCTCAGGGTCNGCAGTATCNGTTTCCAGAAACTATTGTATTGGNTCAATTGGATCAGATACTGGTGGATCNGTNAGAATTCCTGCAGCCTGGAATAATTTAGTAGGNCTAAAAACTACTCATAANCTTATCGACTTAACTGGAGTTTTGAAGCTTTGNCCTAGCTTNGACACGCTTGGNCCNATTTGCAAAAATGTTGATGANACCCATTTGCTTTTCCNCGNAATGAAAAAAGGNAAGTTNCAAAAACTAAAAAAATNNNAGGCNAGCGATTTTAANTTTTTAATNATAAAAAATATGTTTTTTGANANTATAGATAGNGANATAAATGATAGTTTTNANTCTGCTATTGAAAGAATNATNAAAAACGGTGCTAAAGTAGAATATAAATCCATTTCAGAAATTGATAATGCACTCGAAATAAGTAAAATTGTCTTTCCAGCAGAAGCTTACGGCATGTGGCAAAAAGAAATTGAAAAGTCACCAGAAAAAATGTTTGCTCCGATAAGGGAAAGGTTCCGAAGCGGTCAGCATATATTAGCACATGATTATGTATTTTCTCTACAGCAACTATTTGAGTTTAGGATGAGTTTTCTCAAAAAAATTATGGGCTTCGACGCTATCTTGGCCCCAACCTCACCAATAAAGCCACCGAGAATTACTAAATTAATAGATGACCATGATTTGTTTACTGAAAAAAATTTATTAGCTTTACGAAATACCCGAATTGCAAATTCGTTAAACCTATGTGCTTTAACATTGCCTACTGAAACAGATTTTTCGGGTTTAATGATTATGGGACCCCCCAATAACGAATTTGATCTAATGAGTATCGGGCTAACNATCGAAAAAATTATACAATAAAATAAAAAGTCTGACCTTTACCCGAAAGACAAAAAAAAGTATATTACTTTTAATATATCTTGTACTAACCAAGAAAAAATGAGCAGAAATAATGTCTTTTTTAGAAAAAGTTGACTATGCAGATTCAGCTGCAAAGGAGTATTCAAGAAAGTTTTTAAAATTCATTGTTTTTAAATCTTTTGGAACTGTACTTTTTTTCTTATCTCTTTTTTTACTACTATCTCTAATTACATACTCTCAAAATGATCCTAGTTTCCGTAATGCCAATGATGGAGCAGTTGCAAATTTATTTGGTAAATTTGGCTCTTATTTAGCTGATTCTCTCCATNTAGCAATCGGGGTTACTATGCTTATACTACCTGTATTTCTATTTACTTGGTCGATTAGGTTTCTGTTTGCTAGTTCTCCAGTTTATATCTTTAAAAGAATAATTTTGTTGCCTCTATTTATCGCTTTTTTCTCAATATTTTTATCAACTAATGCTCCCCCTACCAATTGGCCTTTTGAGTATGGTCTAGGTGGAATATTTGGTGATACATTTTTGAAGAAACTTCTAATTTTTCAACCTTTTGAAATAAACCAATGGCTTCAGTNGATTGCGATAATCTGTTTAACCTTTTCTATTTTTTTGTTTTTCCTTGTTGCTGGTATCAAAAAACACGAAGTTAAAGCATTAGCTATAAATAGGTTTAGGCATTTAAATATCTTGTTGATGGGGTCATATAAAGCAATCAGGGTTTTTATAAGAATAATATCTTCTTCCGATAAAGAAAATTATAAGAAAGGTGACTTAAAGTTTAACTCGACAGAGCAAAACAACATTATAGGAAAAAATCAAAACTATAGTTATACAGACCAAAAATTCTCAGCTACTAAGGAAAACGGGAAAGACCTTTTAAAAGGAATTAGCAGCAAACCATCTATCAGTATTTTCGGCCATGGACGGATAAAAACAAGATCAAGCAAAATTAAAAGCAGNAGTAGGGCAGCCTCGGAAGCACAGCCCTCACTTGATTTNTCAATTAACAAAGACAAATACCATTTCCCTCCTTTAGCTCTTCTTAGCGAGTACAGTCAACAATATGTGGGCTCTGTGAGTTCTGTTTCATTAAATGAAAACGCAAAAATGCTTGAGGCAGTGTTAGAAGATTATGGTGTCAAGGGTTCTATCATTTCCGTAAAACCAGGTCCTGTGGTAACTCTATATGAACTGGAGCCAGCTGCTGGGTTAAAAGCTAGTCGGGTAATTTCTTTATCTGAGGATATAGCAAGATCAATGTCTGCTTTGGCTACCAGGGTCTCGACCATACCAGGGCGTTCTGTCATAGGGATTGAGCTCCCAAATTCAATTAGAGAAAANGTTTTTTTGAAAGAGCTGTTATCATCAAAGAGTTATGAAGATTGCCGTTTTCATTTACCACTGGCGTTAGGTAAAGATATAGGTGGTGAGCCCNTCATAGCAAATCTGGCAAAAATGCCTCATCTATTNATAGCTGGAACAACTGGGTCAGGTAAATCTGTCGGGATCAACACAATGATCTTATCCCTTTTNTACAGACTTACCCCAGAGCAATGTAGACTNATAATGATTGATCCGAAAATGTTGGAACTCTCTGTTTACGATGGCATACCTCATCTACTTAGCCCTGTGGTTACAGATCCAAAGAAAGCGGTGGTTGCCCTGAAATGGGCGGTATTAGAAATGGAAGAGAGATATAAAAAGATGTCACGAATGGGAGTTCGAAATATAGAAAGTTTTAACTCTAAAGTAAGTGAAGCAATCCAAAATGGAGAAACTTTCTCAAGAACTGTTCAAGTGGGCTTTGATCAAAATACAGGTGAACCCATATATGAAGAACAAAGGGAAGANCCTAAAGCNTTACCATTCATAGTCATTATAGTTGATGAAATGGCAGACTTAATGATGGTTGCAGGAAAAGANATAGAAGGTTGTATCCAAAGATTNGCACAAATGGCTAGAGCAGCAGGCATACATCTTATAATGGCGACTCAAAGGCCATCGGTAGATGTAATCACTGGAACAATAAAAGCTAATTTTCCTACAAGAATTTCTTTCCAAGTAACATCAAAAATAGATAGTAGAACAATTTTAGGAGAGATGGGCGCTGAACAACTTCTTGGNATGGGAGATATGCTATACATGGCTAATGGAGGTAAAGTAACNCGTGTTCATGGTCCTTTTGTATCCGATGCAGAAGTTGAAGAAATTGTATCTCATCTAAAGAAGCAAGGTATCCCCGAGTATAGAGAGGAAATCTTGGACTCAAAGAGTATTGAAAATACGGATAGCTTTTATGTTCCATCCACTACAAGCGATAATAGTGATGAGGAAGACCTTCTTGAAGACGCATTAGAGATAGTCAGAAGAGACAGGAAATGCTCAACATCATATATTCAACGAAAATTGTCGATTGGATACAACAGAGCAGCTAAGATAGTAGAGGCGCTCGAAGAAAAAGGATTTGTATCTCCTGCAAACCACGTTGGAAAGCGTGACATATTAATTCCTGAAAATAATACATGATGCAATTCTTGAATATTAGAAAAAAGTTTCTTAAAACAATTTTTAGTATCTTTCTTATTTTTATTTTTTCAATTGATGCTGCGAGCCCTAAAAACAATACCCTAAAACTAATTAACGACTATCTAGAAGATATTAGAACACTCCAGGCAAACTTCTCTCAAACTAATAATACGGGAGATATTATGACAGGCGTTTTGTTTTTAAAAAAACCAGGAAAAATTCGTTTTTCTTACGATCCTCCGAATAACTTACAAATTGTTACAAAACAACAGGCGGTGTTGATATTTGATCCCAAAAACAGCGGTAGTGGNCCTTTGACNTACCCCATNTCNTCCACNCCTNTAGGCTTNTTNATTANAAATGATTTGAGCTCATTAATCGGTGAAAATGNTNAGGTTTTTGAATTAGATGATTTTATTTTTTTNAAAGTCCNCAATNCGCAATNTNNNCTNAGGATTGAATTTAGTAAAAACCCTTTATCACTATNCGGATGGGANTTCAAAAATNAANTTGGCGANACNATAAAAGTNACNCTGAATAATATTNAAAAAAATAACTATATATCAAATGAAATTTTTAAAACTGATAAGGATTATGAAAGAATTAAAAAATAGCTAGTATAGGAACATGATCCGACGGTCTTTCCCAACCTCTAGCTTCTGAAAAAACTTCGACTCTACTTAATTTAGATTTTAGATCATTGCTCGCCCATATATGATCTAAACGTCTTCCGCGATTTGAAGCCTTCCAATCGCGAGCTCTATATGACCACCAACTGTATAATTTTCCAGATGGTATTATTTCTCGAAATGTATCAAGCCATTTTCCATTTTTTTTTATCTCTGATAAAAGGTCTGTTTCTATTTTTGTATGAGAGACGACGTTTAGAAGAGCTTTATGGCTCCAAACGTCGTCTGGTAAGGGAGCTATGTTGAAGTCTCCTACAATTATAGTTTTCCTGTTTTCACCTTTAAAATATTTGTCCTTCATTTCCGAAAGAAAATTAATTTTATGCTCAAACTTTGGATTCAATTTTGTATCAGGCAAATCTCCTCCAGCTGGAATATAAAGGTTGTGCACCTTTATACCGTCTTCAAGTTCAATTCCAATGTGCCGAGCATCGTCTTTGTCACAAAAATTAAATTTCTCCACTTTTACTATTTTTTGTTTTGATAGAATCAAAACACCATTATACGATTTTTCTCCCCTAAAAGCGGCGAATTTATAACCCAACTTTTCAAAGTTTTCTAAAGGAAGTTTTTCGTCAATACACTTTGTTTCTTGAAGACACATTATATCTGGGTCGGCAAGCTTTAAAAATCTTGAGACTAATTCAACTCTCAATCTAACAGAATTTATATTCCATGAAGCTATTGCAAGTGGTTTCAATTTTTCTGACCTATAAGTTCATGATTCAGGTAATATCTACCTTGTTTATTCACTATTAAATTTTTGAGAAAAAGATTTTCTCTTATTTTTTTTCTAAGTCTAAAAAGGTGTGTTTCAAAAGTGTGCGTCTCTATATTTGGACTTAACATCCATACTTGCGACATGACCTCCTCTTTGGTTATTCCTCTATCGGAAGAATTAAACAACGACACTATTATATCGCTTTCTTTTTCTGTTAACTCAACGACGTTTTTATCTTTGTAACTTAGTTTTCTATCAGGAATTATGAAACTTAGGTACCCCAAAAAAAAATTTTCATCTTTTTTGTTTTTCAACCTTTCGGCCATTGAGTGCAACACTTCAACCAGCTCAATAAATCGAAAAGGTCGCTTTATATAGATATTATTCTTTGGAGGCAATTCGAATTCTTTTTCGCTAATTAATATTTTTTCTAACTCTTGAATTTTATTTTCTTTTATATTGGATTTTTTTAGCAAATATTTTAGTTGCTCAAATTTATAATCACTCACTATCACATCAACCTCTTCAATATTATCCAAACTAAAATCTTTTAAAGTTATAGATATGTCATTTTTGAAACTGTAATTTTCCAGCAAGCTCTTCAAGCTCTCTCCAAAAAAATTATTTGATGTTATAATAGCTAATCTCACACTTTTAACCTTAAGCTAATGATAATTATAAGATATACATCTATAGAAAATTTCCTTAGCATCAATCTAACATGAAAATTGAAATTCTAAACTATTTGAAAAAATAAAAATGCTTTTAAGCTCATCCGAAATAACCTCAAGATTGATATCAGATTTACGATTAGGGCTACCAATCATCTTATATAATACAGATCAGTCTGTTTTAGTTGCCGCTATAGAAACATTATATTCAGAGAAACTAGAGAAGATAAATCAGATAACAAACAACCTTAAATTTGAGATAGCTATAACAAATAGAAGAGCAAAGGTATTAAAAGCCAGGATATATAATGAATCGGTTACTAGACTTGCTATAAAGGACCAAGTCGATATAGAACTTCTCCAAGCTATTGCAGATCCATCAAGGGATCTCGATTACCCATTCAAGGGTCCATTTTACAGTGAGAGAGAAGGTAACTTCGAAATTGCTGCTGTATCAATATCTCTATGTAAGAAAGCAAGACTTTTACCAGCGTCAATACTCATAAAAATACCAAAAAGCATAAAAGAAAAATTAGTGTCTTCTCAAATATCTGAATCTGATATTAGACATTTAGAATTTAAAAATGATAACGCAAATTTTTTGCCAACTTTAAGCACAGCCCAACTACCAATTAAAGGATACCAAAATATAAGTTTAACGGTATTTAGGGAAATAACAGATTTAACTGAACACTATGCGATAGTATTTGGAAATCCAAAAATAACTCAACCCGCTCTAACACGCGTACACTCAGCTTGTTTTACGGGTGATTTACTAGGTTCAGAAAAATGTGATTGTGGGGAACAATTTAGTGTCTCAATGTCAAAAATGAAAAATGAAGGAAATGGGATTTTGCTATACTTAAATCAGGAAGGNAGAGGAATTGGTTTAGCAAACAAAATGAGAGCTTACCATCTCCAAAATATAGGTTTTGATACCGTCGATGCAAATCATAGACTTGGTTTTGAAGATGATGAAAGAGATCTTGAGATTGCTGCAAAAATTTTAAAATCTTTAGGTGTTATTAAAATAAAGTTGATGACCAACAATCCAAAAAAAATTGAATTTTTAACTAATAATGGAATCACGGTGAAAGAAAGAGTGCCTTTAATAGCAAGTATGAATCCGAATAATAAAGACTACTTGAAAACAAAAGCTAAAAAAAGCGGCCACATTCTTTGAACTTATTCCCTTAAACCAAAAATGGCTGTCCCAACTCGTACAAATGTAGCACCACAATTTATTGCTGTGATGTAATCTGAACTCATACCCATTGATAACTCTAGAAGACCATTTTCATCAGCTAAATTTTTCAGAAACTTAAAATGTTTTTCAGGTGCTTCATTAATAGGTGGGATACACATTAGACCTACAATGTTCAAATCCATGTTCTTCCGAATTACACTCAAAAATTCAGGTAGTTTTTCTGGCTCTATTCCAGATTTTTGTTGCTCTAAACCTGTATTAACCTGAATAAAAATTTTTGGGCAGAATCCTTTCTTTTGCACTTCATCTGATATCTTCTCAGCTAAAGAGTTTCTATCTAAACTATGTATATAATCAAATAAGCCGAATACTTTTTTAACTTTATTGGATTGTAAAGGACCTAAAAGATGTAAATCTATATCCTTATTTCTGATCTTAAATTCTTGCCACTTTAATAGAGCCTCCTGAACCTTATTTTCACCAAAGTGAATTTGGCCCTCATCTACAACTGGCTTTATTTGATCCATAGGTTTTGTTTTGGACACAGCAATTAGTTTAACAGAACCTTTTTTTCGGCCTGCCTNAATTTCCTGTTCTGTGATATGCTGTTTTATTATTTCTAATTTACTCATTGGTTGCCCTGAATTCATCTTTGTATGTATCTCTCAGAATATTTTTCTGCACTTTTCCCATTGAGTTTCTAGGTAATTCTTTAATTATATGAAATTTTTTTGGTAATTTAAAACTAGCAAGGTTTTTTCCAAGGGTCTCATTGAGACTTTGTAAATTAACAGTATGCCCTCTTTTCTCAACTATTATCGCTATAATACCCTCGCCAAAATCTGGATGCAAAACTCCGACCACCGCAGACTCTTCAACGTCATTATGTGTGTCAATAATTGTCTCAATTTCTTTTGGGTATACGTTTAAACCTCCCGTGATTATAAGGTCCTTATTTCGGCCTACAATTGTAAGGTATTGATCTTGATCCAAGTATCCCATATCACCAGTAATAAAAAAGCCATCCTCTCTAAATTCGCTTTTTGTTTTTTCGGGTTGTTTCCAATACCCTTTGAAAACATTGGGGCCCTTAACCTCTACAACGCCTATTTCTCCATTTTTTAAAACCTCTTTTTTATTCTCTGCAGCAACTACTCTGATCTCCACATCTTCTAAAACAACGCCAACAGTGCCAGCTTTCCTATCTCCAGTGTAGGGGTTTGAAGTAATCATGTTTGTTTCTGTCATTCCGTAACGTTCTAAAATTTTATGCCCTGTGAGATCATAAAATTTCTTGTGTGTTTCTTCCAATAAAGGAGCACTTCCAGAAATAAAGAGGCGCATATTTTTAGTTATCTCTTTGTTGAATTTATTTTTTGCTAGCAACCTAGTGTAGAAAGTTGGTACTCCCATCATGACAGTCGTAGATGGAAGGTTACCTATAATATCTTCTACATCAAACTTTTTTAGAAATCGGATTTGACTACCTGATATTAAGGCAATATTTGTTGCTACAAATAAACCGTGTGTATGGTAAATTGGTAGCGCATGCAACAATATATCCGACGCATTAAAGTCCCAAGACTTCGAAAGAGTTGAAGCGTTTGATAGCAAATTTCCTTGAGATAGCATAGCTCCTTTAGATCGACCTGTAGTTCCTGATGTATAAAGGATTGCTGCTATATCGTCTTCACCTTGTACCTCAATAGAATCTAAAGTTTCATTTACATTAAAATTAGAAAAAAAACTTCCATTAAAGTCTGCATCTATTGTTTCTATATTATAACTTCCTTTTTTTTCAATTGTATCCAATTCATTNAGCATTTTTGTTGTAGTAATAAATAGCTTACACTCACTATCATTTAGAAAGTATTCTGTTTCAAATGCAGTATAACTTGTATTTAAAGGTATAAAGATTACACCTAGCTGAACACAGGCACCGTAAATTGTAAAAACGTGATGCGATTTTTCTATTTGCAGTACTAACCTGTCTCCCTTTTCCAAACCAAGTTTCTTAAGACAATTAGCTGTACATTTTATTTCTTTTAAAAATTCATTGTATGAAAGCGTCTTATCCTGGTCAGAAAAACTAAGGAAAATTTTTGAGCCCTGGTTCTTTGCAAACAAGTGATCGAAAAGCGGGTTCATGGTTTAGGGCTTCTCATTAATATCACTTAATGCTGACTTCCACTTACTTAACCACCAGCGATATTGCTGTGGCCATTCCTTGAAATCCTGATTTTGATTTGCAAGTTCTCTTGCCTGATTTGTCCAGAATGGATTAAATAGATGCTGTCTTCCTAAGGCAATCAAATCTGCTTTTTCTTCTTTTAAAATAGAATTTGCAAAGTCAAAAGTTCTAATCAACCCTACAGCTTGTGTTTTAATATCTACTTCGTTCTTAATTTTTNCTGCAAAGGGTACTTGAAATCCTGANTTTCTTTTCTGGCCAGANGCAGTAGCACCTTTAGATGAATTGCCACCTGAAGAGCAGTCGACAACGTCAACTCCTTCCTCCTTAAGGATATGGCAAAATTTAACACTATCTTCGATAGTCCAACCTCCATCTATCCCATCTTCAGCAGAAATTCTAACGAAAANAGGCATGTTTTCTCCTATTCTCTCTCTAACTTTTTTAACAACTTCGATAGGAAAGCGCATCCTGTTCTCTATTGAGCCACCGTACTCATCATTTCTAGAATTAGATAATGGAGACAAAAAGCTATGAAGAAGATATCCNTGCGCCATGTGGATTTCTATAACCTCAAATCCTGCCTCTACAGACCTTTCGGATGCTTCTACAAACGCATCTCTGACTTCATCTAANTCTTTTCTTTCCATTTTTTTCGGCTTTAACCAACCNTCGTCTAAGGGCCGATCCATAGGAGCGATTGGTTCCCATATTATATCACCTCTATCCGTATCGATGNTTGTTTGNGGACCGTTGCCGTGCCATGGTCTTTGCATGCTTGCNTTTTGTCCNGCATGACCCAGTTGTATNGCNGGAGNCGATCCTAGTGTCTTAATCGATTGAGTGATTTCTCTTAATCCATCTATTTGCTTATCNTCCCAAATGCCCAAACATCCATTGGTTATTCGTCCTTGTGCGGTAACCCCAGTTGCCTCAAGNAAAACTAACCCCGCTCCACCCATAGCAAGTTGCCCATAATGGNTTTTATGGTGTGTTTGAGCATACCCATCTTTAGCCGAATATTGACACATTGGAGACACCACTACGCGGTTTTTAAGATTGACATCACGGATCTTTAAATTTTCAAATAGCATTTTCTCTCCATATTTTGTAATCAAATAATTTATTCTCTTTTTAAGACAACTAATAATATTCCTGGTGTAATCAAAATTAGGCTCAACCAACCAAATATTCCTAGAAGTTCACCGAGTATCAGCAACCCTAAAACTGACCCAATTGGTGGAACTGATGATAGTATGGCTGATATTGATGCTGATCCAATTTTTTGAGAGGCATAGGTTATAAAAAATATTCCAATAAGATTTGGAACAAAGCCTTGGTATATCATCTGTAGCACTAAAATTTGATTTGGTGCTTCTGTTATACCTTTAGGAAGGAAGGCAATATAAATTGGAAGATATATAATTGCATTGATCACAGATCCGCAAAAGAGTAATTGGGTCATGGTAATATTCCATAACCTACTTAGAACGACATAAATAGAAAAAAATATTGCTCCTATTATAAAGAATAGATCTCCAATCCAGGCATCC
>NZSE01000007.1 GCA_002703515.1 Paracoccaceae bacterium | reverse complement strand
GAAGCGCACAGGAAAAATGATTAAAGATGTTGTCATCCCACCCGAAAAGATGGGCTAATCGATGAACGGCTGCCAGGNCTTCCCGGATTGCCTGCTCATTTTCTTGTCTTCCCCAACTTTCCTGCCTGCGTTGATCCAAACTGATGGTCTCGCCCATTTTATTTCCTATAATTCAAAGGTGATTATAATCATTAAATAAATATTAGAGAAACATATAGTATAGTTTAATCAGGAACAATATATTCTTGTTCCTGATAATGAAATCAATGAAACAGATAAAAAAATATTATTTTTGGTGATTTAGAATTCTATGTAATTTTTCAAATTGTCTTACTCAAATATAAGAATTTAAACTGTAGTAATTAATTTTTATTTTGAGTAAAGCCATTCTAAGGTTGAATCCCATCGTTCCTTCGTTTTTGAAGAAATTGGGGGTATATTGACTATCGATTTTTTCATGTCATCAATATTTCCATGACAATGAAGAGCCAGATCGCATCCTGCTTTAAGGCTAGCTTGAACTCTTTCAGGTACTGTGTCTGGTAAAGCATCCATAAATAGACAGTCTGAAATCAGTAATCCTTGAAATTGCATTTCATCTCTAATGATGCCTTCAATGACCTTAGAAGATAAAGTTGTAGGAAGATTTGGGTCTACGACATTTAACTGTACATGCCCTGTCATTGCAAAAGGAAGGTCTGAATTTTCTTGAAAAGGGATGAAATCAGACTTCCTGAGTTCCTTCAAAGAAGCATCAATCACAGGAGGGTTGAAATGAGAATCAACAGTTGTTCTTCCATGTCCTGGAATATGTTTCATGATTGGAATCACTCCGGCATTCTTTAAACCCTCAGCTGCTGCTCTTCCAAGAACTGATACCGCATAGGGATCTGATCCAAAGGAACGGTCTCCAATGACTTCATGGGTACTCTGATACTGGATATCAAATACAGGTGCAGCATTCACGGAAATTCCTAGATCCTTAAGAGTCAGTCCAATTTCATAGTAATTATTTCTGGTAAGGTTCATTGCTTTTTTTGGATCCTCCTGAAAGTTTAAGCCAAGTTCTTTGGCTGAAGGCCTTGTTTCCCAGAAGGTTTGTGGAAGTCTTTGTACCGACCCTCCTTCTTCATCGATAAGAATGGGGATTTCTTCAAGATCAGCACAATCCTTTAAATCGTTTATAAGCTTTCTAACCTGATCAGGGTTTTCAAGATTACGTGTGAATAATATGAAACCAAATGGTTTTGTATTGCGGAAGAAATCTGCTTCCTCTTTGCTTAATTTTGTACCTTGTATTCCAAAAATGATTGGTATCTCCATATTGATTTCTTTTAATTATTTAGAAGTCAAAAAATTGAATCAATGACTTTAATCATTCAAAAATTCAATGAATTCATTACGAGTTCCTTTAGTCTACTTCAATCCGTAGGGCATTTTGAAAGGAATTAAGAATAAATTTTGACTTTTTATGAAAAAAGAAAGGAAAAGAGCATTTTCTTACAGTGACTGGGTGATGAGTATTTTGGAAAAATCTTTTCAAAAGAGTTACAAGATTCCATTATTGTCTGAGATCCCATTGAGTTTAAATTGAATAAGGATTCATTATGATCGTTAGACAAGTTACCCCAATACCTTCAAATGGCTTTGCAACAACACCCATTGATCTTGAAATCAAGGAAGGCAGGATTGCTCGCTTAGGTCAAAAACTGGATAACCCTCAAGGACTGGAAGAGTTTTTTTTCAAGGATGCTCTGATTTCAAGGGGTTGGGTTGATCTTCACGTTCACGTTTATTTTGGAGCTACTGATATCTCAATCCGTCCTGAACAGGCAGGCTTGCGAACAGGAGTAACCACGATGGTCGATTGTGGATCAGCAGGTGAAGCAAATTTTACAGGTTTTTCAGAGTTTATTGCAAAGGATGCAAGAGAAAAAATTTTAGCATTTTTAAACATCGGTAGTATTGGCTTGGTCGCATGTAATCGAATCAGTGAACTTTCTCTGGGTTTTCGTTCTGTGGATATTGACCGCACCCTNANTAAGATCAGCTCATATCCAGATTTGATTCGGGGGATCAAGTGCAGAGCAAGTCATGTNATNACAGGAGATCTTGGTGTGTATGCAGTTCGGGTGGCAAAAAAGGTTGCTCGTATAGCTGGCCTCCCTCTCATTGTTCATGTCGGAGAACCTCCTCCTCTTTTTGAAGAGGTATTAGAAAATCTTGAAGAAGGTGATGTGGTAACTCATGCATTCCATGGGAAACCAGGAGGTAATTTAATGGAAGATTCAAAATCTCTTGATGCCGTGAAGGATGCAAAAGAACGGGGGGTCTTAATGGACGTTGGACATGGTGCTGCTTCTTTTTCATTTGAAGTCATGCAATTTGCTCTCGATCAAGGTATTAAAGCAGATATCATCAGCACCGACCTCCATCAAAATAATGTTCAGGGCCCCGTTTTCGACCTTCCTACCACACTCTCAAAATTGCTGAATTTGGGAATGTCTCTCGAGGAGGTTATTAAAGCCGGTTCAAATCGCCCTGCAGGATTCCTGTTCCCAGACGAAAATGAGAGTGATTTTTTGAAAATAGGAAATATGGCGGATTTCACTGTTTTTACTCTAGAAGCCTCTGATGAAGATGTTCAAGACAGTCAAGGAGTCTCTTTAAAATTAAAAAAAATTATCCGACCAAAGCTTGCCGTTCAAGGAATTCATCATGAAGAATGTTTGTAAAATCAGTATCGATTCCACCGACTTAGAAGAAAAACTATGCAGAACATCTAAGGAGTGTCCTTATGAATCTTATGATATTTTTAAAATAGAGTTTCATGGATTCATTCTTCAATAAAATGTATTTTTCAATGGTTGAGTCACTGAAAATTGAATCTTTAAAAAATAAGAAATGAATCTAAAGGAAGCTGAGAATGAGATTAAGGTTTTTAAGAATGTGATTGGAAATAAAAGATTCAGTGAAAATCAATCACATTATGTTGAGTTATAACTGGATTCTTCAGGTATGATCATAGCTGATAAAACAAAGCTTACTTTTCCTTGAAAGGTTCTTTTTTTGCAATTACATTCAATACATTCTCTGAATCCTGTTCTTAAAAATGCAGATTTCAAGAATCATTTTGGTTTGGGGTGCAGCACAAGGTTTTTTGGATCTTCATGGTAATTTTCTTGAGAAGATTTAAATTTCCTTGATGGTGCTTGTTCAAAATCGTTTGATAACGTTTCTAAAAAAACATTAAAAGGAGACCCATGAAAAAGTCATCCATGACACGCAGAAGGTTTATCGAACTTTCTAGTGCCGCTGGTGTAGGAGCGGGTTTGAGCGCCTTATCCAGTAACCTTGCCTTTGCCAAAACCGGCATTAAGGTAGCTCCTGGGGCGAGGAATCCTCTTGGAATGCCTAGTAATGTAAAAGGCGAAGGAGTGTTCTTTAGCGGTGGTTTCGGCCATGCCTATATTGAATATGCAGCTGAAATATTTGCTGAAGTGCATTCTGGAAGTTCGATGTCGGTCGAAGGCATCCAACGCGTTGGAGAACGTTTACGTCCCAGAATCATTGCCGGCGATCCCCCTGATGTGATTGATAATAGTGGAGCAGGGCATTTGGATACGGCAGCNCTGGTGGCCGAAGGTGAATTGATGGATCTTGNGGCTTTGATGAAGGCTCCAGCCTTGGATACTCCTGGAAAAACTTTTGGTGAAACCCTTTTTCCTGGATCTCAGGCTTCAGGGATTTTCAATGGAGTGCANCGTTACGTGAATATTGCTTTTACGATCTTTGGTGTCTGGCACAGTAAAACCCTTTTTGAGCAGAAAGGTTGGTCCTATCCCAATACCTGGGATGAGATGATGTCACTTTGTGAAACCATTAAATCCTCTGGAATGGCACCCTGGACCTATCAAGGAAAGTATCCTCAATATATGATTTTTGGTGTCTTGGAACCCTTGGTTGAAAAGATTGGTGGAGTTCAGGTTTGGAAGGACATCGACAATCTTAAAAGTGGTGCATGGGANCATCCAGCTATGCTCGAGGCATTGCAGAAAATGAAAGCACTTCATGATAATGGATACATCATGAAAGGAACATCAGGGCTTACTCATACGGAATCACAAGCAGAGTGGTTGCAAAAGAAGGCCGCTTTCCTTCCATGTGGAACCTGGTTGGAAAATGAAATGCGGAGCATTACCCCGGCAGGCTTTGACATGGTGGTTAAACCGGTTCCGGGTAATGATGCTTCGACTTTCAGCTGGATTGATGCAAGTTCAGGAGAGCCATTTATGGCTTTTTCAAATGCAAAAAATCCAATTGCAGGAGTTGAATTTTTGAGATGTCTCTTGTCTAAACAAAGTGCTGCCTGGTTTGCAAAGAATGTTGGATCCGTAATGCCTGTTATTGGNGGAGCAGAAGGAGTTGAATTGAGTTCAGCAATGACTTCAGCACTTGCTGCAGTTGAAAATGCNGGTCCCAATATTCTGGANCGTCCTTCCTTCAGTGGTTGGTATTCCGACATCATGGAAGAAGCGAAGAACAGTATGGGATCACTCCTGACAGGAAAGATCAGTGCCGAGAAATTCATTGAACGTGTCCAGGAAGTGGCTGATGAGGTGAAGGAAGACGAAGATATTCCTAAATACACTCGAGCCTGATTTCATAGACAGTCCTTAAAAAATCCTAAGCTACTTTTTTAAGGACTCCTAAGCCTTTGTGATTGGAATCTTGAATCACAGGAAAATGGGGCCGGNACATGTTGAAAGACGATGTCCCGGTCCACTTTTCATTTCCCCAATTGAATCCCAAAATTTCCGTCAGAAACTGAATTCTTATGTACCGTAACAAGTACAAAATCATCATTCCTTTTTTGTCACCAGCTCTTTTTCTGTACGGCCTTTTTGTTCTATATCCCTATGTTCAGGCAATGTACATTGCTTTTACTAAGTGGAAAGGACTGAGAAAATCTCCAAAATTTGTCGGANTGCGGAATTTTGAAAAACTTATTGAAGATGACCAGTTTTGGAATGCTCTAACCCACAATGTCATCTACCTCGTAGTTCTTCCACTGGTTACCCTCGGCTTTGCTCTCTTTCTGGCATTTATGATTTCTCAGAAAGTCCGTTTCAGCCATTTTTATAGGATTACATTTTTTTTCCCTCAGATGATGTCAGTTGTTGCAATTGGGATTCTCTGGAGCTTTGTCTATCANCCAACAATCGGAATTTTTTCCTCATTGCTGAAGGCCATAGGAATTGAGGACCCACCTGTATGGTTGGGAGATCCTGCCACGGCGTTGAGTTCGATTGCCCTTGTTACAGTATGGCAATCTGCCGGATTCTTCATGGTGATTTTTATGGCTGGAATGCTTTCTATTCCGAAAACACTNTATGAGGCAGCAGCAATAGACGGGGCTGGAAGAATGACNACCTTCTTNAAGGTGACCTTGCCTCTATTGTGGGAAAACATGCGTTCTTCCCTCGTCTTTATTACCGTNCTCGCAATGGATATGTTTGGGATNACGTATACTATGACTCAAGGAGGCCCTGACCGGGCTACGGACGTACTGGCAACACTTTTATATGAACANGCCTTTCTNCACAGNAGATTNGGTTACGCAACCAGTATAGCGATGGTTTATTTTATCATTGTCATCATCCTTTCCCTCCTCATTATGAAGATGACGAGGCGAGAGACCATTGAATTTTAGGAGATCCAATGTATCAAGTCAGTCGATGGTCCGCGATTTCAACCCAAACTGTTCTTGTTGCATGGTCGGTTATTGTCATTTTTCCCATGCTTTGGATGGTCTACAGCTCATTCAAGACAGATCAAGAACTGTTCTTCAGTCCGTGGTCTCCACCCGCTGAGTTGCAATGGGATAATTTTGAACGAGCATGGAACAAAGCCCATGTAGGAGAATATCTTTTTAATACACTTATCGTTGTGATACCTGCCCTGCTTTTAACATTGATTTTATCGGCAATGGCAGCCTATGTCCTCGCACGTTTTCGTTTTGTGGGAAATCGGTTCCTTTTCTATCTATTTCTATCCGGCATGCTTTTCCCCGTATTCCTTGCATTGGTTCCTCTCTTCTCCCTTGTGAACCAATTAGGAATGCTCAACACATTTCATGGGTTGATACTGGTTTATGTGGCCTATTCTCTACCCTTCACAATTTTCTTCCTCACAGGATTTTTCAAGACTTTGCCCACTGAACTTGAAGAATCTGCGATCATAGATGGTGCTAATCCATTTCAAGTATTTTTTAAAGTTATGTTGCCGATGGCATCTCCAGGATTAATCAGTATGGGGATCTTTAACTTTCTTGGAATGTGGAACCAATATGTCTTACCTTTGGTGCTCATCAGTGATGAAAGCAAGTATATGCTTTCTCAGGGTTTGGCATTTATGCTATTCAAGCAATTTTATGAAAATGATTGGAGCGCCTTGTTTGCAGCACTAACCATAATCATGATTCCTTCATTGATTGTATACATTACCTTTCAGCGACAAATTCAGAGCGGTATCACGACTGGAGCGTTGAAGGGTTAAACTTCTAAGAAACCAAGAAATATAAAGATTTATGAAAGTTTTACTTGCTGGGGGTAGCGGTATTGTTGGAACGCTTGTGATTCCCTTTCTCAAAAAAAATCACACTTTACGTGTGTTCGATCGTCATGCTCCTACCGATTCTTCGATAGAGTTTCTGCAAGGAGACATAACCGATCCCCAAGCCCTGGAAACTGCGGCCAAAGGAATGGATGCATTCATCTATTTAGCTATGGGCAACCTGGAATGGGAGGAATGGTCCGGAATCGATTCGGCATATGATGTTAACATCAAAGGACTCCACTTTCTCTTTAGAACGGCAGCGAAGCAAGGGATCACACAAGCGGTTTATTGCAGTAGCATGTCTGTATATTCAGATCTTAGAAGCCGTTATTTCCCTGACGAAGAAATCCCTCCAGATGAAACGGAACTATACGGATTTACAAAATGGATGGGAGAACAGGTATGTAGAAATGCTTGGCGTCGTTGGGGTTGTCATGTGAATGCACTTAGGCTTTGCCATCCAACTCTAAAAGAAAAGTGGCTTGAAGAGACAAAACTAGGAACTCCAACCATTGCCACAACAGATGAAGATGTTGCTTCAGCCATGAATGCTGCACTAGAACTGAAAGCAGGTTTTCAGAGTTTTATGATAAGTGGAGATTATGAACAGAAAACCATGAATCTTTCCAAAGCTTCCCGGATGCTGGATTGGAAACCCCAAGCCAGACCGATCAACTAAATTTTTGTGCCCGCCATTTTTTCTGATTGAGGACTTTTTTGAACTAAACACCATCTTCAAGGAAATCGATTCACTTGAACTATCGCTACTTCATCTGCGATGTCTTCACCCCAAGACCTTTCAGCGGCAATCAATTGGCAGTCTTGCCTGAAGCAGAAGGGCTAAATAAAGTTCAGATGCAGCAGATTGCAAGGGAATTCAATTTTTCGGAAACCGCCTTTG
>NZSE01000006.1 GCA_002703515.1 Paracoccaceae bacterium | reverse complement strand
TATTGTACTGGCAACGAAAAGGAAAAAAGTAATGAGCAATTCATATAAAGGTAATCAGTCGATAACTTCAAAAGCTATGAAGGCAGAGATGTTGGAACAAGAAGTAGAGTTGGAGCTAGCTAGAAAATGGCATAAAGAGGGATGTGAAAAATCGTTACATAGACTAGTCAACGCTTACATGAGGCTTGCGGTCTCCATGGCGTCTAAGTATATGAAATATGGTATAGACACGAATGAGCTTATCCAAGAGGCTGGGATCGGGCTGATGAAGGCAGCAGAGAAGTTTGACCCTGAGAGAGGTGTCCGATTTTCAACTTACGCTACTTGGTGGATAAAAGCCTCCATTCAGGACTTTGTACTTAGAAATTGGTCGCTGGTTAGAACCGGTTCAACAGCTTCACAAAAATCTCTATTCTTTAACTTAAAGAGGGTAAAGTCCCAAATTGAACGTGAGTTTGAAAGCTCAGGTGCGTCCGTGGACTATGGGTCACTAAACACAATGGTTGCAGAAAAAATGGGAGTTTCACTTAGAGACGTACAAATGATGGATACAAGATTGTCTGGTGGAGATTTTTCTCTGAATTCTCTTCAGCAGGGTGAGGAAGGAAGAGAGTGGATAGAGACGATTGAAGATGAAAACTCATACGGTGCTGATAAGGTAGAAAAAGATAAAGACGACGGAATTGTTAAAACATGGATAAAGGAAGCTATAGAAACATTGAATGAAAGAGAAAAAACGATTGTTATAGAACGGAAGCTCCGTGATAAACCCCGAACTCTGGACTCTATTGGGGGGGAGTTAGGCGTTTCCAAAGAGAGAGTAAGGCAATTGGAAGCTGAGGCACTTAAAAAGCTCAGAAAGCATTTTGAGACGCGAATAGGAATTAGATCATCATCAATTATCTAGACACGACAGATTGAATAATATACATTTTCTGCTTACTTTTGGTTCAAATGTCTAAAAAACGAGAAAATGAAAAAAGTCCTATTAATCATATCTGGAGGAATAGCTGCGTATAAAGCGCTAGAGCTTATACGGTTGCTAAAGAAAGCNGNNAAGCAGGTAAAATGTGTNGCTACNGANAGCGCNATGACNTTNNTNACNNCNGCNTCTGTNGANTATNTATCNGGNAANNNANTNAGAACNANCCTNNAAGACCNNGAACAAGAAATGAAAATGGGNCATATAGAATTANCGAGATGGCCAGANNTAGTNTTNGTGGCACCAGCNACTGCTAACATCATTTCATCTGTNGCNAATGGANTNGCNNCAGATCTTGCNCANACNATACTNATGGCAACTACTAAGCAAATNNTTTTTGCACCNTCAATGAATGTTAGAATGTGGGAAAANAAATTATTTCAAANAAATATAGANGTTCTAAAATCAAANGGTTCAAAGTTTCTNGGTCCTNGTGAAGGCGAAATGGCTTGTGGTGAGTATGGAATNGGTAGGATGATGGAACCACAACAAATAATTAAATCCCTANTTTAGAAGNAATATATGTGTTGAAATCAAAAAAAATTTTGGTCACTGCTGGNCCCACGTTTGAATACCTAGATGACATCAGATTCNTNGGAAATAAAAGCTCNGGAAGGCAGGGAACNGAAATTGCNAAGTGTTTAATTGAGCTTGAGGCAGACGTTACATTAATATTAGGTCCAGTAAATTTGNAGTTATCAGGTTTAGGTAAGGTNATTAANGTAGAAACAGCNATAGAAATGAATGACGCGGTTAATGAAGCAGGTCCATTTGATATCGCAATATGCGCAGCAGCTGTCGGCGATTGGCGNCCCAAAGAGAGGGCGAAAACAAAAATAAAAAAAACAGNGACAGGTAAGCCACCAGCATTAGAATTGGTNGAAAANCCAGATATTTTAAAAAATTTATGTATCAGTAAAGATAGACCCAAACTGGTTATCGGATTTGCAGCTGAGACGGATAATTTGTTATTAAACGCAAAGTCAAAGTTAAAAAATAAAGGATGTGATTGGATTATTGCCAATAAAGTGANTGCCGANAGTCAAAATATGGGTGGTGAGGAGAATGAAGTTATTATAGTTAAGAAAAACNAAGAGATTAAATTGGAGAGGCAGAGTAAAAAGGGAATAGCAAAGCTTATTTGCAATGAAATAGTTGAGGAAATTTCAGCTTAGAGCNTTTTTATTTTTTTATCTGGTACCNGGGNAATACTTTATGTTTAAATCTTNAGAACGTTTTTTTTGGGTCTAAATTTTGAGAAATTGTAAATGGATGATCAAGTAGATAGTGAATATTTAGAACGCTATAAAAGGCATATTTTAATCAGAAATATTGGAGGCCAAGGTCAGAGAAAGCTAGTAAAAGCCAAAGTACTAGTTGTTGGTTTAGGGGGAATTGGCTCAACTGTTCTACAGCATTTAGCGGCAGTAGGAATTGGTAAAATAGGCTTAGTTGATCGAGATAATGTTGAACTATCTAATTTACAGAGACAAACAATTTATACATATGAAGATATTGGAAAAAATAAAGTCACTGTTGCGTCAAATTTCGTTAAAAAATTGAATAAAAATGTTAGTACTACTGAGTACAACCTCTTTTTGGATAAAAATAATTCTACAAACATTATTAGTGAGTATGATTTAGTATTGGACGGTACTGACAATGTAGAAACAAGAAAACTTATTAATCAGTGCTGCGTTAAACAAGATAAACCTTTGATTTTTGGGGGAGTGTCTGGTTGGGAAGGTCTAGTTAGTTTATTCGTTTATAAAGATAGTGCCTGCTTTGAGTGTATCTTTTCGGGTTCCGAAAAAAGACCAGTTTTTTTGGACTGTAGCTCAGAAGGCGTCTTAGGAGTAACAACCTCCTTGGTGGGAACCCTGATGGTAGCAGAGACGATTAAGCTTATATGTGGCACAGGGCANCTACTTNCGAACAAGCTCCTTATTTGTGACGCTTTTAATGGAGTAACTGAAGTTTTAAATGTGAAAAAAAATCAAAAATGTAGTGTGTGTCAAAATGNAAGTTNATTATAGCATACTTGGAACTATCTGATCAGGTGGACGGTGACCATCTAAATATGTTTTTATGTTAATTATGACCTTTTCACCCATCTCAATTCTCCCTTCTAATGTCGAAGAACCCATGTGAGGCAATAGGAAGACATTTTTCAAGCTTTTAAAATCCGACCCAATAACTTCTTCGCTATCATAAACATCAAGCCCAGCACCCCCCAATCGACCATCCTTTAGTTGTCTAACTAAAGCTCTTTGATCGATGATCTCTCCTCGTGAAATATTTACCAAATATGCTGTAGGCTTCATTTTTCCAAGATATTTTGAATTTAGCAGATACAAAGAAGATTGATTAAGTGAGGCACTAACAACTAAAATATCAACGGTGGCTAGCATTTCTTCCAAATCTTCCCAGTATGTTGCTGACAAGCTCTTTTCTATGTTTTCGTGCAGACGCCTCCTGTTATGGTAATTTATATCTAGATCAAAAGCCTTTGCTCTCTTTGCAATTGCTTGACCAATNCTTCCCATTCCAAGAATTCCCAGTTTTTTCCCTGTGATTCTCATTCCTATCATTGCAGACGGGCTCCAACCTTTCCAGGTTCCAGACTGCATCTCTTCATGGCCCTCCCTTAACTTTCTGGGAATNGCTAAAATCAATGCCATTGTCATATCAGCGGTGTCAGTAGTCAAAACGCTAGGGGTGTTTGTGACAATTATACCTCTTTGTAAAGCTGTTTTTATATCAATATGATCGTAACCCGCTCCNTAATTTGCAATTAATTTTAGATTAGAGCTTGCTGCGCTCAAAAGACTGGCGTCTATCTTATCACCAATGGTAGGNACAAGAACATGAGCCTCTTTTACAGCAGATAATAATTCCTTTCTACTCACAGGGTATTCTGCATTGGAGAGATCAACATTGAATAACTCCATCATTCTTTTTTCCACNTGGTCTTGTAGCTTCCTGGTTACTATAACTTTGGGTTTTTGCATTGCTATTGATTATATNATCTTTTTTGGTATTTCTTTAATATGTTTATGACCANTAATAGGTATATATTATCTAATATCAAATTGTTTTCAAAAGTATTTGTTTTAGTGGGNTTNATAAATTNATTNTCAGCCGTNNANANATNGTTTGCAAGTGACAGTTTAACAATCAGTAAAAAAACGGGTCTGCCACTNCCGAGGTTTGTATCTTTGAAAGGTAATAAAGTAAATTTAAGAAGAGGACCAAGCTTAGATTACAAAATTGATTGGGTATATAAAAGAAAACACTTGCCACTAATGATTGTAAGTGAGTTTGGTCACTGGAGAAAGGTTACTGATTTTGAAGGCTATTCAGGCTGGATATATAAAGATCTTCTTTCTGGATCACGATATATTATTGTAAAGAAGGAGGAAACGCTTTTAAGGAATAAAGCTAGCTTTGACTCTCTAGGAAAAGCAATTTTGAAAAAAGAGGTGATTGGAAAATTAATTGATTGTGAGGGTTTATGGTGTTTCGTGCGAATTAAGAATATGCGTGGATACGTACTTGCCGAGGATATCTGGGGGACTGGAATTGATAAAAAGTATTGATTTATGGAAGAAATCGATATCCTCTTCCTCTAACAGTCTTTAAGTGCCGCGGATTTTTTGGGTCTTGCTCTATTTTTTTGCGTAGTCTTGTAATTTGTACATCGACATTTCTTTGGTTAATATCTTTGTCCCCCTGATTAAGGTTTAAGTCTTTTAAAACCATTTCCCTACTAATTGTTTTTTCAGGATTAAGTGCCAAAAATTTTAAAAGACTGATTTCTAGGTTTGTTAGCTTTACTATACGGTTCTCATAAGAGAGCTCCATNCGGTACAAATCAAAGACTTTATTTCCAATTTCAACGTACCGATCAGTTTCATTGGAGCTTTTCCTATTATTTCTTAATAATAACCTCTCCAATCTAAGCAAAAGTTCTTTTGGCTCAAATGGTTTGGATAGATAATCATCGGCGCCNATTTCCAAGCCAGAAATTTTGTCTTTGGATTCTCCTTTTGCTGAGAGAAATATCGCGGGAACATTTGTTTGTTTCCTAATGCTCTCTAGCAAATTGAGACCATTNTCTCCTGGCATCATTATATCTATTATTAACAAATCAAATTCAAAGTAATTTAAAAGACTTCTGGCCTCTATAGAATTANGCGCACTCGATACCAGAAAGTTATTTTTGCTTAAATAGGTGCTGAGTAGAGATAAAATACGCTTATCATCATCAACAAGTAACAAATGTGCTTTGTTTTCCGACAAGATAATCCTCCTCAGAATTGTTTGGAGCGTCTTTATCTTTTTACCAATATCACTATAATGTGTTGTATGTATAGAAAACTTTATATGACTCCGGAATCATATTCTGGAAAAATTAAAAAAATTTCGATATGCAGTGTTAGGTAAAATAGTGAGGTAACTTTTAATGGTTGATTCTTATGAAAATTTAGAAGGAAAAATTTGGCTTGATGGAGAGCTGGTTGAATGGAAAGATGCAAAGTTCCATTTGCTTACTCATGCTCTGCATTATGGTTCATCGGTATTTGAAGGTGAAAGAGCGTACGGTGGAAAAATATATAAAAGTTACGAGCATTCAGAGAGACTTAAAAAATCTGCAGAGTATGTTGATATGCAAGTTCCGTACAGTACTGATGAACTTGAAATAGCTAAAAGGAAAGTTCTCGATGCAAATAGGCAGAAGGATGCCTATGTGCGAGCTGTAGCTTGGCGAGGCTCTGGACCTGATATGGGAGTAGCATCTTCTAGAAACCCGGTCAGAGTCGCAATTGCTTCNTGGGAGTGGGGAGCCTACTATGGAGATGCCAAGATGAAAGGTGCCAAGTTAGATATTTCAGATTGGAAAAGGCCAAGTCCAGAGACGATACCTTGCTTCGCAAAAGCATCAGGGTTATATATGATTTGTACAATGTCCAAGCATGCAGCGGAGGCAAAGGGATGTTCCGATTCTTTAATGCTGGACTATAGGGGTTACATAGCAGAAGCAACAGGAGCAAATATATTTTTTGTGAAGGATAATAAAGTGCATACTCCTAAGCCAGATTGTTTTTTAAATGGGATTACAAGGCAAACCGTAATAGGAATTCTTGAAAAGGCTGGAGTCGAAGTTATCGAAAGACATATCGAACTGCCCGAGCTAGAAGATTTTGAGCAATGCTGGTTAACAGGAACAGCGGCTGAGGTAACTCCAGTTGGACAAATTGATCAATTTAATTTCGAAGTTGGTGAATTAGCTAAGCAGGTTGCTAATGAGTATGAAAAAGAAGTAAGGTCATAGTAGAAAACAGCAGCACCTTGGAAAATTGAATTGAAAAAAATAATTATTGATACCGATCCAGGTCAAGATGATGCATTAGCATTAATGACCGCATTTGGTGCAAAGGAGCAGCTACTTGTTTTAGGGGTTACGTGTGTCGCAGGGAATGTGCCGCTAGACTTTACTTCTGTTAATGCGTTGAAAATATGCGAACTTAGCGGCGTATTTGATGTTCCAGTGTTTAAAGGTAGTGCAACTCCACTTGAAAGGAAATTAGTCACCGCAGAGCATGTACATGGTAAGACTGGACTTGATGGAACTGAGCTGCGAGTTAGAGAAAAAGAAGTCGAGCCCACTAGTGCAATAGATTTTATAATTGAATGCGCAGAAAAATATAGAGACGAAAAAATAACTATTTGTGCTCTTGGCCCACTGACAAATATAGCAAGAGTACTAACAAAAAATCCTGGGGTAACTGGTTCCATAGAAGAGATTGTATTAATGGGAGGAGGTTTTTTTGAGGGTGGTAATATAACACCTGCAGCAGAATTCAATATATATGTTGATCCTGAGGCAGCAAAAATTGTTTTGGACAGTGGAGTCAAAATAACAATGCTTCCTTTAGATGTCACACACAAAACTTTGGTTCAAAGGGATTTTCTCGAAAACTTGCGTAAGTCGGGGAAGAATAGTGCTAATGAAGCAGCAAAACTTTTGGATTTTTTTGAAAGATATGATGTAGAAAAATATGGAAGCCAAGGAGGCCCTCTTCATGATCCTAATGTAATAGTATACCTGCTAGATCCAGAAATATATGAAGGAAAACTGGTAAATGTCGAGATTGAAGTAAACTCAGAATTAACGAGGGGAATGACAGTTGTCGATTGGTGGAATGTTACAAACCGAAAACCTAACGCTTACTATATTAACAATGTAAAAGATGATAAATTTTTTGAAGTTGTCTTGAATAAGGTTTTGAGTTTAGAAATATGATTTTTGTTTAATTGATATCAAAGGAGAATAAGCTGGATAAAAAACAGAGAGAAAAAACATTTAAAGCTAAAAATGACCACCATAGCCCCACCAGAGATCTGCTTAGCTACATTAAAAAAACCTTAAGCCAAAACAAAGCGGTCGACATCACAGAAATACAGGTAGATCAAAATTTTTCTGAATTTGAGAAAATATTGATTGCTTCAGGCTCTTCTAGTAGGCAAGTCGTTGCTTTAGCTGAAAAGGTTCAAGAAGGAGTTAAAGGTTCGTTTCGCATTAACTGCAAAATTGAAGGAAAAGAAAATGCAGACTGGATTTTATTAGATTTTGGAGCTGTGATTGTTCATATCTTCAAACCAGAAGTAAGAGAGTATTATCAAATAGAGAAAATGTGGAAAGGGTATCTCAAGGAGACCTCGAGCAAGTTTAGTTAAAATGAAAATAGTTATATTTGCTCATGGTAAGATAAAAAANGGTCCTGAACTTGAATTAATCTCCGACTATGTAACACGGTTTAACAAACAATTTAATAATGATTTTTTTACTTCTCTAGAGATTTCAGAGTCAGCTGAAACAGAAAAACTATTTAACGATAAAGTTGCGAAAATGTTAGATCTTAAGCAATCAACTGTTTTACTTGACAGAAATGGCGAACATCATAACTCAGAAAGTTTTGCCAACTTTTTAACTTCACTTTCAGAAAAAGGTATTAACCAGACATTTTTTATTATTGGTGGAGCATCNGGATTCCCTAAACAGCTAACATCAAAGGCAAAAAAACTTTTGGCAGTCTCTAAGATGGTCTTCCCTCATAAAATTGCTAGGCTTATATTGGTTGAACAGCTTTACAGAGCAAAATGTATTATAAATCGGCACCCTTACCACAAGGCTTGAGTTTTTATGTATAAGGCTAAAAAGAAATCGATTGTATTATGTATTTTGGATGGTTTTGGAATAAGGCAAGAGAAAATAGGGAATGCGGTATCTTTAGCCAAAACGCCTACCATAGACAGACTCTTAAGTAATTATCCTAATAGTACTTTAACAACATTTGGTAAGAAGGTTGGTCTTCCCGAAGGCCAAATGGGAAATTCTGAAGTAGGGCACTTGCATATAGGTGCTGGACGAATAGTGCAAAGTATGTTGCCAAGAATAGACGACGCAATAACGAGCGGAGCGCTAAGTAAGAATAANGATTTATTAGAAATATTATCGGACACAAAATCAAAGGGAGGTGAGATTCATATTGCTGGATTAATTTCCAGTGGGGGTGTGCATGGACATATAAGGCATGTAAAAAGTTTGATGGAGATTGCTGCAAAAAATAGCTTGAACGTTAACTTGCATTTATTTTCAGATGGTAGAGATGTTGAGACAAAAACAAGTGTTAACGAGATGAAATACTTGATAAATGGTCTGCCTGAGAATGTAAGAGTAGCAACACTTATGGGACGATATTATGCGATGGATAGAGATTCTCGTTGGGATAGAACGCAGAAAGCCTATGAGGCGATTGCAAATGGGGCAGGTAAAAGTTATGACGACCCACTAGAGGCTATTAAAGACTCGCATGATAAGGGGATCACCGATGAATTTATTGAGCCTGTTGTTTTAGATCAATATACTGGTATAAATGGAAAAAATGATACTCTAGTCTTCTGTAATTTTCGAGCTGACCGTGCAAGACAAATCTTACATGCTCTGACTGATCAGAATTTTGCAAGCTTTTCACGATTTCGTGAGAAAATATTTAATAACGTCTTAGGAATGATATCATATGACACTAATTTTAGAAAAAATTTTAGTGTTCTTTTTGATAGTGAAGAGATAGAAAATTGCCTTGGGAAATGGGTAAGTCTAAAAGGCCTCAAACAATTTCGAATAGCAGAAACAGAAAAATACCCGCATGTTACATATTTTTTAAACGGCGGATCAGAAAAAGAATATGAGGCAGAAGAAAGATTATTNGTNCCTAGTCCTAAGGTTAAAAGCTACGACAAAAGACCACAAATGTCAGCAGAAGAAATCTGTAATAATTTAATATCTGCCATAGAAAAAGANTTTTTTGATCTCCTTATCGTAAACTTTGCTAATCCCGACATGGTAGGGCATACNGGAGATTTAAGTGCAGCAAAAATAGCGGTGGAAACAGTTGATGAAATGCTTGGAAAAATATGTGCCTGTCTGGATACGGTCGGTGGAGACGCATTGATAATCTCTGATCATGGAAATTGCGAAGAGATGTATATTGGAGAAACGAAAAATCCACACACCTATCACACCTTAAATCCTGTACCTTGTATTCTTTATAGCGATAGAGAAAAGGTTAGTGTACAGTCAGGCTCATTGATTGATATAGCCCCAACAATCTTAGAGTTATTGGGTATAGACAAACCTAACCAAATGACAGGTAAATCTCTTCTTTACTGGCAAGATTGATTATTTGATTTATNTATTTAACTCAAGTAGAAGGACAGAGTAAATTTCTAAATGTTTCTATTAAGTAATGATATAAAAAGAGAAGATAAATGATGCCAAATTCAATACATAAGTACCTAGTTATCGTTTTATTTTTTTTAAGTTTTCTTGCAGTTAGTCCNGCTAATTCCAAAGAAAGTAAAAAAGAGACCTATGAGCAGTTAGANCTTTTCGGTCAAGTTTTCGATCTCGTGAAGTCTAAATATGTTGAAGAGGTCAAAAGTAAAGATTTAATTGAGGCGGCGATCAATGGCATGCTTTCTTCTCTAGATCCCCACTCAGGATTTTTAGTGCCAAAAAGTTATGATGATATGCAGGTTGATACAAAAGGATCCTTTGGCGGCTTAGGAATTGAAGTTACCCAACAAGATGGTTTCGTAAAAGTGGTATCACCTATGGACGACACGCCAGCCTATAAAGCAGGGGTGTTAGCTGGGGACTTTATAACATTTGTCGATGACAAGCCTATGCTAGGTCTAAGTTTATCTGAAGCCGTAGAAATAATGCGTGGCCCAGTTGGTTCAACTATTAAGTTGACCATCGTCAGAGAAGGTCTGGAAGACCCTATTGAGGTTCAAGTAATAAGAGATGTGATTAAGCTGACAGCTGCAAGGGTAAGAATAGAGAATAACGTTGTNATTATGAGGGTAACCACCTTTAATGAACAAACTATGCCAAACCTTGAAGATGGAATAAAAGCTGTAATGGAACAAATCGGTGAAAAAGAACCCAAAGGGTTTGTGCTCGATTTGAGAAATAATCCTGGAGGATTGTTATCTGAAGCCATTTCGGTGACTGATCTCTTTTTGGATCAAGGAGAGATCGTTTCGACAAGAGACAGAGAAGGAAAGGGAGAACGATATAAGGCTNTTAAAGGCGATATTGCAGAGGGGAAGCCTCTTGTTATTCTCATAAATGCTGGTTCTGCGTCGGCGTCAGAGATCGTTGCAGGCGCGCTTCAGGACCACCGAAGAGCGATTGTTTTAGGAACTAAGAGTTTTGGAAAAGGATCAGTTCAGTCAGTTCTTCCTATGGGCCAAAGCGGTGGTATTAGATTGACCACTGCGAGATACTACACGCCCTCAGGGAGGTCGATTCAAGCCCTCGGAGTGACCCCTGATATTTTCTTGAAGTTTAAGAGAGTTGAAGAAAGCGAAGAAGACAAAAGAAAAACGTTTTCAGAAGCAGATCTAGAGGGCGCTTTGAGTAATGACAGTTTAACGGATACTGAAAAAGAAATGCTGAGGAAAGAGGAGATAAGTTTTCAGGAAACNAACGAAAGAAGAAATAAGGATAATCAATTGGCTCANGCGATTGATTTGATCGAAGGTTTATCAGTCTTATCTGTAAAAGAATGATTAACTTATTACCATATCGTTTGGGCGTTGGTTTAGTGATCATTAATGACCAACTCGAAATTTTTACTGGACGCCGTCTTGATAACACAAAGGCATGGCAAATGCCGCAAGGAGGTATAGACAACAACGAAATTCCTTTAGAGGCTGCCTACCGAGAAATGTATGAGGAAACAGGTATAANAAAATCCAAAGTTACTCTTCTCAAACAAACTAAGACCTGGTATCGCTATGACTTACCCCAAGAAATACAGAACAAGTTCTGGGGAGGTAAGTTCAGGGGTCAAAGCCAAAAATGGTTTTTATTCAAATTTATTGGGACTGAGTTTGACATAAATATAGAGACAAAAGACCAAGAGTTCTCAGATTGGAAATGGTCAAAGAAAACTGAAATGCTNGATAGTATAGTTCCTTTTAAAAGGTCCCTATATCAGTCTGTTCTTAAAGATTTTCATTTAGAACTTTAAAATCAATCTAATTGCTCTGCTTTTACCAAAGGAAAAAATATATTATTTGAATGAAANCCAAGCCATTTTTCNCCCCTNTGNAGCGTCTCAGCACAATAATCTACCAATCTGTAAAAACTTTTTCTATCAATTTTCGCAAAGAGGTTAGATCTTACTTTTATATAGGGTTGTGGCTCATCGGTAGACTTTTTAAATAAAATTTTGAACTGATCATATTCCTTCAAATAGGTTTCGTCCCCTACATTAGTCGTAAATTTAAATAGAATGTTTTGTTTCTCTGTAATCACGTCAATTTCTGTTGCTATAAATGGTACATCCGCCACAGTGATCCCAACCTTTTCGACTGGTGTTACAAGAAAATATT
>NZSE01000005.1 GCA_002703515.1 Paracoccaceae bacterium | reverse complement strand
TTCTAACTTGTGTGTCAAGTTGGCCGAGAGACTTTCCTGGCCTTGGAGTTTCAGCTCAAAGATTGATGGACAGAATAACCCAGCTATCAGAAGGTCGACTTACTATGGAGTATTTCGCATCCGGCGAGAAGGTGGGTGGTCTTGATGTTTTTGATGAGGTAGCTTCTGGCAATTCTTCGTGCTATATCTCTGCTGACTATTATTTCACAGGAAAGCATCCAGGCCTTGCTTATTGGACGTCAGTTCCATTTGGTATGACTAGTCCTGAATGGTGTGCATGGGTTAAATTTGGCGGTGGTCAAGCTCTTTGGGACGAGGTATCTGGAGAATTTGGACTGAAAGCTGTTACTTGTGGTTCTACGGGAACCCAAGCCGGTGGTTGGTTCAACAAGGAAATAAATAGTGCCGATGATCTTAAAGGTTTAAAGATGCGTATTCCAGGTCTAGGTGGTCAAGTTATTTCGAAGCTTGGTGGTACGACTGTTACCCTGCCAGGTGGTCAAATATACGAAAATTTAGTGTCAGGTTCAATTGATGCAACAGAGTGGGTAGGTCCTTACAATGACTACTTCATGAAATTTTATGAAGCCGCCAAATTTTACTACACAGGCGGAATGCATGAGCCAGGTGGAGGTCTTTCGTTCGCATTTAATGCAAGCCTTTGGGGTAGCATGACAGACTGGGAAAAAGCCGTAATTACTGCTGCAGCATATGAAGAGCAGGCCGCTCAGTATGAAGAAGCTTTAGCAAAAAATGGTGAGTATCTCGGAAAGCTTGTTAACGAACAAGGAGTTGTAGTTAAAGCGTTCAATGACGAAGTATGGGACTCTTTTGGAGACGCCGCTGCCGAAGTTTTTGAAGAAGTTAGAGACCACAGTGCGTTAGCGAAAAAGATTGATGACGCGTTCCAAAAAGCTCTTAGAGAAATTGGTGGAACAATGGCCAAATTCGAAGGAACTTTCGTCAATCAAAGAAACAGAGTTTTAGGCTTAGAAGCTTAAATTATAAAAAATTAGTTGGCGGGCACATTAGTGTTCGCCAGCCAATAAACAGGAAAAATCTGTGACGGAATCAGCCATTAACGGACAAACAGTAACAGGGGTATGGAAAAAATATCTTGGATGGACTACTGTTTCTTTGTTGATAGCATTTTTAATTAATAATTTCTTAAATATCTATTTTGGTTTCAAGGGATTATCATCGTTGTTTGCAGAGTTTAGTTTTACTGCTAGTGTTACCTTATTGATTTATGTTTTCTTTACTGCCGTCGGGATTTGGTATGTAAATAGAACAATTAATGAGAGTTATAGAGACCAAGCAAAAAAATTACATGATTTTAACGTTTACTTTTTGAGAGGATGCTTCTTTGCTGTTTTATTCATAGGCTGTGTCGACTTTTTGCTGGCTTTGTTGAGATCTATTGATGTTCTAAAATTTATTGTCGGTGAANCCACTTCTAGAGCATTGGGNCTCGGAAATGTAGTAGGTCCATACATACATATACCTCTTATTGTCTTAGGTTTTATAGTTGCAAACTTCTCAAAAACATTGGGTTGGACATGGTTGGCTCTATTAATTGTATTTGCTGAGCTCGTTATTGTTATCTCTAGGTATCTATTTTCGTACGAACAGTCTTTTATGGCAGATTTGGTAAGATATTGGTATGCAGCACTATTTTTATTCGCGTCAGCCTACACTCTTTATGACGAGGGTCACGTTAGAGTGGATGTATTATATGCTGGTCTTAGTGAAAAGGTTAAAGCATATGTGAATGCGTGGGGTTCATATGTATTGGGTGTTGTGACAATGGTTGTAATTGTAGTTATTGGATTTAATGGAAAGACATCTATCATAAATTCCCCTCTGTTAGTATTCGAAATTACTAACCAGGGTATTAACGGAATGTTCATTAAGTATCAGATGGCGATGTTTCTAGGAATATTTGGAGCTACAATGATGGTTCAATTTATAGTCCAATTTTTTGACAGCATTGCTGATATAAATGGTGAACCAGGCAAACGTGANACATCAATTCAGTTAGGCCATTAAAATGGAACTATTTTTTTTAGCAGTTTTATTTTTAACCATGGCGTTTGCTTTAGGATCAGGCTATCCAGTNGCATTTTCCCTCCCTGGTGCTGCAATTATTTCGATCGTGGCAGCTGCTGCGTTTGGTTACTTTATTGAGAGCGACTCGGCCGCTTATTTCCACAGTGGTAGTCCATACCAATGGCTATCCGCAGGAGTTACCAACCTAAGGTTCGTCTATTGGGATGTAGAAAGAGATACTTTGATTGCGATCCCCTTATTTATATTTATGGGAATAATGCTTCAAAAGTCTAAGATTGCAGAAGATTTATTAGTTACTATGGCTAATCTTTTTGGCCCAGTGCCAGGCGGATTGGGGATATCTGTAGTNTTTGTTGGTGCTCTATTAGCTGCTACCACGGGGATCGTAGGAGCAACTGTGGTAGCGATGGGCTTAATTTCTTTGCCTGTTATGTTACGCAATAATTACTCTCCAGCNCTTGCCACAGGAACAATCGCAGCATCGGGAACCTTGGGACAGATAATCCCACCCTCAATAGTACTTATAATTTTAGCTGATCAACTCGGGTCAGCGGCTGATCAGGCAAGCTCTATACGAAAGTCNTTGCATAAAGAGGCGACAGGTGATCTTTCTATGCCTTCGGTAATGGATGTAACTTCAACAAGTGCAGGCGAGATGTTTTTGGGTGCGTTTGTACCGGGCGTGGTTTTAGTGTTGTTGTATATGATATTCATTCTCATATTAGCGTTATTTTTTCCACGTTTGGCCCCATCTGTGCCCTATAAAGGAAAAATGGANGCTGCGTTTTGGTTTAGGGTTGGCTTTATTTTAATACCACCACTTACCCTTATTGTGTTAGTGCTAGGATCAATAATTACTGGAATAGCAACTGTAAATCAGGCCGGGGCAATCGGTGCTGCAGGTGCNCTTGTGATGGCTGGATATAGNTTGAATCCAAAACAAGATTACACTGCATATTTGCCGGCCATTATTTTGTTGATTTCTATTCTTATAATGGCTTTTTCTCTCTCAAATTTTGATATGAATATCTTGCTTATTGAGGATGCAACAGATTTGACGGGTATTATTGTTGGTATTATCGGAGCTTCCTTGTTTATTGTGTCGCTCGTCTGGAGTTCTCTCAGGCTATATAAGATCGAGGATACTTTGAATGACGTAATGTTGGAGACTGCAAAAACTACCTCCCTAGTTTTCATAATTCTTTTAGGTGCTGCGGTTCTTACCGCTGCCTTTAGAGCATTTGGAGGAGAGGACTTAGTACGNGAATTCTTGAATTCACTGCCAGGTGGGTTTTGGGCGAAATTTATAATTGTTATGGCTGTTATTTTTATTCTTGGATTTTTCCTTGATTTCATTGAGATAGCAGTTGTTGTAGTTCCAATAGTCGCTCCNATATTGNTAGCTGATCCATCTGCCAATATAACNGCGGTATGGCTTGGAGTAATGATAGGTCTTAACATACAAACTTCTTTTCTAACACCACCCTTCGGTTTTGCACTCTTTTACTTGAGAGGGGTTGCGCCAGCTATTGTTAAAACAGTACAAATGTATAAAGGCGTTGTGCCATTTATAATGCTTCAGATNCTAGCCCTTTTNATAGTCGGATATTATCCCGCACTAGTAAATTATCTTCCTAATAGAACTAGTTTCTTATCTGAAAACTCTCCACCTCCAAAGAATCCTCGGCTTCAATATTGTATTGAGGAATACAGCGCAAATATACTTTTTTCTAACGATAATTTTGTGCAGAGCGCGGTTAAAGAACTCGGTGGAGTTGATATGAGTATGCTGCCAAAAAAAATAAAAGCTAGTTTGACTAATGCTGTAGGTGATGCAGAAACAGCTATAACTTCTTTAAAAAGTGCCATAGAACAAAAAAGTATAATAGAAAGGGAAGCAATAGAATATCGACCTATTTTAAATAAAGTCAGGAGATTAGAAAACCGTATCAATAACAAAAAGAGTGAAATAAAAGAGCTTAAGAAAGAACAGGTCCTTCAAAAAACCTTAAAAAATGATGATGCAGTACAAGATATTGAAAGTGAGATCAAAGAAGTTGAAAAAGAGATTGAAGAATTAAACCAACAGAAACCGATAGATTGGGATAAAACCTATAAAGAGTTTAAAGCACTTATGAAAGAAGAGCAAAAGCANAGGAACANGTANAGACGGGCAGGAGAAAACTCTTTNAAGGCTGTTGAAGAACTATCGTTAGTTCTTGCTTCAAGTAAAGAAATATTACAATTAAAGACNGAGTATGAGTCNATCCTTNAANNGAGCCCNGACTNCTCGANAGAGGAGAGAATTAAANTGTTCAATGAGTTNTCAAAGAAAGTGNGTCAGGTAAAAGGAACNAGCGANTTCAANAGTAAGCTATCAAAAGCGATAAGAGAGCTAAAGAAAAAGAATGTTAAAGAAGAAAAAGTGAATAANAACCTTGAGGCNGGTNTGAAGGAAATCACAGANCTTNANGANTGGGTTAGANNAATCNAAGGCTCCACTAGAANTAAGCTTGAANACATNCCTCGACAAGACTAGAGGGTCTTTAGGNATAAGAGCGCAGGAAANNTTCAATGANGACTTAGCNTTATANCTGGCAAGATGTAATGCAAACCATNGAGATTTATCNCTCAATTTTTAAANTTGTTATTCTTCTGATGGAAGGTANATAGGCACNCCNTGCTTATCTTTATTTAATTTANTAGNANNAATAGTTTTNGTNTTAGCTTCTCTTGTGCTNATCCANTTATCATTTGTAAAAACTTCAAGTGGTCTAAANCGTCTTTTGTAGTCCATTTTAGAGCTACCTTCAACCCAATATCCTAAATAAACAAATTTGAGATTCATCTCTACTGCCAATTTATTGTGATCCAAGATCATGTATGTACCTAGGCTTCTTTCTTTTAAATCAGGATCAAAGACCGAGTAGACCATAGAAATACCATCATCCAAGATATCAATTAGAGAGAAACTAATGAGCTCTAGAGCTCCATTTTTTTTTGCATAATATTCAATTAATTTCGATTCAACATTTGTTTCTTCAATCATAGAGGCAAAGTCTTCAGCATCCATATCTGACATNCCACCGTTTGCATGTCTTTTATTNATGTAGTTTTTAAAGAGCTCATATTGTGGATCTGTTGCAAGCGGAGGATTGATAACTCTAACTATGTCTTCGTTNTTACTTAAAATTCNCTTTTGCGATTTAGAAAGTTTTAACTCNNNACTAGGTATTCTTGCTGACATACAGGCGTTGCAATTGGAACAGGAAGGTCTGTATAAGACATTTTGTGACCTTCTAAAACCTTGTTTTGACAAAGAGTTGTTCAGTCTTCTAGAATTGCTNCCATACAAAGCTGTAAATAGTTTTCGCTCTACGTTNTTTTCAAGATATGGGCAATCTTGAGGTGCAGTAACATAAAACTGGGGATGATTAGGAGGTGAATGACGCATTCTAAAGCATAACCCTAAATTTATGGATGTTTCAAGCCAATCTTTTCAATTTCAAAAGGAGTTGTTTGGTATATTTCGTTGACCCAGTTACCGTAAAGAAGATGTGCATGGCTACGCCATCTATTAATAGGNTTTAGTTGTGGGTTGTCATTAGGGAAATAATTTTGTGGAAGCGCTAAATTTTTATCATTAGTTAAATCTCTCACATACTCTTCGTTTAATGTGTTACTGTCATATTCCAAATGATTAAGAAGAAACAAAAAGTTGTTTGCTTTGTCCTCAATAAGACAAGGTCCTACTTCATCCGANTCTAATAGTATTTCTAAATTGGGATTATCTGAAATGTCATTATTTGAAATCTCTGTCCANCGGCTNACTGGCACAATCAGATCATCTGAAAAACCTCTTAAAAAATGAGANTTAATCTTTCTATTCTTATGTCTGAATAACCCTACGGCCTTTTTCTTCAACATATGTTTTTCTATTTTATGAAAGTAATAGAGCATGGCCATAGCGCCCCAACAAACTCCAAATACAGAGTGCACAGATGCTCTTGCCCATTCAAAAATTTTCTCTANTTCTCCCCAATAATCAACTTCTTCAAATAAAAGATGCTCTATGGGAGCGCCAGTGATTATCAGCCCGTCATATTTCTTATCATGCACGCTATCAAAAGTTTTATAAAAATTTTCAAGGTGCTCTTTAGAGGTATTTTTTGAAACATGTGATGAAACGCGTAACAAGGTAAANTCTATCTGNAGGGGAGTTGCTCCTATGAGACGNGCAAATTGCGTCTCCGTTTTTATTTTTTCAGGCATTAANTTAAGTAATATTATCTGGAGAGGACGAATATCTTGTTTTTCGGCTAATTGGCTAGACATTACCATAACACCNTCGTCTCTAAGAATATCAAACGCAGGCAAATTTTTTGGGATTTTTATTGGCATTATTGGCTCTTTATTTTTTTCATGATCGCGAAATTGATTGCATCAATTAAATCATTAGCAGAGTTTATTTTAATTAATTGCTCAAAATTTAATGATATACCCCAATTTTTAGAGATTGTATCAAAAATCTCCTTTCTTCTTTCAATTAGAGCCTTAAAACCATAAACCATAAACTCATCAGGGTTTATCTTATCATTAACATCAGAGGTGTGGTTTTTAAAATTTTCCCATAAGGAACGTAAGAAGTTTTCTTCATAATACATCGGTTTAGGTTTTGCTAAAAATCGATTAATTAATACTTGATACATGGAATCTGGTGCTTCAAGACAGATTATGACAAAGTTCTTTGAAAGTGATGTTAGTATTTTATCATTCTCATCGGACGGGTTCACTAGTTCACAAATAGAACCTGACGTATCACACAACATGTGAGACAAATCTGGCGATTTCTCTACCAGAAGACATGCGTCGAGAGTTGCCTTTATTTCTGCATCTCGATGAAGCTTTTGGCGNTTCAAATNCTCAGAAAACGATATTCCTCCCAACGAAGGCGATCCTGGTTTTCCAAGGAANTTAGATAAATTAGTTAAATTATCNATCTCAAATCCATCAAGTAAATTTTCATATTGGCTCTTAAATAGAAGTTTGCCTATTTCATAATCGACTGAGTAATGAGACCAATCGTCTTTTTTTGCTAATCTTCGAGATATAAATGTTTTCCCTAACCCAGACATGCCAAGCAAAGCAAAACGCTTTAGCTGGAGTCCAGAGTTTTCAATAGAAAGTGTTTTCATTTGACTTCAAGAATATCAATAAGCTTTGATATATCACGCGCTGTTAGCTTTAGCTAGCGCGTTTTGAATTTTATCTTTTAGCTCAATACGTTCGTCAGGACTCAAAAAAGCTCCCAATTCAATATGTCTTCCCTTTCCAACTAAAGTAAGATAGTTTTTTAACTTTGGATTATTAATGTCTAGCGTCACTCTAGTCCAATAAGGATTACCTTCCCAAATTATTTTCTCCTTATTTTTTTCTTGGTGCACTACAGTAATTTTTCTTTTTGAAATAAATATCTCCTCAAAAGTATTCCCTTCTTGGAAATTCCTTTGAAGCATAATCAAAAAAAGATAAAAGGTTAGGCCTGAAAAAATTGTTAGCGTCGTGCCTATGGGGCTTCCTATAAAAGGTATTATAGGAAGTAGAAATCCACATGCGATTACCAAAAATACAATCTTTGTTCCATATGAGTCTAAAGACCTATTTGGTGCCAACCTCATCCTAAGGAAAATTGGCTCTTTGTTATCAGTCCAATTCTCTAGTGTTTTTAGCATGAGTTACACAAGCTAGTGACTAGTAGATTTAGACTCCCACATGTCTTTTGTAGGTAATGTCTCAAAGGTATGCTCGGGTGGTGGATTTGGCAAAGTCCATTCGAGGGTATCTGCGTGTTTCCCCCAATATGCTTCTTCTTCTATACGTCTACCCCACATTAATGTGTAGAATACAATTCCGAAGAAAAATATAAATGATCCAAATGATATGAAAGCTCCAATAGATGAAACATAATTCCATAATGCAAATTGCTCAGGATAATCTATATACCTACGTGGCATACCCTGTCTTCCAAGAAAATGTTGAGGGAAAAATGTTATGTTTGAACCAATGAACATTGTCCAGAAGTGTAGCTTTCCAGCCCATTCAGGATATTGACGACCAGACATTTTTCCTATCCAGTAATATATCCCTGCGAAGATACAAAAAACCGCACCCAAAGACATAACGTAATGAAAGTGAGCAACAACATAGTATGTNTCGTGGTAAGCTCTGTCTATACCAGCCTGGCTTAAAACGATTCCTGTTACTCCACCTACGGTAAAGAGAAATAAGAAGCCTATTGACCATAACATAGGGGTTTTGAACTCAACGGATCCTCCCCACATTGTAGCAATCCATGAAAAAATCTTTATACCTGTAGGGACCGCTATGACCATTGTAGCTAGCATAAAATAAGCTTGTTGTGTCACCGACATGCCAACAGTATACATGTGATGAGCCCAAACAACGAAGCCCAAAGCTCCAATTGCTATCATTGCGTATACCATCGGTAGGTAGCCAAACACAGGCTTCTTTGAAAACGTTGAAATAACATGACTGACTATTCCAAATCCTGGGATAACGATCATGTAAACTTCAGGGTGACCAAAAAACCAAAGTAGATGCTGGTACAGAACTGGATCTCCGCCTCCAGCGGGATCAAAAAAAGTGGTTCCGAAATTTCTGTCGGTCAGCAACATTGTTATTGCACCAGCCAATACAGGGAGCGATAGAAGAATTAGAAAGGCTGTTACAACTATTGACCAAGGAAAAAGAGGGGTCTTGTGCAGTGTCATTCCCGGAGCACGCATATTTAAAAAAGTCGTAATCATGTTTATGGCACTTAGTATGGAAGATGCTCCAGATAAATGGATGGCAAATATAGCCAGGTCCATTGACATTCCTTGTTCGGAAGTNGACAGAGGTGCATATAGCACCCACCCAACGCCTGATCCTAACTGTCCATTGCCGCCGGGAGCTANCAAACTACAAACNGCGAGTGAGGAGCCTGCTACATATAGCCAGTATGATAAATTATTCATCCTTGGAAATGCCATGTCCGGTGCACCGATCATTAAGGGCATGAAATAGTTNCCAAAACCACCGAAAAGCGCTGGAATAACGACAAAAAACATCATAAGAACNCCGTGTCCTGTAATTAAAACATTCCACATATGCCCATTTGGCTCTCCATCGGCNTTTGTCATATATTGAACGCCTGGCTCCATAAGTTCTAATCTCATGTAAACTGTGAATGCCACAGCNACAAAACCTAAAAGAGCTGCAGTGAATATATATAAAATTCCTATATCTTTGTGGTTTGTTGACATAAACCAACGAGTGAAGAAATTTTTCTTTTCATGTTCGTGTGAAATCTGATCTGTAACATCAACCATTAAAAGACGCCCCCTTAAGCACTGACAGTAAATTGATTAATCCAATATATATATAGTACATACTTGTTGAGTTTTCCAGCCAAAATTTAGTGACTGTTCGACGCATGCGAGAGCTGTCTCATTTCTTAAAAATTGTAGGAAAAGTACGCCTAAATATATCGTCAATCTCTGCCATTTTTATTTTTATTCCTAGATCTTTGAGGGATGTTACACCTTTCCCCTGTATNCCGCACGGATTGATGTTATTGAAAAATGAAAGATCGGGGTTTACATTGATTGACAAGCCATGAAAGGTAACCCATCGTTTCACTCTCAATCCGAGCGCTGCGATTTTTTTATCCTGGGTACCATCCGCATTTATGTTTTTTGGGTCTTTAACCCAAACGCCTATCAACCCAGGAATTCTATACCCTAAAACTCCTAAATCCTTGAGAACTAAAATCAGCCATTCCTCTATGTTCCATACCAATCGTTTTATGTCTTTTTGTCCATTTCTCAAATCAAGCATTAGATAAATAATTCGTTGACCGGGACCATGATAAGTAGTCTGCCCGCCTCTTTTAGTTGGATAAGTGGGAATNCTTACGTTGTTTTTAAAGTCGCTAGTTTTTGCTGATGTNCCAAGAGTATATAGGTTATTGTGTTCTAGTAACCAAACAAGCTCTTTCTTTTTGTGTAAAATAATATCCTCAACACGTTTTGACATNANCTCCTCAGCNAACCTATAGTCNACAAAGTTTTTTTCATGCTTCCATTCNATCATTTGTGTNATTAATATANTCGTNTTGATTTATNTGGNAAAGTATCATATCTAANCTCAGATTNAAANTGNTATTAAGTTTGCGGCTGTGGCGGAATCGGTAGACGCGCAGCGTTGAGGTCGCTGTGGGGTAAAACCCGTGGAAGTTCAAGTCTTCTCAGCCGCACCATCTTAATATTTAACCTATTGATTTNTAGTCNCTTTATGTGAGANCAACANGCTGATTTAGAAAAANNGCAAATAAAGNTAGCAATCATAGNGTAGTTAAAGGAGGAAAATCAGTTGAAAATGACAAGCGTAATAGCGATCTCTCCTAAAGAGGGTTCAGCTGATGATGTAAAGCAACTAATCATAGACAGCCGAGCAGAGGGANTAGCAGGTTTAGAAAAATATAGCATAGTCTTAACAAGAGAAGATCAACTACTTGTAATTAATGAGTGGGCTTCACTTGATGCTTTTATGGATTATGTGAATGGTCCACACAATATGATTGAGTTAATCGAACATTTATGTGACCGATATGATGAAGAAAATGTTTGCAAGGCATATTCAGGAACAGTTGTTCATGAAGAGTTAGCTAAGTGACTAATTAAAGCGTTTCGCTGATTTCTTATAATCTTGATATGTCTATGGTCACCAATCGGTCGCTCTATCTAACTTACGCTGAGGGGTTGAAGCACCCAAGCGACTTCACGCCAGCCATTCAATCTTTTTTTGATAAAGATGCGACAATTAATATTGTTCACCCTTTAAATAAATTAAATGGCTCGAAAGCCTACATCGAAGATCTTGACAAGGAAAGAGAAAGCAGTTTTGGATTAGGATAGTTTTTTCTCCTTACCATATTCATACAAAATTTCCCCATCAAAGGTAATGACGTCAACCTTAAAGTCGTACTTTTCACGCCATTGATTTGCTCTTCTTAAAATTTCTTGAGCTCCTTCCTCTGTTGCAACTATAGAAAAATATAATAGTGAAGTCGAACTCGCTCTCACATATGTCGCTTCAAGTAGCCCGCATTCCTTTAATGACTTGGCAAATTCTTTATGAAGCGCAAAATATTTATCGAAGTCTTCTTCCGAAAAGAAGTTTATTATATTTGTTCTTGCTACTGCCATTTTTGCTTTAATTTAAAAAAGTCTTTTCTGTTGTTTTTTATATACAATTTTCTTTTTCCAAATCACGGACGCTTACAATATCTCTCCAAACTTTATTGTCTTTCCATAATTGTACATTGGTAGTTTCCCATCTTTTCCCTCCATGTTCTATTAATATATCTCTCCATGCAAGTAGATCCTTATCTTCGATTATTAGTTCAAGCTTTTCAAAAGTTAAACCATCCTCAAACCTTTTTTTTATAAATTCGACCATCTCATCTTTAGATATCAACGTGGTCTCTCGAAGGTATAAATATTCGTCATGTAAAATATTCCGAAGCCCCTCAAAATCTTTATCTTTAATTAGGCCTGTAATTGCATTCCATTTATTCATGAAAACCTCTTCATTCCATATAAAATATTTCATAATGAATTATTAATAAATGTTAATATTCCTGCTGGTTTATGAAAAGAGTTTAAATTTAGACAAAAACGAAATATGAAGCTTGAAATTATTACATGTAGGATTAGTTCAAAGGTCGGCGACATGCTGTTTCAGGTGGGCTATGCCACTCTATTGGTTTGGTTCAAGTTTTGGTTTATAGGCAAACGTTGATTATCTAAAAAAGTTCAAAGGCGGTATAAATGATAGAAAATTTTAACAACATATATTTATTTATTCTTTACATAGTATTTCTTGGGCTAATAGGCGTTTATTGCTTTAGAATGTGGTTTTCTCCTTCGGGGGTATTGAAGGAATTTAATATCGGTAAAGAAGGTACTTACCTTGTTAGAGTTATTGGAACGTTCATTTTTGCGTTTCTCTTTATGGGATTATACATCTTATTTAGACCCACTGGACCGACAGGAGCCTGGATATTTTTCAACATTTTGTTTCTAACTGGTACTGCACAAGCTTTATATGATACTGCATTTTTTTTTAAATTTCTTGATAAAGATATTGGTGCCAAAAACAGCATAGTGGACGTACTCGTCGGCTTATTCTTTATGATTGGATCAATCGTTCTGATAATAGGATTGTCAGACAAAATTTATGCTTTTTCGTGATGACCGCGTATTGTTAATTTGCTTGCCTACTTGCTTTCTTTAAAAAACCTTTCCAAATTTTACAGATTTTTTGAACCTTCAAATCGTCAGTGGGCTTTACTACCCCAGTGATAGAACTTGGTCCACTTCCCAATTATAAGTTATAGTTTTAGGGGCCAATCGGTCTCTATAGGGTACGATTATTTGTTCACCTATTTTCGATATTACTTTCTGATCCGATTGTTGTTTGAATGTCCAGAGTGCCAACATTCTATTAGGCATGTCAATATCTTTTACTATTTCGAGAGTGCTCTCAGGAACTGCATCTTTATATTTTGGCCACTGCTGTTTCAGAACCATTATAAACATCTCGCAATCGTCTTCAGAAGAAAAAGTGTTTATTATCGTTGTTTTAAACATAACAACATATAACAATTATCTCGTGGTACTTTCAACCAAGAAAACTGCTTATATATGACAATATGTAATTACAAAAAATCTTAGTATATTTTTCTAGTAGGTTGATAAGGCGTTCTCATATTTTTTCTCAACCATAGATATATTGCTTCAGATTCTCTGTTTCCCATTTATATTTTTCTAGCAACCTTTTTACAACATCGCCTATAGAAACAATTCCAATTAAGAAATTTCCTCGAACAATAGGAATGTGCCTAATTTTATAGTCTGTCATGAGTCTCATTAAATCTTCTGAGGTTGCCATAGAGTTGCATTTAATTACTTTTTTTGTCATTACATCCCTGACCTTAAAACTTAAAAAATTGTTACTCCTAAATAAATATGCGTTTTTAATAAGGTCTCTTTCAGAAATAATTCCAAGGAGTTTTGAATCCTGGTCAACTACAGGTAGAGAGCCAACA
>NZSE01000004.1 GCA_002703515.1 Paracoccaceae bacterium | reverse complement strand
GCAATTCTTGATTTAGCTAATTTGACAATTGAAGAATTAAACCCTCCACAAAGACCTCTCTCGGCCGTTGCTATTATAAGTAAAAACTTTTTACTATCAGCACCATCTCCCAAAAATTTATTTTCTGAAGCAATATTTTTAGTACTTGAAGCGAGATTAGAGACTATAGCTCTCATTTTCTCAGCATATGGTCTGCCCCTCTCAGCTGACTCTTGAGCCTTTCTAAGTTTGGCAGCGGCAACCATCTGCATAGCTTTAGTGATTTTTCTAGTGCTCTTCACACTATCAATTCTTATCTTTAGGTCTTTTAAGCTTGGCATTTTATTATGATCAATTAAATCTGTGTGTTTAAAAACTTATCTAAAAGTGATTTTATTTTATTCTCAATTTCACCTTCTATTTTTTGGTCATTGCTTGTCAGTTCGTCCACTACAGCTTTTCCTTCAGACCTAAGATAATTTACTAAGTTTTTCTCAAAGCTTGTAACCTCGTTAACGGCTGTTTTATCTAAATAACCTTTTGTTCCAGCGTAAATAACAATAACTTGTTCTGCGTTAGTTAAGGGAGAGTATTGAGGCTGCTTTAATAATTCAGTAAGCCTAGCCCCTCTATTTAGGAGCGCCTGTGTACTTGCATCTAAATCTGATCCAAATTGTGCAAAAGCTGCCATTTCTCTATACTGGGCTAACTCAAGTTTAATTGAGCCTGCCACCGATTTCATAGACTTTGTTTGCGCTGATGATCCAACTCTTGAGACAGACAATCCTGTGTTCACAGCTGGACGGATACCTTGGTAAAACAATTCTGTTTCCAAAAATATCTGACCATCTGTTATCGAGATAACATTAGTAGGGATAAATGCAGATACATCTCCTCCTTGNGNCTCAATTATNGGCAANGCTGTTAANGATCCCGNTCCATTATCTTCATTCAACTTNGCTGATCTCTCAAGTAAACGAGAATGTAAGTAGAATACGTCTCCAGGGTAAGCTTCTCTACCAGGAGGTCTCCTCAGCAAAAGCGACATTTGTCTGTAAGCAACTGCTTGTTTTGAGAGATCATCATAGATAATCAGTGCATGTTTTCCATTGTCACGAAAATATTCGGCCATCGACGTTGCTGAGTACGGCGCTAAAAACTGCATTGGAGCAGGATCAGAAGCGGTAGCCGCGACNANAATAGAATACTCAATAGCACCCGTTTCTTCTAATTTTTTAACNAGTTGGGCAACCGTTGATCTTTTTTGCCCTATCGCTACGTAAATGCAGTACAATTTTCTGCTCTCATCATCTCCAGCAGCATCATTATAGGTTTTTTGATTCAATATCGTGTCTATTGCAACTGCAGTTTTTCCTGTTTGCCTGTCTCCAATTATTAACTCTCTCTGCCCCCTGCCTATGGGGATCAAAGAGTCAACAGATTTCAGACCTGTTGCCATGGGTTCGTGCACAGATTTGCGGGGAATTATTCCCGGAGCTTTTACATCAGCTACTGATCGTTTTTTTGATTTTATTGGACCCTTGCCNTCAACCGGATTACCTAGTCCGTCAACAACTCTGCCTAACAATTCCATTCCNACAGGAACATCCACAATCGAGCTNGTTCTCTTTACAAGATCACCCTCTTTTATGTCTCTATCNGATCCAAAGATAACAACTCCGACGTTATCTATCTCTAAATTTAGTGCCATTCCCATAGTTCCACCAGGAAACTCTACCATTTCACCAGCTTGAACCTTATCCAAACCATATACACGCGCTATTCCATCTCCAACGGATAAAACCTTCCCTACCTCAGCTACTTCTGTGTCTTCACCAAAGTTTTTAATTTGTTCTTTTAAGATCTTTGATATCTCAGATGCTTGAATGTTCATAGTTAATCAACCTCTTTTTAAAATGTTTTTCATATTTTCAAGTTTTGAATTTATACTTGAGTTAAATAAAAATGATCCGACCTTAAGCTCTAGACCAGCTATTATAGAGGGGTCGTTTTCTGCCCTAAGCCTTACGGTACGATTTGTGATCTTTTCTATAGATTTTTTGATTTCTTCAGTTTTTCCGCTGCTCATTTTTTTTGCTGTTTTAATATGAACCGTAAGTTCATTTTTATTAACCAAACAAAGTTTTACGAAATCCTCACAAAAGTTCACTAAGTCGTAACCCCTTCCTTTCCGTATCATTAAACATATGGCGTTGTGTAGGTGTTGGGGCAATTTGATTTTTGAACTTATATTCCCGAATACATTTTCCTGGTCTCTTGAAGAAACGGTTGGATTCCTCAAAAAGGCGTTCAGTCCATTATCCGATTTCAAAACTTCAAGTAATTTGACCACGTGTTTTTCGACTTCGGTGATATTCTTGTCTTCCTGACACAAGGAGAACAATGCAAGAGCATATCTCGCTGATGGCTTTGAGTTTATCTCATTAATTTCTTGCAAACAGATCACCTTATCTTTGAATTTGATAACACTGTTCTAGAAAAAACAGTCCAACCATTAAATAACAGAGCATATCAATTATGACAAGTTGTTGCTTGCTGTTTTTTTTTTTTTTTANATTTTTTTATTTGAAGATCTAGACATATAGGACACAGGAACATCAACCGGCATGAAATATCGCCCAGCCTTNGACGACTTTACATTCTTGACGGCGTAAACATCTTTTCTTGCCTCCACAACAAGAAGACCTCCCAAAAAAAAGCTATTCAATTTTTTTCCTACTTTTTCCCAAAGCAACAATGATTTAAGACCATAACCCTTTTTTGCAGGAAANCCATAAAGACTAGGAGTTATACAATCAATTTGGAATTGATTTTTGCGAAGTAGTGCAATCAATTGCGATATTGAATANGGCTTACCATATCCAAAGGGTGTACTATCAGACCTTGCCCAAAAACCAGTNCTATTTGGCACAAGAATAACTAGTTTTCCACTATCTTTTAATACACGGAGCACTTCTTGTAACAAAAGATCTTGATTATCACTTACTTCCAAACCATGCGATATTAAAATCACATCTGCTGCAGCTGTATTTACGGGCCAAGATACCTCATCGACCAAAGCAGTTATACTCTTCGATTTTTTTGGCCATGAAACAACACCTTGCTCGCTTGGCATTAACAAAAGAAAATTTTTATTCCCACTATCTTTTATTTTGTTTTCAAGAAAAGGGCATGCAAACCCAAAACCAATAGTCAAAGATCCAATGTCAGTGTTGATTTTTTCATCTAGAACTTTGTTTATTAATTTTTTTGTTATTTTTCCGAGTTCCGTACTACTGTAAAACTCTTTCAGTTCAATAACGTCCAGTCTCATGTTAGTATTCCAATATTGCTAATTGTATTAAATTATTGCTACTATTGATGCGCTNTCGATAAAAAAGGATCCGTTAAATATGTCTCTAATTGAAATTATTCCCTGCCTATCAGATAATTACGCTTATCTTATAAGAGATAAGCAAACAAACAAGAACATTTTGGTTGATGCACCTGAGTATGGAGCTATAGAGAAATATCTGGACAAAAACGACATGAGCTTAGATTTCATATTAATAACCCATCATCATAGTGATCACATCGATGGAATAAATTATTTAAGAAAAAAGTATGCGCCGAAGATTATTGGTGCAAAAAGAGACAAGCACAGACTTCCAAACTTAGACATTGAAGTAGAAGATGGGGAAAAATTAAGTGTCGGGTCAAAAACCTTTGAGGTTTATGATGTCGATGGGCATACGATAGGACACATTGCTTACGCACTTTTTGAAGATAAAGCCCTATTTACTGGAGACTCGTTAATGGTAATGGGTTGTGGAAGATTGTTTGAAGGTACTCCGGAAGACATGTACAAAAGCTTAAAAAAGCTCAANNAACTGCCAGNAGACTTTATGATTTATTCGGGACACGAGTATACNAGATCAAANATAGAATTTGCGATAACTGTAGACCCAAAAAATAAGAAATTAGAAGCTAGAAAAATAAAAGAATTGGATAGGATTGAAAAAGGTACCCCCACGGTTCCCTCATCTTTGAGAGAAGAATTGGATACTAATCCCTTTTTAAGAGAGAGTGATCCATCAATCGTAGATCATTTGGATATAGCAAATCTTGACCCAATATCCAGATTTGCAAAAATAAGAGCNCTCAAGGACAGCTTTTAAAATTTTTATGGATTTTAGTTTTAATAATTACAAATATAGGTTAAGACTAAAGAAAAAAGGATACCAATGCCCTCATTTTCCAGCTCTCTTGAGAAAAGCATACACAGCGCGCTAAAGCTAGCAAATGAAAGAAATCACGAGCTCGCGACATTAGAGCATTTGTTATTGGCTCTACTGGATGAAAAAGACGCATCAAATGTGTTAAATGCATGCAATGTAAACATAGATTTGCTCAGGGAAAACATAGAGAAATTTCTGAACAATGAACTAGGTAGTTTAGTTACAGAGGTTGAAGGCAGTGAAGCCGTTCCAACTACAGGTTTTCAAAGAGTGATCCAAAGAGCTGCAATTCATGTTCAAAGCTCAGGGAGAAATGAAGTAACTGGCGCAAATGTATTAGTGGCAATTTTTGCCGAAAGAGAAAGCCATGCAGCATTTTTTCTTCAGGAGCAAGAAATGACCAGGTATGATGCTGTGAATTTTATAGCACATGGAGTGTCAAAGAATCCAAACTATGAAGAGAAAAAAGAAATTAAAGACAGTGATCAAAGTGAATCGAGTGAAGATCCCAACAATAGCACTGGAAAGGAAACCGCTCTCTCAAAATACTGTGTGAACCTTAACGAAAAATCTAAAAAGGGTGATATAGACCCCTTGATCGGAAGAAATTTAGAGGTTGAAAGATGCATTCAGATACTTTGTAGAAGAAGGAAGAATAATCCAATTCTCGTTGGAGATCCCGGAGTTGGTAAAACTGCTATCGCGGAAGGCTTGGCACGAAAGGTCATTTCAGAACAAACTCCAGAGGTATTAAAGGGATCAACTATTTACTCTTTAGACATGGGTGCTCTTCTTGCCGGCACGCGTTACAGAGGTGATTTTGAAGAACGTTTAAAGCTAGTTATGAAAGAATTAGAAAAGGATCCAAAAGCAGTTTTGTTTATAGACGAAATTCATACTGTAATCGGGGCAGGGGCTACCTCTGGAGGCGCTATGGATGCTTCAAATCTATTAAAGCCCTCACTTCAAAGTGGCACTCTCAGATGCATGGGATCGACAACCTATAAGGAGTACAGAAACCACTTTGAAAAAGATAGAGCTTTGGCTAGACGCTTTCAAAAAATTGATGTGGTTGAACCTTCGATAGAGGACAGTATCAAAATATTAAATGGGCTTAAACAATATTTTGAAGAACATCATAAAATAAAATACTCCAGTGAGTGCTTGAAAACCTCCGTCGAGCTTGCAAATAAATACATTCATGATAGAAAACTTCCTGATAAAGCTATTGACGTAATTGACGAAGCAGGAGCAGCTCAGAGCCTATTACCTCCAAGTAAAAAGAAGAAAGTCATAGGCGTGAAAGAAATTGAAGAAATAATAGCTAAAATCGCTCGAATTCCATCTAAACGTATATCAAAGAATGACTCAGAGGTCTTAAAAGATTTAGAAACATCATTAAAAAGAGTTGTCTTTGGACAAGACACTGCAATAGAAATGCTTGCCTCATCTATAAAACTATCCAGGGCAGGTTTACGCGAACCGGAGAAGCCAATTGGATGCTACCTTTTCGCTGGACCTACAGGGGTTGGCAAAACGGAAGTATGTAAGCAGTTGGCTGACATTTTGGGTATTTCTATGCTTAGATTTGATATGTCCGAGTACATGGAAAAGCACTCTGTTTCGCGCCTCATTGGGGCACCCCCAGGTTACGTTGGCTTTGATCAAGGTGGCTTGCTCACCGATGGAGTTGATCAGCAGCCTTATTGTGTTCTTCTACTAGATGAAATAGAGAAAGCCCATCCGGACGTTTTCAATATTCTGCTTCAGGTAATGGATCATGGAAAACTTACAGACCATAATGGTAAATCAGTTGACTTTAGAAATGTNATTCTTGTNATGACNTCAAATGCAGGGGCTAGCGAGCAAGCAAAAGAGGCAATCGGTTTTAATCGAACCAAAAGAGAGGGNGAAGCAGATGCAGCGATTGTAAAAATGTTTACTCCCGAATTTAGGAACAGGTTAGATTCAATAATCACATTTAATTCCCTATCACTCGATATTATTTTGCAAGTTGTGGAAAAATTTATTTTACAACTTGAAGGTCAGCTCATCGATAGAAATGTGACTATTGAGTTTTCTGACGACACATTAAAGTGGTTGGCTGAAGAAGGCTATGACGACAAAATGGGAGCAAGACCAATCTCAAGAAAGATTCAAGAGCATATAAAAAAGCCACTTTCTGAAGCATTACTTTTTGGAGAGCTAAAGAAGGGCGGAATAGTAAAAATATCGGTCAATAAAGATAAGCTTAATTTAAACTTTAAACCCTTAAGTGAAAGACCCTCAAAAAAGATAAGCGACAACGTTCTTTCTTGATTACCTCTCTGTTAATTTAAATTCTATTCGCCTGTTTTTGGCAAGTGCATCCTTTGTTTCAGAAAAAGAAATTGGCTGATGCTCTCCAAACCCAGCTGCNGANAATCTTTTTGGGTTTATTTGGTGTCTATTGATCATGTACTTAACAACNGACAACGACCTAGCTTGGCTTAGCTCCCAATTATCCTTAAAAATGCTGTTTTGGCTTACTGGTGTTTTATCAGTGTGCCCATCTACTCTAAGAACCCAATTTATATCTTGAGGAATCTTTTGTGAAATATCTTTAAGTACATTTGATATTGCGTCTAACTGAAGTTTACCAGCCACGCCTATATCAGCAGACCCTCTATCAAATAGCACTTCAGAAGAAAAAACAAATCTATCACCAACAACATCAATACCTTCAATATCTCCGAGAATATTTTTTAATCGACCAAAAAAAACAGATCTATATTCACGAAGCTTTTTTGTTTCACTCTCTAATCTCTTTCGTTCCTTTTCTTCAAGCTGAGCTCTCATTTTTTGTTCAGATGCAACTTTTGCCAGGGCAGCGTTTAATTTAGCACCTAATGATTTAATTTCTACATCATTAGAGAAATCTTTTTGGATAGTTGCGTCCAATATTGCTGTTAATTCCTTGATTCTTTCTTTTAGAGTATTGGTTTGTAAAGTTAGATTAGCAACCTCTTTCATTGAAGCTTTGGCTTTTTCTTCTTGAACGCTCAATCTAAGCCTAGCTTCCCTAAGCGCTAAATTTTTCTCCGTTAGAATATTATCATTTCCTTCCAGTTTTTTCTCAAATTTATCAGCTTGTTCTTTCAAGATCCTTTGGGCTTCCTTTGAGGCGGCTAAAAGTTTAAGGGTTTCTAGCGCTTTCTTTCTTTCTTCTTCCATAGTCAGAGTTATTAGAGCTAATTCTTCTTGTTTCTCCATAAGATCTTTTTGGAGTTCACGTATTGCATATTGTTCCATTACCCTTAGTTTCTCTGCATCAGTCAAATCCTTACTAATTGACTCCATCTTTTCTTTGACCATACTAAGCTCGGTTTCCTTTTCCGCGGTTAAGTTTTCTAGAGACCTATTTTCCAATTTTAACTTTTTCACTAATTGCTCCAGAGCTTCGTTAGATGCTGCCATCATTTGTTCTTTAGAAATTTTCTGACTAATGGTGTCTCTCGCAGCAGCTAAAGCCAATTCCGCAGCTTCTCTACTAGAAATCTCTTTAGATGTTTTTTCCCTCTCAAGTTTAAGATTTTCATTTAGCTCTAAGCGTTTAGCTATTAAAGATGCAACTTGGGACTTAAAGTCTGTTATTTTTGTTTCTGCAACTTTCACATCATTTCGTAGTTTTGTAAGTAAATTTATTTTTTCTTGTAACTCGGCTTCCCTAGCAATTAGTTCTGCCCTCTGCTCGCTTGATAAAGTTTGCAAATATGACTTCTCATCTTTCAAAATTCCCAATTCAATTTTCAATGTTTCAAGGTTATTTCCTAATTGCGATAGCTCCGTTTGCTGCTCATCGAGCTCAATTTTTTGCGAGGAGATTGTATCCCTTAAAACTGATTGCACTATCATAAATATTGATAGAATAAACATTAAGATAAGCAGTATTGCCGTCATAGCATCCACAAATCCAGGCCATATATTTGCGGTAAATCGCTCTCCACTCCTCCTGGTAAGCATAATTAACCCTTGCTGCCATTCCTTGCCAAATCAATTATCGCCTTACTAAGTTGGGCTAAATCTGACCTTAGTTCTGAAAGGGCATCTTGACGCGCATTAGCCAATTCATCGACCAATCTTGAAAGTTGCACTTCTATATTCCTGAGGCGAGTTAGGTTCTCCAAATCTCGAGCACCTCTCTCCCCAAACTGTCCTTTAATTAAAGTATTCAAGTCTTGTTGAGAAGAAACTAACTTTTCAATAGAAGTTTTATCGAAGCCATCATTAGTAGATATTTTTTTTGAACTTATGATCTTCGAACCTGCAAGTTCTTCAATAGCCTTGGACAAGCTACTTATCTGATTATTTGTAGTTGTGTTATTTTCAATCGATTTTTCAAACATCTGTCCAAGTTCCGATATTTGTGCCCCAACCGCTGATATAATTGGACTTATTCTAGCATTGCCGTTTGAGTCATCTACGCTCTCGGTGTCGCCAAAAACGCCTATACTAGTGAAAGACGANAGCCATTCTTCTAACTGCATATAAAACCTGTTTTGACCATGGTTTGCAAAAAGCTCCAATAACCCAACAACTAANCTACCAGCCAAACCAAGAAGAGATGAGGCAAATGCTGTACCCATACCACCAAGTTGACCTTCTAAACCTGCCATCAAATTATCAAAAACCTCTATTCCTGTTTGCCCCTCTTTGGGTACTAAACTTTTTATAGTGTTGACAACCTCAGGAACGGTAATCGCGAGACCATAAAATGTTCCTAGAAGACCCAAAAAAATAAGTAGATTAATCACATAACGCGTTAGATCTCTTGCCTCGTTTAATCTGGTTGCCACAGAGTCTAGTATTGAGTTCAGAGAACTTGACGTTAAGATAGTTTTAGATTTTTTCCCCTTTAATAAAGATGCTAGAGGTATTAACAATCTGGGAGGATCTGAAAACTCATGACCAGGCCTATCTAGAGCAAAATTTTCAACCCAATTGACAGCTGCGATTATAACAAATATTTGCCAAAAACAACAAAGTATCCCAAAAAAGAAAACTGTTAAGATTACACCATTTAAGTACGGAGAAGACAGGAAAATCGGTGCAACGGAGGGGAACATTAAATAACTTCCAACCATTACTAGCAATAATGAAATAAGCATCAAAACCACTTGTTGTATCGGCTGGCTGAANCCTTGCGTTTCAGCTTTTATTAATTTGAGCGAGTATTTTTTCTTTGCCAATATCTATCCAAAAATTTATTAAGATCATAATAATTGTTCTTAGTAGCCTTAAAACACATTACCATTGATCAAACCGAACCGAAGTCCATATATACCAAATTTTTATGAAAAAAAAAATATATACCTTTACCTTAATTATATTTGCTGNCTTGNTATTACTCTATTCTCTGTGGGCATTGGCTGCAAATATTCAAAAAGAAGCGTTTAGACAGTATTTNAGTGATGAATGGTCTTTTAGCTTAAGCGANGAGAAAATTTCAATAGAAGGATTTCCTTTTCAATTTGGAATAAAGGTATCAAATTTTCAATCTCCAATAGAAAAAACACCGCTAACATTGGAATTCTCAAAATTAGAAATCGTGAGACTCATTTATAATCTTTCTGATATTATTATTTTTTTAGATAAACCCGTAATAACCAATATAGTTTATCCAAAATTAAGTAGCTCATCAAATAAACTGAAGATCAGTATATCTGACAAACCTTTTTCTGGTGGTTTTAGGTTAATCTCTGAACAAGAGGATTGGCAAATATCCAATGATAACTTTCTAAACTTAGAAGCTAAGAAAGTAATTTTTGCTTTGAAAGATGCGGACGAAATGAAATTAGATTTTTTTTTTCAAGCAGATGATTTAGGTTCTAGTTTTTTGAATAAAAATCANGAAAGGAGTTCGAGAGAGCCAAACAAATTAATCTTAAGAGGTAAAATTTCTAATAACTCAATAAGTAAAGAACAAGATCCACATAAAGTAATAAAGCTTGATTTTATAATATTAGAAAAATTGGAAATGAGTATTGGTTTTTCTAAGCTAAGCTGTAATGAAATGGTCGCAATAAACATTTACGAGTTTACTACTGAAGGTGATGTTGATTGTTTTTTGACACTTAGCTATGAGGACATATCAAAAATAAAAACTAATAACGAAACAATTCAAANCGTNATAGAATTGATTAAATTNATTTCAATCTTCAAAAACCANACCAAGAGTGCTGAGCCACAAGCAATTCCCATTAAGATTAGTTTAAATAAAGGATCATTATATATAAACAAAATTCCCATTTACCAGTTTCCAATAAAATACTAGTCTCTCCCAAAGTTTGGAGTACCTGTATCTTGACCAGCGGCTACTATACCTTTTCTAATACTTCTCGTTCTTTTAAAATATTTTAGTAGATACTCGCCATCTTTTTTGCGTATAGCGCGCTGCAACGAAAATAGTTCCTCAGTAAATCTACCTAAAACTTCTAAATGCGCATCTTGATTGTTTAAAAAAATATCTCTCCACATTACAGGATCAGATGCAGCAATTCTAGTAAAGTCTCTAAAGCCCGCTGCCGAATAATTTATTATTTCTGATTTTGTGACGGCCTCCAAGTCATCCACTACCCCCACCATGGTGTACGCAATTAGATGAGGTGCATGAGATGTTACAGCTAAAACGAGATCATGATGCTCAGGCGTCATGATCTTAGTTTTCATACCTAAATGCTTCCAAAAGGCCTCAACACTTTTTAATGCTTTTTTATTGGTTTTCTTGGTAGGTGTCAGAATACACCAGCGACCTTCAAATAGGCCAGCATATCCTGCTTCTGGTCCTGATTTTTCAGTTCCTGCTATAGGGTGAGAAGGAACAAATATTCCCTTCACGTCCTCTATATGAGACACAATATCTTCAATAACGGATAGCTTTACTGATCCTACATCAGTGATTACTGTGCCTGGCTTTATAAACTTTTTTAATTTCCGTATCACAGCTTGCATTTGTCCAACTGGTACACAGAGTATTATAAGCTCAGCACCACTTACTGAGTCCTCAATGCTTCTCTCAATTTCACATAAACCAATTTTCTTTGCCCTATTCCTTACTTCTTTATCGTTATCGTATCCTACTATTTGAATTGCTGGGTCCTTTTGCCTTATAGTCAGACAGATTGAAGAGGCTATTAGACCTAGGCCGATAATAGAAATTTTTCTAAATTTACTCATTCTTATCAAAGTACTCCACTAAAGCTAAATATAACCTTTCACAAATATCCTTATTCCCGATAGAAAGTCTGAGGCAGTTTGGAAGGCCGTAAGAACCAACCTTTCTTAAAATAAAACCTTTTTCCCTAAGAAATAAGTCTATTGTATTAGCTTGCTCCTCCGTTACAAATCTGAGAAGCAAAAAATTTGCGAAGGATTTATCTATGCTTAATCCAAGATTAAGCAACCTATTTCNTAGTGTATCTCTATTTANTTTGTTGAGTTCTCTCTGCTGTATAACGAAATTTACATCTTCAATACTTAATTCTGCCATTTTTAAGCCCAAAGATGATACGTTAAAGGGTGATCGGACTGAATTCAAAATATTTATTATGTCTTTAGCACCATAGCCCCATCCTACTCTTAACCCTCCAAGCCCAAATATTTTAGAGAACGTTCTGGTCATGAATATATTTGAAAACTTATTTACTAATGAAATTCCTCCATCAGAANAATCCACATATTCTGAGTAAGCTCCGTCTAAGACAAGTAGAATATTGTTAGGAATTTTATGTAGAAGATGCTCGATTTCNTTATCGGAAATCATAGTTCCCGTTGGATTATTCGGATTTGCCAAAAATATTATCTTTGTTCTAGATGTGACAGCTGCACTAATATTCTCTATAGATGCTGAGCGGTTGTTTTCTTTGACCTTAACAGGCTTCGCTCCAGCAGCTAACGCGGATAACTTATACATTAAAAAACCATGTTCTGTATAAATCACCTCATCATTTTTCTCACAAAAACACCGACACAATAATTGGATAATCTCATCAGATCCGGCTCCACAAATAATTCTATTCGGATCAATGTTATGTACCTCTCCTATTTTGTATCGCAGCGCGTAGTGACTGCTATCTGGATACTCGAAAATATTTTTGGAATGGTATGCAAATTGATTTAGAACCTCGTTACATGGTCCATTCATGTTCTCATTCGCGCTCAACTTAACAACGTTTTCTTTGCCTTGTATCGCACTTTCTCCACTTTCATACAAAGGCATATTGTAGAAATGCGAAAGGGGGTTAATTTTACTTCGGTTATTTTCCATTAGTCTTTATTAATAAATATTCTCCTGAACTAATAGAAATTATATGGATCAATGTCCACACTAAAGTATATATTATTTGGGACAGAAATACTTTTCAGCCAATCTCTTATTTCAATCTGGGATATTTTTGTAAATTTACTCGACTTAATAAGTAATCTTACTCTCGTTTTATTTTTTATTCTTGAAATTGGTGCGATGGCAGGTCCAAAAATCTCAACATCTTTTAAACTAAGGGAGTGAAATTGGTTTTTTAATTTGATACCGAAATCAATTAGAGGACGTTCCGTTTTTCCTGATAATATTAAGGAAATAAATTTTCCATGAGGTGGAACATTGGCTTCAATTCTTTGATCTAACTCTGTATTAAGAAACTTTTCTCCATGACCCTCAAGTAATGCTTGTAAAACGGGATGACGAGGCATCCAAGTTTGAATTAACGCTTTTCCATCGGAGGCATACCGACCTGCTCTTCCAACAACCTGTTTAATTACCTGATAGCTTTTTTCCATAACCCTATGGTCCCCAGCGTTTAAACCCATATCTGCATCAAGTACAATAACAAGTTTCAAATGTGGAAAATTATATCCTTTAGCTACCAACTGTGTACCAATAATTATATTAATTGCCCCCGACTTTATTTTATCCATATCTTCTAAATTTTTTTCTCCTGTTGACAAATTGTCCGAAGAAAAAATCTTTGCTGATGCGTTGGGAAACAGGTTGGAGATCTCTTCTCTTATTCTTTCAACTCCTGGTCCAATAAGTATTAAGTTATCAGCTGACTTACATTCAAAACACTCTGCTTTTTCTGAGGCTTTGTAACCACATATATGGCACAAATAACAATTATTTGCTTTATGATAAACTAACTTTGTACTGCAGTTTTTACACTCCAAAGAAACCCTACATGCCGTACAAAATGCAATTGGCGCGTAACCTCTTCTATTTAAAAAAACAAGAATTTGTTCTGATTTTTCCAAACTTTTACTTATCTGGTCAATTATTGGAGCAGATATCCAACTATTTTTTGGCGTTTGTTCAACATTCATATCGATCAAAGTCACACTTGGTTCAAAAACTTCGCCAAAACGTTTGAGAAGATCAACCTTATGGTACTTACCTAATCTACAATTGTGCCACGTCTCAATGCTGGGAGTAGCTGAAGATAAAATTATTTGTGACTTCAAAGTGGAAGCTCTTAAAACTGCGAGATCTCTTGCATTGTAGATAGGCGTCTCCTCCTGCTTATAGGAGGGATCATGCTCTTCATCGACAATAATGAGACCCAAATTTTTAAATGGTAAAAATAAAGCTGACCTAGCCCCTATAAGGATCTTTATTTTACCGTTTACTACATTCTTAAACACGTTTCGTCTTTCATTTAATGATAGCTGTGAATGCCATTCGCCTGACAGTCCACCGAACCTCTTCATGATACGCTGTTTGAAGTCTACGGTTAAAGAAATCTCTGGTAATAGAATAAGAACTTGTTCTCCTTTTTCTATGCGCTCACTTGCTAGATTCAAATAGACCTCTGTTTTACCAGAACCTGTAACACCAAATAGTAGCCATGACTGAAACTCTTTCTCTTTGTACTTTTCTCTAATTTGTGAAACAGCTTTTTCCTGCTCAGGGGACAAGATAANGAGTTCATTATANATTTTTGATTGTTTGNAATTATTTTTTATTACCCTTGAGAGCACCCCTATTTTTTCCAAGTTTTTTAAAACTGAAATACTTATGCCTAAGTCTTTTTTTATTTGGTTATATTCAACAACTTTCTGAGGTTGTTCTTTAATGTAAGTGACAAGTTCTTCTTGACGGCTTGTAAATTGTAAATAATTGTGGTTGTTGAGTTTGTAGGCAATCGGTAGCTTTTGATCTCTGTGAAAGTTCAGACTTTGAACAGCCATCTTAAGAAAATACTGTATTGGAGATAGTGTNTAGGCGTGTGCTCTTTTTAAGAAAAAAATAAATTCAGGGCTCAGTTTTATATCGTTAACAGTCCCAATGATCTGCTTTAATCGACTGCCGTCAAATTTATTATCTCCGCTACTCCAAACAATGCCAATAACGACTTTAGAACCTAAAGGCACCTCAACTATACTTCCAATTTCAATATTTTNGTCCGTTGTTGAGTAATCCAAAACCGGTAGTTTTGGATTTGTAAAAATAACACCAAACTGTTTTTCAAATTCCATTTGTCTAAGTTTACACTTTTTCACTTCCTTTGAAATAAATCACCATATAAACTAAAGTCCAGAAAATATATTTTTTTGGATGAAATTTCATGCAGTTCTTTCTTGACGGTTCAGACATTGAGAAAATAAAGAAATTTAGTGATCTCGGTCTTATTGACGGAGTTACAACCAACCCATCGATTATATTAAAGTCCGGAAAAAATATGATCGAGGTTATTTCTGAATTGGCCAGCATAGTTTCTGGTTCCATAAGCGCAGAAGTATCAGCACTAGATTCAGAAAAAATGGTGGAAGAGGGAATAAAGCTTTCACAGATAGCAGAAAACGTTACTGTTAAACTACCAATTACTTGGGATGGATTAGAAGCATGCAATTCCTTATCCCAAAAGGGCATAAGCGTGAATATGACTCTTTGTTTTTCGGCCTCACAGGCTCTTTTGGCTGCAAAATCGGGCGCAGAGTACGTTAGCCCTTTTATTGGTCGTTTAGATGATTTAAATCTAGATGGTGCAGATTTGATTTCAGATATAAAACTAATTTATTCAAACTATAACTTTTCGACTAAAGTTTTGGCGGCATCTATAAGAACAATCAACCATGTGAAGCAATGTGCACTCCTTGGAGCAGATGTAGCAACAATTCCGATAGATATTTTTGAAAAACTTGTGAAACATCCTCTAACTGACTCTGGGTTAAGCCAATTTACAGCAGATTGGGAAAAAACGGGTCAATCTATACTTTAACAAATATGAATAAAATTGAATTAGTTCCAGACGAAAGAAAAAAAATTTTAAAAAATCCAGATCTAATTTTACTGGATAAAGAATTATTACTCGCACTTTTAAAGGACTCAGATTTCCCTGATGAAGAAAATCTTGTGGATATTAGAAATATTTTTCTTAAAAAACTTGGGGACAAAGTGGAGAAGTTGAAGACTACCAATAGTCAAATAATACGGCATGCTTACGAAAATCAATTAGGAATAAAGAAAATTCATAAATGTTGTTTAGCGACTATTGAAACAAAGGATATAGATTCTCTTTTTAGATTTTTATGTTCAAAAGCAACAGAAATATTAGGTGTGGATAAGATTAAAATAGTTGTAAGCGAAGATATATTCTCTCATTCTGATATTGAAAACTGTGTCTTGAAACCTGATAGAGAAGTCAGCAAGTATTTAGAAAAAATTGGAATAACAACCGGAAAACCTGTTCGACTAAAAAATGTTCCTGAAAAAAAGAAGATCACTGATGAAGACATAATAACCAGAGAAGAGAATACAAAATCTGAAGCCATTATTTCGCTTTTAATAAAAAGGGAATTAAAAGGTTTTATTTTCTTTGAGTCAGCAAGTGAGGCAACTTTTTCAGTTGATCAGTCGACAGACTATCTAGAGTTTTTTGCTAAGATAACATCCAAGCACTTGGAGAGCTTATTATACAAATGAAAATAAAGATAAATAACTTAATTGAAGAGTGGGCATCATATAACGTAAATTTAAGAAATCTTTCAGAGAACTCTGTTAAAGCATATTCAATTGACTTAAAAGATTTTCTTGATTTTAACTTTCAGAACTCAGAAGTAATTTTAAAAACTGATTTATTAAATATAAGTTCCCATACAATAAGGTTATGGATTTTGAACCTCCGAAAAAAATCTTTAAATGCAGCATCAATTTCTAGAAAAATATCTAGCTTGAAAAACTTTTTCCGGTGGCTAGAGAACTCCCATAATATTTTCAACTCATCTATTTCAAGATTAGAATCTCCTAAAAAAGATAAAACACTTCCTAGACCAATAACGATAAATGATGTCAAAAAGTTATTTGGTGCCTTTGAGAACAAGAAAGACAAGCAATGGATAATATCCAGAAACCAAGCCATTTTTCTACTATTATATACTTGCGGTTTAAGAATTTCAGAGGCAATTAATTTGAAAACAAATGAGTTGCCATTAAGTACNAGTATCAAGGTAAAGGGTAAGGGAAAGAAAGAGCGGATGGTGCCGATACTTAATATTACTCACCAAGCNATTGAGAATTATAAAGACCAATGCCCCTACCCCGTATCTAGTAGCGAATATGTTTTTTTGGGGGAAAGAGGACACAGAATGTCACCAAGATCGTTTCAGAAGGCTCTGGAAAAAGCAAGAACCTCGATTGGTCTTCCTTCATCCACCACACCACATTCCTTGAGACACTCCTACGCAACCCACTTATTAAATGAAGGCACCGACTTAAGAAGCATCCAAAAGCTCCTTGGTCACTCTGCGTTGAGTAGCACACAAATATATACACAGATAGAACAAAAAAGGTTACTGCAAGTTTATAAATCAACTCACCCTAGAGAGAGAGCGAGTTAATTAATCATATAACATTTCAATTCACGACTTGTTTACAACGATCACACAAGTCACTCTCCATGTTATCCAGTGGCAAGCTCAGCGTCCAGCATCGTTGACACTTTTTCCCTTGAGCAGCCCTACAAATCACCCCAACATCAGGCACGTCATCGAGGACAAAACAGGTATCAGCGATTCTAGTTGTGCAAAATTCGATGCTTACACCTGACGTAATACATACTTCACTCATATCTACTGAGTTTATTATTTCAAACAGCTCTTTGTCTTTTATATAAACAACAGGAAATGCCTCTAAACTTGAGCCTATCACCTTTTCTTGTCTTAGAACTTCTATAGCCCCCGTGACAACGCGTCTGACGTTTCGAATTTTATCCCAATGATCTACATGCTCAGGATTATACCAGTCTTTTTCGTTACTAGGAATGTCCAGTAAATGTACTGAATTCTCTTCTTCAGGAAATCTCTCTAAGTACACTTCTTCCATTGTAAAAGGTAAAATTGGAGAAAACCATGTTGTCAATCTGAAGAACAAGATATCAAGAACTTTGAGTGTAGCTCTTCTTTTTAAACTATTCTCGGGATCACAATACAAAACATCCTTTCGAATATCAAAATAGAAAGAAGATAGATCTTGGGTGCAGAATTGAAAATAAGTTTGAAATACTGATTGGAAAGAATACTCTTGATAAGAGGATTTTATTTTTTTATCGATTTCACAAACTCTATGGAGAATATACTTTTCAAGATCAGGTAGTTCATTATATGAAACATTCTCATGACCAGAATATGTACCCAAATTCCCCAGTAAAAATCTTGCCGTATTCCTNAGTTTTCGATAGCTATCTGTCACACCTTTAAGAATTTCATCTCCTATTCTTAAATCTACTGTATAGTCACTTTGCGCGACCCATAGTCTAAGTATATCGGCCCCATACTGCTTAATCACCTGTTGAGGGCTTACTGTATTACCGAGTGACTTAGACATCTTAAAACCCTTCTCATCTAGAATGAACCCATGAGTTAAAACACCTGAATAGGGAGCTTGCCCCTGAGTTCCGCACGATTGCAGTAGGGANGAATGGAAAAACCCTCTATGTTGGTCTGTGCCTTCAAGATATAGATCAGCTGGCCATTTCCCATCTGATCTATCTCGTAGAACATAGGCATGGGTCGAACCTGAGTCAAACCAGACATCGAGAATGTCCATTACTTGCTCGTACTCATCAGGAGGGTATAATCCTTCTAAAAACCTTTCCTTGGCGCCTTCCTGAAACCAAGCATCTGCTCCTTCTTTTTTGAGTATGTTAACCAGTCTTTCATTGAGTTTTTTATCCTTGAGAATGAAGTCTTCATGATCAGGTTTCAAACCTTTCTTTATAAAGCAAGTAAGTGGGACACCCCATGCCCTCTGTCTAGATAAAACCCAATCTGGTCTCGTTGATACCATGCTGTAAAGCCTATTCCTACCACTTTGGGGAACCCACTCTACCAATTTATCTATCGAATGAAGTGCTCTTTCTCGTATTGTCTTACCAAATTCATCTTTACCATCTTTAAGATCCTTATCAATATTTACAAACCATTGAGGAGTATTTCTGAAAATTACAGGAGCTCTAGATCGCCAACTATGGGGGTATGAGTGTTCCAAAATACCTCTAGCAATCAGCTTATCGGCTTCTATTAACTTTTGGATTACCGCCTTATTGCCTTCGCCTTCTTTTCCTTTTTTGTTAAATATTTGTAGCCCCTTGAAAAATGGAACAGTTACCGCAAAGCTACTATCATCCTCAACATTATTAGTCATACGAGACAACCATCCACGTTTTAGGAAAACTTCAAAATCTTCTGCCCCATGGCTTGGTGCGATATGTACAAAACCGGTTCCAGTCTCTTCAGTAACGTGCTCTGCTTCGACTAAAGGAACGGAATAATTCCAGAAGTTTTCAGATCCTTCAAGGTCTGAAAATGGATGGCTTAAAATAATATCGTCAAGATCTTTAGAACTCAATTCTCGTATTTTTTTGTACTTTGTAACCCTAGATTTTTCCATCGTTTCTTCGACAAGCTTGTCAGCAAGTATTATTAGATCTTTTGGTTTAGCCCAACTTTCATCTTGAACTTTCTCAATCTCGTAAAGCCCATATTTAATTGCTCTGTTGAAAGCTACTGCTTTATTTGATGGTATGGTCCAGGGTGTCGTAGTCCAAATTATAACGTCAGCACCACGTAAATCACCAGAGACTACTTGGAACCTAACCCAAATTGTGGTGCTGCGATGATCTCTATACTCAATCTCCGCCTCGGCAAGGGCCGTTTTCTCGACTGGAGACCACATAACAGGTTTTGATCCTCTATAAACAACACCCTTCGTAACCAGCTTTACAAATTCCTCTGAGATTACCGCCTCACTATTGAAGTCCATAGTTGAATATGGATTGTCCCAATCACCAGTTACTCCTAATCTTTTAAATTCTTCTTTTTGAACCTTTATCCAATGACTAGCGAAGTCTCTACAGTCTTTACGAAGCATATTTATCGGAACATCTTCTTTTGACTTCCCTTTTTCTCTGTAATTCTCTTCGATTTTCCATTCAATGGGTAATCCATGACAATCCCAGCCAGGGACATAAATACTGTTATTACCCAAAACTTGTTGACTCCTTACTACAAAGTCTTTCAGAATCTTGTTTAGAGCATGGCCGATATGCAAATTTCCATTTGCATATGGGGGTCCGTCATGAAGAACAAAATCTTTCCTGTTTTTAGAGTCCCGTCTTAGTTTTTTGTAAACATTTAATTTTTCCCAGCGGTCTAGCCATTCCTTTTCCCTTTCAGGTAAGTTGGCTCTCATTGGAAAATTTGTGTTTGGTAAGAATAAGGTCTCTTTATAATCTTTATCGTTTGATGACATGTTGTTAATAAATTTTTTTAATAGTTATTTAGTAGAAAAATAGTTTATATACAATTAAATATTTTTCTCAGAAATTTAATTTTTTAATAAGATAACAATCTTATAGACTAAACATATGCATAGGTATGCTCTCACTATAGAATACGATGGTTCACCATTCCATGGCTGGCAAGTTCAAAATAATATAACAACGGTGCAAGGAGTGATATTCGAGGCCATAAAAAAATTTGATGTAAATTGTAAAAATTTTATTGGAGCAGGAAGAACGGACGCCGGTGTCCATGCTATTGGTCAGGTTGCCCACGTTGACTTAGCAACTAAACACGACTGTGAAACTGTGAGAAGAGCAATAAATTATTACCTTAGCAAATATCCAATTTCCATATTAAGCGCTGCGACTGTTGATGAAGAATTTCATGCACGCTTTTCTGCAAAAAAACGGCATTACACATATAAGATTTTCTCTAGGAAAACAGATTTAACTTTTGAGAGAACCCAGTATTGGCACGTAAGGCACATCTTAAATATTTCAAATATGGAATTTGCCGCAAATTACCTTATAGGAAAGCATGATTTTTCAACATTCCGGTCCTCAATATGTCAAGCATCTAGCCCCGTAAAAACAATAGATACAATTAACATCCAATCCGAAAAGATAAGAGATGGCATTGTTTATCAATTAAATTTTTCAGCAAGATCTTTTTTACATCACCAGGTTCGAAGTATTGTGGGGTGCTTAGAAAAAGTTGGCTGTGGGAAGTGGGCGCCAGAAAAGACACAAGAAATACTATTATCTAAAGATAGAAGTAAATGCGCCGCTCTCGCTCCGTCTAAGGGCTTATACCTTACAAAAATAGAGTATTAAAACCTATGAACTGAATAAAAAATTCATAATATCACCATCTTTAACTAGGTAATCTTTTCCTTCACTTCTTACCTTTCCTAATTCCTTAGCTCTCGTCCAACCACCAGCTGATGCGAAATCCGAAAAACTTACTGTTTCTGCTCTTATAAAACCTTTTTTAAAGTCAGTATGAATTTTCCCAGCAGCTTCTGGGGCCAAAGTAGAATTAGGAATAGTCCACGCTCTGGTTTCCTTGGGACCGGAAGTAAAATATGTACATAATCCCAAAAGACTGTATCCAGTCTGTATCAATTTCTCCAAACCTGTGGAACTCATTCCCATTTCAATCAAAAATTCTTTCAGCTCCTTCTCATCAGATATTTCACTAAGCTCCTGTTCAATCGAAACTGATATGTTCAAAGTTGGAGCCTCTAGGGTCTTTGCCAATGCCTCTACTTTTTTTGAGTAGCCATTTCCCTCTTTTATACTGTTTTCATCAACATTACAGATAAACAAAATAGGTTTTGAAGTCAAAAATTGCGACAAATGCAACATTTTCACCTCCTCGTCTAAGAAACTACCTTGTCTAAGTGGCACCCCACTTTCTAAAAGCTCCTTCGCTTTCTCTAGAAATGCAAAGCTAAGCAATTCATCATTTTTCTTTCCACCTCTTTTCCTAAAGTTTTCTATTCGCTTTGTTACACTGTCTAAATCCGCCAATAATAGCTCTGTATTAATAATTTCTATATCAGCCACTGGGTCTATAATGTTGTTAACATGTGTTACATTTTCGTCCTCGAAGCATCTAGTAACGTGTGCCAATGCATCACATTCTCTTATATTGGCTAAAAACTTATTTCCTAAACCCTCGCCTTTTGAAGCACCCTTAACCAAACCAGCAATATCTATAAATGTGATTTTTGTTGGTATTGTTTCGTTAGACAAAGAAATTTTTGAAAGCTCTTGAAGTCTCTCATCCGGAACCATAACTTCACCAATATTTGGGTCTATTGTGCAAAATGGGAAATTCGCCGCCTGAGCAATTTTAGATTTTGTCAAAGCATTAAATAATGTTGATTTTCCTACATTAGGTAGACCAATTATTCCTGTCTTAAAACCCATTTTATTTATATCCTTATTCAGTTGATTATTTTAAAAAAAACTTAACTAATCTTATTAAGTAGTCTAAAAAGAACGAGTTTTGTGAATAATTTAAATAAAGCAACCATGTCAAGACTTAATAAAAAATTCAATCAATTGACCATTGAAGCTCAAACAGCTTTTATACCATTCATTATGGCAGGATTCCCAAATTTCAATTACTCAAAAAACCTTCTATATAAATTGCCAAGTCTAGGGGCAGATATAATCGAAATAGGTATGCCATTTACTGACCCAATGGCAGATGGAAAAATAATTCAAGATGCAGGTCATAAGGCTCTAGATGCTGGGTTTAAAATGGAAAACCTATATCAAATGATTGAGGATTTTAGGAAGAATGATCAAGATACCCCTATAATTTTAATGGGCTACTATAACCCTATACATAAGATGGGGTCAGAAATTTTTGTAAAAAAAATCAAAGCTCTTGGAGTCGATGGACTTATAATTGTCGATTTGCCTCCTGAGGAGGATGATGAATTGTGTATCTATTGTTTGAATCAAAACCTCCATTTTATTAGATTGCTCACACCCACTAGTGATAACAATCGACTAAAGACTCTTTTGAATAATTCAAGTGGCTTTCTTTATTATGTATCTGTAGCTGGCGTTACCGGCACAAAAGTTCCTGTAAAGCAAATAGTTGCCAGCGAGGTAGAAAGAATAAAAGGTTACAGTAAAATACCTGTTTGTGTTGGTTTTGGAATAAAAACTCCCGAGGATGCAAAAGCGATTTCACTTGTAGCTGATGGGGTTGTAGTTGGTTCAGCGATTATAGAGACGATTCAAAGGGGGGCGTCGGAGCTCGAGGTTTCTGACTTTATAAGTAGTCTATCAAAATCAGTACACTCAAATTAAAAAAATTTTGACCTTCAGACCGAACTAATATATTAACTCTCTAGTTAGTTTTATTAAGGAATATCGACATGGGAGATAATTTGTCTTTATCAGCGACCCTGAGAGAGGGTGTTGGGAAAGGGGCAGCAAGAGATGCCAGGAGAAACAACCTTGTTCCTGGCATTATATATGGTGGATCGGAAGAGCCCCTAAGTATTAACGTTAAGTTTAACGAATTATTAAAAAAGCTTAATGCTGGTAGGTTTATGTCAACGTTAATAAACCTAACAGTTGAGGGAAAAACAATACAAGTAATATGTAGAGATATTCAGAAACATATTGTAAAAGATCTTCCAACTCACCTCGATTTTATGCGATTGTCAAAAACAGCTCGTATTAAATTATTTATTCCCGTTGTTTTTATTAACCAGGACATATGTAAGGGAATAAAGCGGGGAGGCGTACTAACTGTTGTGAGGCCTGAGGTAGAGTTGCTAGTAAATGCTATGGAAATCCCTTCAGCACTCGAAGTTGACATTAAAGACTTTGAGGTTGGCGATACGATTACAATATCAAACATCGATCTTCCCTCTGGTACTGAGACCACGATAAAAGGAAGAGATTTTGTTATAGCAAATATTCAAGCTCCAAGTGGATTGAAGTCAAGTGAAAACGAGGGTACGGATAATGATGACCCAACCACGGAAGCAGGTGAAGAAGAAAAAGAAGAAGCCACTTCAGAGTAAATTGGGTAAACCTAGGCAGTGAAATTAATTATTGGTCTCGGAAATCCTGGCCCAGAATATCTGAATAGCAGGCACAATTTAGGGTTTATGGTATTAGATAGTTTGCATGCTCACTATAAATTTGAAAATTGGAAAAGTAAATTTGACGGCATGTATGCTTCTAAACGTTTTGGCTCTGAAAAAATAATTTTAGTAAAACCACAGACTTATATGAATCTATCTGGATTCTGTGTGGCAAAGTTTAAGCAGTTTTTCAAAGTTGATGATGGTAATATATTTGTCATTTATGACGACATAGACTTAGGTTTTGGAAATAAAAAATTAAAACAAGGTGGTGGTGATGCAGGGCACAAAGGAGTTAGGTCTATATCTCAGCATTTGGGAACCAAAAATTTTAACAGAATACGAATAGGTATAGGGCGTCCTAAAGAAAAAAAAGACGTTTCTTCTTTTGTGTTGTCAAATTTTTCCACGACAGAAATAGACAGTGCCCAAACTTTAATAAAGAACCTGTGTGAAGATTTTGAAAATATAATTAAAAAAAGACAAGTTTAGCCGCCTAAAGAAACATCTAACCTGTCTGCAACAGTGAAAATATCTTTATCTCCCCGTCCGCACATGTTCAATAGAATGAGTTGATCCTTAGACAATTTAGGAGCAATCTTCATCACGTGCGCCAATGCNTGACTAGGTTCTAAAGCAGGNATAATTCCCTCTAACTTGCAGCAAAGCTTAAACGCATCGAGAGCCTCATGGTCAGTTACAGAAACATATTTTACTCGTCCAAGATCATTAAGCCATGCGTGTTCAGGGCCNATGCCTGGATAATCTAGACCTGCAGATATAGAATGTCCCTCAATTATTTGTCCCTCAGGATCCTGCAATAGATATGTCTTGTTTCCATGGAGTACGCCCGGAGATCCTCCCGTTAATGATGCTGCGTGCTTCATTCTATTATCTATGCCCTCTCCTCCAGCTTCAACTCCAATTATATCAACATCTTTGTCATCTAAGAATTCATGAAAAAGTCCAATGGCGTTTGACCCACCTCCAATACAGGCCACGATGGTATCTGGGTTTCTTCCCTCCATTTTATTAAGTTGAAGTCTAGCTTCTCTACCAATAATGGATTGAAAGTCTCTTACCATTTTAGGATAGGGATGCGGTCCGGCAACAGTTCCAATACAATAAAAAGTATTATCCACATTTGAAACCCAATCTCTTAAAGCTTCATTCATTGCATCCTTAAGTGTTCCTCTTCCGGAGGTGACCGACTTTACCTCGGCTCCTAATAATTTCATCCTAAAAACATTTGGAGCTTGCCTCTTCACATCAGTTTCGCCCATGAAAACAATGCACTCCAAACCAAATCTAGCACAAACTGTTGCAGTTGCCACACCATGCTGACCAGCGCCTGTCTCAGCAATAATTCTCTTTTTTCCCATTCTTTTTGCTAATAATATTTGTCCGATAACATTATTTATTTTATGTGCACCAGTATGGTTCAATTCATCACGCTTAAAATATATCTTTGGTCCATTCAGATAAGACGTGAGTCTNTCTGCAAAGTACATTGGGCTTGGTCTTCCAACATAATTATTTAATAACTCCTCATATTCTTCCCAAAAGTTGTCGTCTTTCCTAAGCTCTTGATAACTTCTTTCCAATTCAATGATCAAAGGCATCAGTGTCTCTGAAACGAATCGACCTCCATAATCGCCAAAGCGACCCCTGTCGTCAGGTCCATTACGAAAACTATTTGATCCCGTGTCTTTAAATAAATTCTCCATTAACCCTTCCAATAAAATTTTTCATTTTTTCAATGCTTTTTTTTCCTGGCTCATTTTCAACTCCTGTCGAAACATCCAACATTGTGGCTCCTGTTATCTTTATGGCATCTATAACATTATTTGCATTCAGTCCTCCAGCTAAAAACCACGGTTTGTTGAAATTAAATCCCTTGATAATATTCCAATTGAAGCTAATTCCTCTTCCTCCCTTTAAACGCCCATTCTCTTTAACTTTTGAGTCAAGTAGCATATAATCTACTGAGTTTTCGTAATTCCTAATATTAAGGAGATCACTCTCCTTTTCAACTCCAATGGCTTTTATCAAAGGAGTCTTAGTTAGACTCGCTATCTCATCAACTCTCTTAGGTGACTCTTCTCCATGAAGTTGTATATAGTCCACTTTGCAAGTCATCAGTAGTCTCTTTAGAAAATCATCTGAAGGATCAGCCAGCAAAGCAACGGATCTCGAAGATTTACTAATCATCATGGAAAGTGACTCTAATTTTTTTAAATCAACGAATCTCTTTGATTTTTGAACAAGAACAAAACCAATGAAATTAGCGCCGAGCTGTTGAGCAGCCTTAACATCTTTTTCAGACGTAATACCACAGATTTTTACTAAATATTTCATCAATTAATCTAAAAGGTTAAATATTTTTTCATCTTCTGTTAAGAACTTTTCTTTGTTTTTCTGCAGTTCTTTTTCAGTATTTAGTAGCTTTTTCTTGTTTTCATAAAATGCCTTGCGTAACTTGAAGTTTCTTGAATATTCAATAAAAACCCCGATTGCTAGTCCAACAAATATTGCCAACGAGGCAAATAAATAAATAGGTAGATATATACTCCTTCCAGAGTTTATGCCTAGAATGTTAGGAAAACTTATTCTGATAAACTCATCATTTGCTAGTGCAAATAAAATGAATAAACACAAAAAAACAATACTAAGAATGTACCGGCCAAGCTTCATAAATCAAGCTTCATTTAGCCTTTGCCTAAGCACCTTGCCACACTTGAAAAAAGGAACAGTTTTTTCATCTACATCTACCTCGTAGCCAGTTTTTGGGTTTCTTGCTATTCTGGCCTTCCTATCTTTGGTAGAAAATGCGCCGAATCCACGCAATTCCACTCTGTTTCCATTTTCTAAGGCTATTATAATTTCATCAAAAATGGTGCCGACAATTTTTTCTACATCTCTGTAATATAAGTGAGGATTGTCTTCTGCGAGCTTTTTTATCAAATCGGATTTAATCATATTATTCCTTTTTTTCTTTAGTATACAAAAATAACACTGATCAGAAAAGAATTGAATATAGTCTGAAACCGCTATTTGATAAAAAATTTTTTCCTAAGTTCGAAATATCACTTTCACTAAAAATGAGATCAAAAAATGATGCACTTTCTTTATGAGGCACCCAGTCTACCAAAGGAAGTCCACTAATACCTAATTTTTCCTCTAAATATTCCACAGCTTCCCTTTCGCCTCCAATTATATCAACTAAACCTAATTTTTTTGCTCTTCTTCCTGTNAATANTCCNCCTTNNGATANTTTNTCTNNATTNACATNNGAAAGTTTCCTTTTTTCAGCAACTAGTCCCTTAAACCATAAAAAAGTCTCATTAATAATTTGTTTGTGTTCCTCAAGAGCATAAGNNGNTGGTCTTTCAAATAGATTTAATGATGCCTTGAGGTCTGATGATCTTAAAGTATTTACATCAATTCCAATCTTTTTTAGAAGTTTGGATAGATTAGGGTATTGGAGTATCACTCCTATAGAGCCTGTTAATGTATTTGATCTGGAGATTATTTTGTCCGTAGCTATAGCTATTAAATATCCACCAGAGGTGGCAGTTTCACCCAGCACAGACGCAGACGGTTTTTGCTTNGCTCAGCTGAGATAAAGCTACATATGTCGATTCTGCCCCAACAACAGAACCGCCCGGACTATTAATATGAACAATCAAAGCCTTTACATTCGGATTTAGACTTAAATCATAAATGAGCCTATTTAATTCAATATCGTCAATAATTGGCCCATCAACTTTTATTCTTGCTATGTGTGAACCGTTTTTTTCATACTCAATAAAACTATTTAGAGTTAGCATTATAAACAAAAATATTAAGACTAGAGCTATTGCTAAGAAAAACCCTCTTCTTCTAGCCCTTTTTTTTGCCTGTTCAAAGACCTCTGCCTCAAGAGACATATATTAGCTTTTTTTATCTTGATCTTTGAGTGCAGCGCCAAGAATGTCACCTAGCGAGGCGCCAGAATCAGTAGACCCGTATTGTTCGACCGCTTCTTTCTCTTCTGCTAATTCTAAAGCTTTAATTGAAAGAGTTAATTTTCTTGAAGATTTATCTAAATTAACTACTTTAGCGTCAACTTTGTCACCTTCAGAAAACCTTTCTGGTCTCTGTTCATTTCTATCTCTTGAAAGATCGGATCGCTTAATAAAGCCTTTAACCCCATGACAATCAACTTCAATTCCTGCTTCTTCAACCTTTGACACTAACGCAGTAATAGTGCTACCTTTTCTTAAAGTTTTGGACACCTCATCAAAAGGATCTCTTTCTAGTGCCTTTATCGATAGTGAAATCCGTTCTTTTTCGACGTCTATATCAGTAACCTTTGCTTTCACAAGGTCTCCTTTTTTATGATCTTTTAAGGCTTCTTCTCCAGCTTTTTCCCAATCCAAATCTGAAAGATGGATCATTCCATCTATATCATTACCCAAACCGACAAATAGTCCGAACTCAGTTATATTCTTTATTTCAACTTCAAGAACAGAACCTACCGAATTAGTCTCAGCAAAATTCAGCCAAGGGTTTCCTTGTATTTGCTTAAGCCCCAGACTTACTCTTCTCTTTTCCTTATCGAGTTCAAGCACCATAACCTCTACTTCTTGGCTGGTCGAAAGTATCTTTCCAGGATGAACATTCTTTTTTGTCCAAGACATTTCTGAAACATGTACAAGACCTTCTACTCCAGCATCTAACTCAACAAATGCTCCATAATCTGTTATGTTAGTTACTATTCCCTTTTGATTTGATCCAAGCGGAAACCTGGACTCAACTTCAGCCCATGGGTCGACTTCCAACTGTTTCATTCCGAGGCTTATTCTATTCGTTTCTTTGTTAACTTTAATGATTTGAACCTTGATGGTGTCTCCTAAATTTAAAACCTCAGACGGGTGATTAATTCTCTTCCAAGCAATGTCTGTTACATGGAGAAGGCCATCTAAACCTCCAAGATCTACAAAAGCACCATAGTCTGTTATGTTTTTAACTATACCCTCAACAGTATTACCTTCTGCCAAATTACCAACGAGCTCTGCTCTTTGTTCTGCACGAGACTCTTCTAGTACCGCTCGCCTGGATACCACTATGTTTCCTCTTTTCCTATCCATCTTTAGGACTTGAAATGGTTGAGGTACATTCATTAAGGGCATTGTGTCTTTTATAGGACGGACGTCCACTTGGCTTCCGGGTAAGAACGCTATTGCTCCGTCTAAGTCAACTGTAAACCCCCCCTTTACTTTTCCAAATATTATACCGTCCACCCTCTCTTCCGTTTTTGCAGCCTTTTCTAATTTATCCCACGCCTCTTCTCGTCTAGCCTTTTCTCGACTGACGACGGCTTCACCTTTAGAATTCTCAACGCGTTCTAAGTACACTTCTACTTGATCACCTATTTTAAGCTCTTTATCTTTGCTCGTATGCGTTGTGAACTCTCTAACATCAACGCGACCTTCCATCTTGTAACCAATATCAATGATGGCTTGGCCTGCTTCAATAGCAATTATAGTACCATTTACAACAGTATTTTCTTTCGGTGTCCCACTCTCAAAACTCTTCTCGAGTAGAGCTTCAAATTCAGCCATATTGTTAGCTGTTTCCATTAATTATCTCCTTAAAAAAAGACCAAGTCATTTCACTGGTTTTTTTACATTTATATCAAGATTTAGACTTTTATACTTTTTTTCCACAATTTCAATAATTTCTTTATTCAATCTTTTNAAGGGGATTTTTGAATTATCGTAAACGATTGCATCTGGCATACANATCAACGGTGAAACTTTTCTCGTTTGATCTCTTTTATCTCTTTCCTTAAGTTTATTAGTAATATCCCTAAGGGAATACTCTTGCCCCATTTTTTTATAATCCTCTTTGCGTCTCTGAGCTCTTACTGCTAGATCTGCAGTAATAAAAAACTTGATCTTAGCATTGGGAAAAATGATACTGCCTATATCTCTTCCATCCAAAACTGCACCGATTTTTTTGTTAGGAAAATTTCTTTGAAACAGAATTAGTTCTTTTCTAATTCTATCGCATCCTGCTAGTCTGCTGGCCAAGTTACCACAACTCTCAGATCTAAGTTCTGGGTTATTGAGGTCCTCCAGCTCAATATTTTTTGCGAAACAAATAGCTTCATTAGTAGATATAGCAATTTTTAATTTTAGGAATTTATATGCTACTGCTCGATAAAGAAGGCCCGTATCGAGGTACTCAATATTTAAATGCTTAGCTATAATCTTTCCAATAGCACCTTTACCTGAGGCTGAAAGACCATCTACTGCAATTATTATTGGTTCTTTTGACTTGATAAGTTTGCTCCAATTTCCTTAAACTTTTCAATGAACCCTGGGAAGCTCGTGCCTATTGAAATCGACTCACTAATTTGAATAGGTTTTTGGGTAACTTGACCCAAGCATATAAATGACATTGCTATTCTGTGATCGTTGAAAGTATTTATTAATTGCCCCCCCTTTACTCTCCTCACTCCCTCGACGGTCATATAATCATCTCCATAAGAAACATCGACTCCGCACTCTCTCAAGCCTGTAGCCATTGAAAAAATCCTATCACTTTCTTTAACTCTAAGCTCTTCTATTCCCTTCATTTCCGTTTTACCTTCAGCTGTAGCTGCTAACACTGCTAAAATAGGAAATTCATCAATCATCGAAGCAACAATGTTTTTTGGAACCTCTACTCCTTTGAGTTTTGAAGATATTACTTTTAAGTCTGCCACCGGTTCACCACAAATAGTTCTTTTATTTTTAACCTCTATTCTAGCACCCATTTTATTTATAACTTTCAGAAAGCCTATTCTTGTTTCGTTCATACAGATGTTATTTATTGTAATATCTGAGCCTTCTACCATCAAAGCNGCAGCTATAAAAAAAGATGCAGAAGATGGGTCTGAAGGAATTGTGATTTCTTGTGGCTTTAGTTCCTGTAGTCCTTCTAAGGAATGGTAATACCCATATTCAGTTTTCTGGGATTTTATTTTGCCACCAAAAAACTTTAACATTCTTTCTGTATGATCACGCGTCAAAGTTCTTTCTAAATATTTCGTGGTACCCCTACTGTTTAGACCGGCCAAAAGTACTGCAGATTTTACTTGAGCAGAATCAACCTTTGACTCAAATTCACTNGGCATTGCACTCGACGTTCCTTCTAGAGTTATCGGCAAGAAAGANCCTTCTCGCGCAGAGCATTTGACACCTACTTCACTTAAGGGCTCTATAATTCTATCCATAGGTCTTTGAGATAAACTTTTATCACCAACAAATATCGCAGATACAGGAGTTGANGAAATAGCACCCATTAACAACCTGCAAGTAGTTCCTGAGTTTCCGCAATCAATCACATTTTCTGGACTTGTGAAGCCTCCTACTCCAAAGCCATCAACCTCCCAATTACCATTTTTCTTTTCAACTCTTGCCCCAAACTGTCTGACAGCTTGAATGGTTCTATAAACATCCTCAGATTCCAATAGTCCTTTTATAGTTGTTTTTCCAACACAAAGAGAGCCNAATATGANAGCCCTATGTGAGATGGATTTGTCGCCTGGTATTGAGATATGTCCCGACAGTTTTTTCGATCTATTAACTGTTATCATTTGTTTAGCACTCGAATTNCCATCGAACTGTTATCAGTGTTAAACCTTTTTGTAAACAAGATAAGAAGGGGTCAATCCCATATTGATTGCTTTCCGTTCGTATTTTGTTTGCACATCTAAAAAGAAGCTCAAGTTTTTTTCTTTAGGTGATACATGTAACTTCTTGAATTGATATAAATTAGAAAAAGCGTTTTCAATTTCTAAATAATAATCCTCTACATCAGTGGCTATACAAATAGCTCCTTTCGATTTCAAAGTTTTTGAAAAAAATTCGATATTTTCTAATGAGAGCAATCGTCTCGATTTATGCCTCTTTTTTGTCCAAGGATCTGGGAACAAAATGTATAGTCGGTCAATAGCTTCACATTTAAATGACTGCAATAATATTCTCGCGTCTCCATGAAAAACTCTGGCATTCTCTATTTTATTTTGAAATAGAGAAAAGCATGTGGTAGCAACGCCATTTTCATAAACTTCGCTCCCTACTATAAGTTTATCGGAGTTTCTCTTTGCTAGCTCAACTAGGTGAAGTCCATTTCCAAAGCCAACTTCTACCCAAACTTTTTTTTTTGTTTTTAAAGAGAAGTCATACTTCTCTTTGTGAATCTTCAACCCAAATTTTTGGTTTTTTGAAAGCGGCCTTCCTTTTAGTCGCCCAAACGTCTTAATCAACCTGAGGCTTGAACGGTTTTCCAAATCAACCAAAACTTTCTCTTATTAAATATTTTTTGTTAAATCATCTACAAGATCTGTTTTTTCCCAAGAAAAGCTACCATCGCTCTCAGGCGCTCTTCCAAAATGCCCGTAGGCTGCAGTTTTTTCATAGATAGGCTTTCTTAAACCTAGCTTTTCGATTATTCCTTTTGGGGACAAATCTACTATTTTTGGCAACATATCCTCCAATTTCTTCTCATACTTGCTTCCAGTACCATAAGTGTCTACATAGATTGATAATGGTTCTGAGACCCCAATAGCGTATGAAAGCTGAATAAGACACTTGGATGCTACTCCAGCAGCTACAATATTTTTTGCTAAATACCTTGAAATATAAGCAGCTGAACGATCCACCTTAGTTGGATCCTTACCAGAAAATGCGCCTCCACCATGTGGTGCTGCTCCGCCATAAGTGTCCACGATAATCTTTCTACCCGTCAAGCCCGCATCGCCATCTGGTCCTCCGATTACAAACTTACCTGTCGGGTTTATATGCCAAACTGTATTCTTGGAGATCCATTTGTCTGGAATTACCTCCAAAACGTATGGTTCTACTATTTCTCTTACATCTTGGGAAGAAAGTGATGAATCAAGATGCTGGGTAGATAATACTATTGACTCAACACTTACAGGCCTCCCATTTTCGTACTTAAACGTAAGTTGAGATTTGGAGTCTGGTCCAAGNCTGGTGGCTATATTGTTATGCCTTGCGTCTGCCAAAGATTTCAAAATTAAATGAGAATAATGTATTGGAGCAGGCATTAACTCCTCCGTCTCATTTACTGCATACCCAAACATTATACCTTGATCACCTGCTCCATCTTTATCAACGCCCTGAGAGATATCACTAGATTGTTGATGTATAAAATTCGAGACTTTTAAGTTATTCCAGTGAAATCCTTCNTGCTCGTATCCAATCTCTTTTACTACGTTTACGACAAGGGAATTTATTTCGGAACTAAGAGACTGAGAGTCTTTNTCAGACTTGAACCCCACTTCACCCCCTACTACCACCGTGTTTGTAGTGGCAAAAGTTTCACATGCTACCCTGGCAAAACTATCTTTTTCTAAACAAAAGTCTAAAACCGCATCAGAAATTCTATCACATATTTTGTCTGGGTGGCCTTCTGAAACTGACTCAGAGGTAAACGTGTAATCTTTTCTAGCCACTGCATTCTCCCTTTTTTCTTTTTCTAAATACTGAATAATATAAAAGAGGGATTAATAAAAGCATTAAATGGAAGTAGGATGAGACGTCTTTTCCAATTCTTGAATAGTATGTACTTTCTCTAGCTAGGCTCAAGCCAAGCTCAACATCTAAAAACCCTCTTTTATTCAACGCGATATATTCTTCAATTTTTCCATCCTTAGAAATCTTAGCGGAAATACCATTATTTGAAACTCTTANAAGGGGGATATTATTTTCTAAAGCTCTCATTCTTGCAATATTTAAATGTTGTTTTGGGCCNCNNCNATTTCCAAACCAAGCNTCATTTGTNANATTCAATATCCACCTTGCCTCATTAACTTTCCCTAAAATTTCATTTGAAAATAGCGCCTCATAACAAACAAGCGGGAGAAAGGTTGGGAGATCTGAATTCTTTACTAACTTCAAGCCCGTGCCACTACTAAAGCCATCAATCAAACGATAGCTATTGTTGAATATATTAAAGTATTTCAACAATCCTCCAAGTGGCAGATATTCTCCAAAAGGAACCAAAAATGTTTTGTCATAAATGCTCTGGATTTTCCCTTNTTTATCAATCAAGAAAACCGCATTAAATAATTTTTTTGTATCTCTATTAAACCTCAAAGCTCCAAAGNNCAANGGAGACTGAACCTTCTCAGCTATGCTTTTGAGTTTTTCAGGGTTTTCTTCTGGAAGCCAGTAAACAGAAGTTTCTGGCCAAACAATCAGATCAGGTTTTGGACCTTTATTGCTCAAGTTAATTAATATTTCCAAATGATTTAATTCATTCTCCTTTTTCCACTTATCTCTCTGTTTGATATTCGGCTGAACTAACCTTACGGTCAGATATTCACTTTCTTTCTCAAAAACGTTATCTGAATATTTATCCTGTAGCCCCAATAGTAACGTGAGTAGAAAAATAACTTTTAAGATACTGTTCAGAAAAGAGGAGTAGAATAAGTTGAAGCCTACGACAATAATTACTGAATTAAGAATATAAGGACCAAACCAAGTTACAAAAATGGNTGCTGGAGTATCTAACCAAGCGTAAGACAGTATTGCCCATGGAAACCCTGAAAANANGTAACATCTNAATAACTCAGCTTTTGCAAAAAGAATTGACAAACAAAATACTTTTGTACGATTTTTTTGTTCATCTCTAATTAGATAGTTTGAGAGATAAAACGCAAGAGCCCAAAAAGAAGATAGTGATAAGGTAAAAAGAANATAAGCAAAGGGAGCTAGCCAAATATTCTTTTGAGGGTCTACCAAGAAGGGGTTGATTATCCAAATGAACGTTAAACCAAAATAACCAAGACCAAAAACAAGCCCTGCTAATAAATAATCGTTAGAAGTTGTTAGAAATTTTATCACCAAAAAGGAAACCAACGGCAATACCAAAAATGTGCAATAAGGTAAGTTAAATGGTTCTTGTGTAAGGGCTAACACTAAGCCTAATAAAAAAAATCTAAAAAAAACAGACTTTGAAAGTGTTATTATCCTAGATATCACAAATCAACTTCTTAAATTAAGCCTCAACCTTTTGATGCTTCTAGGGTCAGCTTCTAATACTGAAAATTCATTTCCTAAAGAATCTGTTACGACCTCACCTCGGGAAGGAATTCGATTAGTCACATTGAAAACTAATCCTCCAATAGTATCATACTCTTCACCATTTCTTTTTTTTGTCAAATCCACACCAGCTTGTGCTTTAAAATCCTCTAAGTTGAGTCTGGCATTCACTATGAAAACATTTTCTTTTTCTTTGCTCCATAACAGGTCTTCTTTAAGTTCGTGCTCATCATTAATCTCGCCGACTATTTGTTCTAGAAGATCTTCAATTGTCAATAGCCCTTCAACGCCCCCATATTCGTCAATAACCAGTGACATATGAATGCGCTCAGCTTGCATCTTTTGTAAGAGAGTGCCCAATGTCATAGAGGGAGGAACATATATCAGAGGTCGAATTAAATCTGTAATATTGAATTTTTTCTGTTTACCAAATCCGTTTCTAAGCGCTAGATCTTTCAAGTGCACAAAACCAATTGGGTTGTCAAGAGTACTTTTAAATATGGGCAATCTGGTCAAGTTTGACTCTCTGAATATTTTTGTTAGCTCGGATAAAGTAATTTTATCTGGTGCAGCTACAATATCTGCCTTTGGTATAGCAACATCATCGACTCTTTGATTATGTAAATTAAAAGATATTTCTTTTTGGACAGAATTTTTTCCAGATGGCTCTATATCTTTCTTTTCAATAGAATTTTCCTGCTTTTTTGTAAATGACAATCTGTCAAAAAAACTTTTCACAATCAACTTTAACATGCAAATTAAACTCTAATTAAATATTAATAAATTTTGGTCTGTTTGTCAGGACGGAATTTAAAACCCTNGTCTCCATTAACTGCATTTTTGAAGCCCTCACTGAAATATCATGATCNTAGCCCAACAAATGAAGTATTGCGTGTACTAACAACCTGCAACAATGTTTGTTGAATTGAACATTTTGGGAAGATGCTTCTCTCAAACATCTNTCATAAGATATTGCTATATCTCCCAAAAACAAATAATTATTTTTACCANAAGATAAATAATCTTGATCAAGGTAAAAAAGATTATGCATAGCCGGCCACGCTAAGACGTTCGTTGCTTTGTTTTTTTTTCTGTATTCTTTATTGAGCTCTTTAATTTTAACATCACCACAAGCTAAAACTGATAGAGAAAAATTATTCAACCTTATCTGATGAATCTGAGCAACTTTAGATAATAGCAACGTTATGTAGCGAGCTAGGTTAAAGCGTTTCCATCTTTGATCATTATAACTAACTGATACTTTAATCGTCATTTTTTATTTTTCAGACTTTAGGCTTGCTGTTGAATTTTTTTCGTAAGCTCTAGCTATTTTTCTTACTAAAGAATGTCTCACGACATCAACATCATTAAATTTAATAAAATCTATTTCTTTTATATTTGATAAAACGTCAGATGCTTCCACCAACCCACTCCTAAATCCTTTAGGCAAATCAATTTGAGTTATATCACCTGTTACGACCATTCTTGAACCTATACCTAGCCTAGTTAAAAACATTTTCATCTGTGAAGGTGAAGCATTTTGGCCTTCATCNAAAACAATAAATGAATCTTTTAGTGTCCTCCCTCGCATAAAGGCTAAGGGTGCTATTTCTATCGAGCCCCTTTCATACATTTTTGATACCACTTTACCAGGTAGAAAATCGTTCAGCGCATCATATAGAGGTTGCATGTAGGGGTCTACTTTTTCTTTCATATCACCTGGCAAAAAACCTAATCTTTCTCCTGCCTCGACAGCTGGCCTAGTTAAAACTATTTTCTCAACTAATCCTTGTGAAAATAAAAAAACCCCCACTGCAATTGCTAGATACGTTTTTCCTGTTCCAGCTGGACCAATACCAAAAACAAGTTCCCTGCTTAGCATAGAATTAATGAAAGTATTTTGATTGCTTGATTTAGCTTGCACTAATTTTTTTTGAGTTTTAATCTCTAAATAATTTGAACTTTTATTCACGATTTTATTGCTTGTTTTTTTATTTTTTATTTGTTTGACTTCTTGATCTTCAATTTGCTGAAAATAAACATCTAACTCACGTTCATCTAAGGTTTTTCCATGCTCAAGGTCCGAATATAAATTCGTAATTAGCTTTCTTGTAAGATCACAATCATCCTTAGCCCCATAGATTGATAAAGCATTTCCTCTACGTATTATCTGAACNCCAGCCCAGCTTTCAATCTTAGACAGGTTTGCATCTAGCTGGCCACATAGTTCTATCAGTAACTTGTTAGAACTGAACCTGAGAGTATCTGAGCTTTCTATAAAACCCATATTATTTATATAATGACCTCATTACTGATATATTATAACCATAAGAAAATTATTCAATATTTCGGTTGTAATTTATTTTAAAATACCTTTTAAGGAATGNGACATAATCGAATTAATTTTCACTCTCCGTATTTGTCCCACTAAATTCTCTTTACTCACCACAGTAACCGGAGAAAACTGCTCTGTTCTACCAACGTACTCGTTTTTTCCTCTTCCCTTTTTCTCAAACAAAACATTATGTTGTCTATTCTTCTGTTTCTCAAGAAAGTCTGTTTGCTGTCCATTTAATAATTCTTGTAAGGCATGCAATCTCTTCTTCTTCAATTTTTCNTCGAGCTCTTGTTTTCTGGAAGCAGGTGTACCAGGTCGCGAAGAATAATTGAAGCTGTAAGCTTGNGCAAATTTAACTCGTTCACATAAATTTATAGTTTCTTGGAAGTCTTCATCTGTTTCTCCAGGATACCCCACAATAAAATCGCTAGAAAAACAAATATCTTTTCGTACCGATCTCAGTCTGTTTATTATTTCAACGTATTCCTCAACAACATGTCCCCTGTTCATGGACTTTAAAATTTTGTTACTTCCTGATTGGACTGGAAGATGTAAAAATGGCATTAATTTAGGGACATTTCCAAATGCATTTATCAATTCATCGGTCATATCCTTAGGATGGGAAGTCATAAACCGAATCCTTTCGATCTCAACTATCTGAGATATTGAATAAATTAATGAAGATAAACTTACTCCTTCAAAATTATAAGCATTAACATTTTGTCCTAAAAGAATTACCTCTTTGGTGCCCTTAGCTGCAATTTCTCTTATCTCGTTTAAAATATCGTTTTGACTTCTCGATACTTCTTTTCCTCTTGTATATGGAACAACACAGAAAGTACAAAACTTGTCACATCCTTCTTGAATTGTTACGAATGCTGAAGGCTTAATAATTCCTGTGAGAGAAGAAATGCTATTAAATTTATCTGAAGCTTCAAAGCTAGTTTGGATTATATTTCTCTCTCCATTCTCTAGCTTAGAAATGATGTCTGGGAGCTTATGGTATGATTGAGGTCCAATTATAAAATCAACCGCTGGCTGTCTGTCGAAAATTTCTAACGACTCCGCTTGTGCGACACAGCCAGTTACACCAATTTTCAGATCAGTTTTATGGTCTTTAAATCTTTTTATTCTACCAAGTTCTGAATAGACTTTATCTGCAGCCTTCTCTCTGATATTACAAGTATTCAGTAAAACCATATCCGCTTCTTGGATTTCGCTTGTTTGTTCATAATGATTTTTTTCTAAGTCTAACATCATCTTTTCACTGTCATATTCATTCATTTGACAGCCATAAGTCTTAATGAAAACTTTCTTTTTGTTAGACATCTTTGTTACCTGGTTTAGAATATTGTTAAAACAGCAAGTAAGTGTTATTAAACCTTTTTTTTATAAAAGGGAAGAATTTTGGGGGGAATATGAAGACTAATTATCAGGCTATAGTAGTTGGTGGTGGTGTTGTCGGCGTAAGCATAGCATATCATCTAGCCCTTAGAGGTTTGAAGGATGTCTTGGTATTAGAAAGAGACGAGTTAACTTCAGGTTCCACCTGGCATGCAGCAGGTCTTCTTCCACTTTTCAATATGTCTTACGCTACATCACATATACACGACTATTCTCTAAAATTGTACCCATTATTAGAAAAACAAACTGAAATGTCTGTAGGGTTCTCACAAGTTGGCAATCTAAGGATGGCTCAAACGAATGAGAGAATGGATGAATATAAGTTGTATGCATCAACCGCCGAAACAGTGGGAATTCCATATGAATGGCTAACCCCAAAAGATATTAAAGAACGGTGGCCTTTAATCAACACATCAGACCTAGTTGGAGCTATATTTCATCCGACAGATGGTTATATCAATCCTGCTGATGTGACCCAAGTTATGGCTAAGGCATCACGAAATCTGGGAGTAGATATTATTAGAAAAATTGAAGCTACAAGCTTTAATTATGAAAAAGATGTATGGAAAGTATCCTGCAATTATATGGAAGAGAAAGGAGGAAATCTTGTTCCTAGCGGTGAAAAAGTATCTTTTTTATGCGAACATTTAATTACTGCTACAGGAAACCATTCGCAAGCTACAGCAAAGAAGTTAGGCATAAAAATTCCTGCAATTCCGGTAGAGCATCAATACATCGTTACAGAAAAAGATCCTGAACTTCAAAGGTATCGGGAAAAAAATGGAGAACATCCCGTTATTCG
>NZSE01000065.1 GCA_002703515.1 Paracoccaceae bacterium | reverse complement strand
TTCTACAACTTTTTTGCAAATCCTTATATTTGTGGAGAATTCAAAATGATGCAATTTTTGATTCTCTTTGATACTTACTTTCACTAAATGGAATAGACTTGAAAGAAATATGTTATTTGTGGATCTATAAATTTGCTGATGAAAATTAATTTCTGCAAGATTTCTATTTTGAGGATCCTCCATTGATTTTTCAAAAATTTCTAGTTTTTTCTTTAACATAATTTTTTGTTTTTCTTCAATTCTCAATGCTGCTTGTTGGCTAACGATTGGTTCTAGCAAAATTCGAAATTCAAATAAATGATTATAAAAACTAGAATCTCTATTGACTGATTCAATTCCCCAATTGATTACTTCATGATCAAAGATAGACCAATCTGATTTCGATTTAACAATGGTGCCTTTTCTAGGTCCCGTAAACAGCAAACCTTTTGCAGATAGAAATTTTATTCCTTCACGAATGATATTTCTTCCTACTCCAAAAGATTCTGCTAATTCTATTTCTATTGGTAATTTTTGACCTTCTTCGTATTCTCCTTTAATTATTTTCTTTGCTATTTCTTCAATTACCCAATCAGTTTTTTTCTTATTCTTATTCTTATGCTTTTCCGAAGTTTTTTGATCAAAAAATCTATATCCTTGAGATTCATAATTAGAAATACACTTAATTGAAGGATTCATAATCAATACAGAATTGAGAGAATCTAAAATTCCATAACTTTCTTCTTGGAAATCTTCAGGCCGTGCTTGAAGTTTAAAAATAATTGGAATTTTTTTTGCCTGAGCTAAAACTGCTAAATGACTAAAATCATTTTCGTAAAAAAGCGCTATACCTTTAACTTTTTCTAAATCCATTTCAAGAAACTGAGAAAGCATCAATTGTTTACCAACAAAAATAGTTTCTCCTATATAATTTCTATTAGCTTTATGTCCTATCATTATTCCTAAAACTCGATTTCTAATATCAAGAAAATCTTCATAACGTTCTCGGAAATATTGATCATCTAGATTACGGTATTGCTCAATAATTTGATTTAAATGATTTTTCCACGCTTCTTCAGCTGATTTATTTCTTTTTAACTCCCCCTTTAAAGTGTTCAAAAAATCCTGATCACTGAGGACAGCTATTTGAAATTGAAGAAAGGCTGAGGCCTCTTTATCTACTCGAGATGATAATTTTTCTAACTGTCGTTTGGCTATTTGAATGGCTTTTATCAAATCTTCACTGTCGTAACGAATTTCACTCTTTGATGTGATAATTTCCTCAAAAGATGGATGCCAAACCAACTTCCCATATGCTATCCCATTCGAATTTGATAAGCCCTTGAAGTAATGTTCAGTCTCAGTATCTGTGTATTTGGTAATTATTTCCTTCATTTTATGACCGCAATAAAAAAGTGTTGACAAAGATTGGGTTTGTATTTTATTGTCCCACCATTCATGAGATATATAACATATTATAATTAATCATCCCATCATTAAGCATAATCATGAACGCAAAACTCTTTGAGCTTATGATTTTTGAGTGCCAGAAAATAATAAATGATAATCAACGATATTTAACTGAACTAGATTCTAAAATTGGAGATGCTGACCATGGGAACAATCTCAACCGCGGGTTCCAATCAATATATGAGCTCTCTTCTGAAATAAGTCAAATGTCTCCATCTGCAGCACTCAAGAAAACTGGAATGACACTTGTTATGAAGGTGGGGGGTGCATCCGGTCCTCTTTATGGAAGTTTTTTTATGGGCATGGCAAAGCATATAAAAAATGATTCGATCATTCTGGAACATTTGCCAGCAATGTTATGGGGGGGAATTGAAGATGTTCAGAAACGTGGCAAGTCTGAGGCGGGTCAAAAAACAATGCTTGATACACTGATTCCCGCAGCAAAACAGTTGGAAAATGAAATTGAACAAGGATCATGTAACAAAGATATCATAGAAAATGTAATTAAGGCTGCTGAAGTAGGATGTGAGTCAACAAAAACGATGAAGGCACTGAAAGGAAGAGCTTCGTATCTTGGTGAACGCAGTATTGGACATATTGATCCAGGTGCCATGTCAAGTCTTTTGCTGATTAAAGCAATCTGTAACTCGATTGATGTCAAAAACGAATGACTCATATTAAAAAAGACAAGGTTGCAATTGTTATAATTTCACATTCTCCTGACGTAGCATCAGGTGCAGCAGAAATGGTAAAACAAATGTCTGGTCAATCTGTTCCTGTAGTAGCTGTTGGAGGTGATTTCGAAGGTGGATTGGGAACTAATGTAGAAGCAATCCATCGCGCATATGAAGAAGTCTATTGTGATGAGGGAGTTCTAGTAATTTATGATTTAGGTAGTGCAGAAATGAGTGCAGAAACTGCTAGGGAATTCCTTGATCAAGAAAAACAAGAAAAAATAATAATTAGTCATGCACCACTTGTTGAAGGAGCTGTTCTTGCCGGCGCTGTTTCTGCGGGTGGGGGAACATTAGAAGAAGTTAAGTCTGCTGCAGAAAGAAAAACAGATACTGAAGAAATTTTGCATTCATCTGAAGGTAATATTCAATCCGTGAAAATTCGACATAAAATTGGGCTTCATGCTCGACCTGCTGTTCGCTTTACAGAAATGGCGAAGGGTTTTAAAGCAGAGATAGGGATCAAACTTGAAAATCAGTCTAAATGGGTTGACGCCAAAAGTATTGTCCGAGTTATGAGTCTTAAAGCCAGAAATGGACAAATATTAAATCTTAAAGCTGAAGGAAAAGATGCGAATCAAGCTTTAAATGCTCTAATTGAATTTGTGCAAAATTCTTTCGATGAAGAACAAAGTGAGATTGAATGAATAAAATTAATTTTTCCAATCAAAGTTTTCCTGCACAAATAGTTTCGGAAGGTATCGCTATTGGAAAGATACTTATTATTGGAAATAAAACTTCACTAGAAAAAAATCATAGTACTTCAGATCCATCCATTTTTCTCGAATCTGTTCAAGAAACTAAGTCTCAATTAAAAGATTTAGCATTAAAAAAAAGTCAGATTGAAGGGGATATCCTAGAGTTTCAAATTTCACTTCTTAACGATTCGGAACTTATCGAGCCCGTTTTAAAAAGTATTAAAGCTAAAGAAAAATGTTCTGTAGCCTGGCAAAAAAAACTTGATTCCATGATTGAGGAGTTTGAAGAAGAAACTGACTCTTACTTCAAAGCAAGATCAGAAGACCTTAAAGACTTAAAAAAAAGAGTTTTAAGGAATTTAACAAAAAATGATGAAAATTTTTCGAAGCCTTTTCAAAACTTGAATGCCAAAGAAAAATGTATTTTTTTAGCAGATGAGATGACTCCATCAGAGTTCATTGAAACAGATTGGAATCAAATTATAGGTATCGTGCTGAAAAATTGTAGTCCAAATAGTCACGTTGCAATTCTTGCCAGATCCTATGGTATTCCAATGTTGACAGATTTTAAAATTTCTCTTAACAGAATGAAGAATGTTAAAAATGCTATTTTGGACGGGAAAAAAGGATGTTTGATTATTGAACCAAGCCCTAAATTGTTGAAAGAATATCAAAAAAATATTCAAAAAAATTTTGAAGAAATACAAATAAATTTATCTAAATTAGCAAAGCCCTCATTTAACTCAAAAGGCGACAGGATTCTGGTCAAAATAAATGCTGACTCTATGGATTTGCTAACAAAAATAGATCCAGAACATTGTGATGGCATTGGACTAACTCGAACTGAATTTTTAATCAAAGACGGTCATATTCCAAGTGAAGAAGAACAATTTCAGGTTTACTCAAATCTTGTTAAATGGTCGTGTGGCAAGCCAATAACAATTCGAACATTTGATGTAGGTGGAGACAAACCCGTTGAGGGAATTACTAATAATGAAGAAAACTCTTTTTTAGGTTTTAGAGGCATACGTGTCTCACTTAAATTTAAAGATCTATTTCGAAGTCAAATTAGGGCTCTACTTCGAGCGACAGCTCTTGGTCCGATTCAAGTCATGCTTCCAATGGTTACTATTCCGGAAGAAGTAGAAGAAACAAGGGAAATTATAACTGAAGAATACCTAAATCTTTGTGAAAAAGGTATGAAAGCTGGTATACCCAAACTAGGGATCATGGTTGAAGTTCCTTTAGCGGCCCTATCTATTGAAAAATTTGATGTCGATTTCTATTCAATAGGTAGTAACGATTTAATTCAATATTTATCTGCTACTGCAAGGGATAATCGTTCAGTATCATACCTTTATCACGCAAAATATTCTGCATTTTGGGATCTAATGAGTAAAATCAATGCACATGGTCATAGGACTGGGAGGGAGGTAAGTATATGTGGAGATATTGCTAGTGATACAAATTATCTTGAAAAACTTTTGGATAATGGATTTAGAAGTATTTCTGTAAGTCCTAATTCACTTGTTAATGTGAAAACTTACCTCGCTTCAAAAATACTTAAGGAAGAACCTAACAAAGAAGTATTTAAATTAAATTAATTAACCTCATCACGAAATAATTATATGAAAAAATTTGTTAATGAGATTGAGAATGTACTTCAAGAAAGTTTACAAGGTTTTTGCAATGCTCATTCTGAGCTTCTTGAATACCAAAATGATCCATGTTTTGTATTTAGAAAAGGTGGTGGCCTTCAAGGAAAGGTGGCTTTGATTTCTGGAGGTGGAAGTGGCCATGAACCATTGCATGCAGGTTTGGTAGGGCAAGGAATGCTTCATGCTGCATGTCCTGGTGAAATTTTTACTTCACCGACACCTGATCAAATGGAGGCTGCTGCATTAAAGGTTGATGGAGGAGAAGGCGTATTATTTATTGTAAAAAATTATTCTGGAGATGTTATGAATTTTGAAATGGCTTCAGAAATGATTAATTGCCCAAATAAAACGATAATTACTAATGATGATGTTGCGGTTGAAGACAGTTCATTTACTACAGGTAGAAGAGGAGTTGCCGGAACTCTGATTGTTGAAAAAATTGTGGGTGCTGCATCTGAAGAAGGAAGTAATTTGGAATCATGCCACAAGCTCGGAGTTGAGGTTAATTCAAGAACTCGTTCAATGGGCGTTGCCCTGACCAGTTGTACTGTGCCAGCAGTTGGTAAACCAACATTTGATATTGGAAATACTGAAATGGAAATGGGTGTTGGTATTCATGGGGAACCTGGAAGAAAACGAGTATCTATTGAAAGTGCAAATTCAATAGCCGAAGAAATGACTAATACCGTAATGGAGGATTTGAACTCTGACCCCAAAGATCCAGTTCTTCTTTTTATCAACGGATTTGGAGCTACTCCAATTATGGAGCTTTATTTAATGTATAACTGTGTTCACAAATTGCTGACTCAAAAGGGATATAGAGTATTACGATCATTAGTCGGAAATTATGTTACATCTCTTGATATGAATGGTTGTTCAATAACTGTATCAAGTTTGAATACTGAAATGATACGTTTATGGGATGCACCAGTTAACACGGCAGCTTTAAGATGGAAATGTTAGTAAAATTTTTGGGTTTGAAAATGGCGAATTCAAACCAGTTTTATTATTAGCCTATGCGGTTTGGACCTCCGTGAATGCTTTGTATGGTGCAAGGAACTTGTAGAAATACAGGATTGGTCTAATTTCAACCTCCATTCAAAAAGGAGACTCTATGTATGCGTTAAAATCTGTTTTAGCACTATTGCTATTTTCAACGGTAACACTTACCGGAATTGTGGCTCAAGATCGCTATATAACGCTGGGATGGGCGGCTTGGGATCCTGCAAATGCTCTTGTGGAGTTATCTAAAGACTTCACAAAGGAAACAGGAATAGAAATGCGTTATGAATTTGTACCATGGCCAAACTTTGCTGATAGAATGCTGAATGAATTAAATTCTGGTGGAAAAACATTTGATGTTCTCATCGGAGATAGCCAATGGATTGGTGCAGGTGCAGTTTACGGTCATTATGTAAAACTTAATGATTTCTTTGACAAAGAAGGAATTACAATGGACGACTTCTTTGATCCGACTGTTTATGCTTATTCAACATGGCCAAAAGGAAGTCCAAACTATTATGCTCTACCTGCAATGGGAGATGCTTTAGCATGGGCTTACCGCAAAGATTGGTTTGCAAAGCCAGACCTGCAAAAAGCTTTCAATGATGAATATGGATATTCACTCGGAGTTCCAACCACCTGGGATCAACTTTACAATGTTTGTAAATTTTTTCAGGGAAGAGTTGTTGATGGGAAAAAACGCTATGGCGTTGCCATTAATACCGAACGCGGTTCTGAAGGTATAACTATGGGTGTCACTGCTGCAATGTATGCTTGGGGCTTCCAGTATGAAAATCCTAATAAGCCCTACGATATGGAAGGCTTTGTGAACAGTGACCGAGCAGTTGAAGCATTGGAATTCTATAAAAAAATATACCAAGAATGTACCCCTCCAGGACATTCAGACGCATACATGGAAGCAAACCTAGATGCTTATAAATCGGGACAAGTTGCTATGCAGATGAATTGGTACGCTTTCTGGCCTGGAGTTAATAAAGACCCAGATGTCGGTGGAGGTAAATCCGGATTTTTTGCAAATCCTGACCAAAAAGCAAAAGGTGCTACTTTAGGTGGGCAAGGAATGTCAGTTGTCAAATATTCAGACAAACAAGATTTAGCCTTGCAATATATTAAATGGTTCTCAAAACCTGAAGTTCAAGCAAAATGGTGGTCACTAGGTGGATATTCATGCCACAAATCAGTTCTTAATGATCCAGGATTTGTCAATTCTCAGGTCTATGCACAAGGGTTCCTAGATTCAATGGGAAAGGTGAAAGACTTTTGGCAAGAACCCACTTTTGTAGAATTGATGCTTGCGATGCAAAAAAGAGTTCATGACTTTGTTGTTGGTGACAAAGGCACAGCTAAACAAGCTATGGACAAATTGATTGAAGATTGGACAGAAACCTTTGAAGCGGATGGTAAATTATAAATTATTTCAATAAATCTTAATCAAATTGACACATTAAAAAATTGGCTCCTCATTGATAATTTGATGGGGAGCCTTCAAAAAAATTCTATTTATGAATCTTTTTAAAGATTATTTGTGAAAAACACACTTAGTAAAAGTCAGGGGCTATCTGATCGTGCACTAACCTGGCTTTTTGTAACTCCTACTATTCTGCTTTTATTGGCGGTAAATATTTATCCGCTTATATATGCGATTAGTATGTCTTTCACTAATTTTTACGCAAACAAACCTGGTAGAGAAATTAAATTTATTGGTTTAAAAAATTATATCAGAATATTGAATAAAGAGGATATTTGGGAAACAATGCAGGCAACTGCTCATTTCATGTTCTGGACCTTACTTCTTCAAGCAATCATTGGACTTGGACTGGCATTACTTCTAAAAAGAAATTTTAAAGGAAGTGATATCCTCACCACATTAATTGTATTACCCATGATGTTATCTCCCGCTGTAGTAGCAGTGTTTTGGACATATATGTATCAACCACAATCTGGTATTTTTAATTACATAATCAATTATTTCTTTAATTTTGGAGAATTCACCATGATTGGTGATGTAAAACTTGCTCCATGGAGTATTATCATAGTGGATACCTGGATGTGGACTCCATTTACAATGCTCATCTGTCTAGCAGGATTGAAATCGATTCCAAATTATCTTTATGAGGCAGCAGAGGTCGATAGGGCTAATACTTTTCAGCAATTTCTTCATATAACTCTACCTTCTGTACTTCCTTTTTTGTTGTTAGCACTCCTTTTTCGTGGAATCGAAAATTTTAAAATGTTTGATTTGGTAGTTGAACTCACTGGAGGTGGTCCTGGTTCAACTACAGAATTAGCTTCAATTAATTTGAAAAGAGAAGCATTTGAAAAATGGAGAACTGGCTACAGTTCAGCATTTGCCGTAATCATGTTTGTCACAATTTTCGGTTTAGGCAATATCTGGGTAAAAGTGATGAATAAGGTTAAAGAAAGATGAGTGAGCAGACAATAAAACAAACCTCTCCTTTAGAGCCTTCATCATTCAGTAGGAAAAGTGCAGCAATTATAATTATTATTTATTGCATTATTTCCTTAATTCCAATTGTCTGGATGGTGATGACTTCCTTTAAAAGTGCAAATGACGCAGTAAGCTATCCACCTTTAGTTTATTTTGATCCATCCCTTGAAGGATGGGTTAATCTTTTTACACAAAGATCTAGGCAGTCACAGGAATATCTAGATTCACTTCCTCCACCAGAAACTTGGTATGAGGAACTCGTAAGAAGCAGGCAAATGGTGATTGCAGGTCCTTCAAGATTTTTAGGAAGATTTACGAATTCACTAATTATAGGATTCGGTTCCACCTTTCTTTCAGTTTTTTTGGGATCACTGGCAGCCTACGCATTTTCTAGATTCCGTATTCCTCTGAAAGATGACCTACTATTTTTTATTCTTTCAACCAGAATGTTTCCTCCGATTGCGGTAGCTGTTCCAATTTTTTTAATGTATCGCAAACTGGGACTAAGCGATACTCATCTTGGTATGATTATACTTTACACCATGGTGAATTTGAGTTTGGCGGTTTGGTTATTAAAGGGATTTATGGATGAAATTCCTCGGGAATATGAGGAGGCAGCCATGGTAGACGGATATACAAGATTTCAAGCATTTTACAAAATTGTTCTTCCTCAGGCGATGACAGGAATTGCAGCAACAGCCATATTTTGTATGATCTTTGCCTGGAACGAATATGCTTTTGCAGTTCTTTTAACATTTTCTGAAGCCCAAACTGCACCACCATTTATCCCAACAATAATTGGAGAAGGAGGATTGGACTGGCCTGCTATCGCTTCAGGTACGGTTATGTTTTTGGTGCCTGTAATGATTTTCACTGTTGTATTGCGTAAACACCTTCTTAGAGGAATCACTTTTGGTGCTGTGAGAAAATAAACTCAAATAGAATAGAAACAATGAAGACCTGGTTCATAAGAGAAATTTGGGAAAATGTTGCATCTCTTATCATTATCCTTGGGGTATTTATGCTTTTGCAACCCTTTAGCATGTTACTTTACACCTACTCCTTCAGCCTAATCCTTGGGGGTACTTTGGGGTTTGTGGTCGTCAGTCATTTCCCAAGCAATAGGGATTAATTTGACTGATATTATTCTCAAAAACCTTCATAAATCATTTGGCAATTTTGTCGCTGTTCAGAATACTGACTTGACCATCAAGAATGGAGAATTCTTCGTACTTTTAGGGCCCTCAGGATGCGGTAAGACGACTACTCTGAGGATGATTGCAGGCCTTGAAATTCCTACTTCTGGTGAAATACTTCTGGACGAAGAAGATGTTACCTTTTTACGAGCTTCTCAAAGGGACATCGCTTTTGTATTTCAGTTGTTTGCTCTCTACCCGCACATGAACGTTTGGAAAAATCTGGCTTTTCCATTAAAGATGCAAAATATGTCTGCATCAGAAATAAAAACAAGGGTTTTAGAAGTTGCTAAACTTCTCCAAATCGAACATATCTTGAAATCAAAAATTTCAGGTCTTGCTGGAGGGGACCGTCAGCGAGTCGCCCTTGGAAGAGCAATCGTTCGACGACCAAAAGCTTTTCTGATGGATGAACCTTTGGGAACTCTTGATGCTGAATTCAGGGAACAAATGAGCCTTGAACTGAAGAAACTGCATGAAAGGATTGAAGCAACCACCATCTATGTTACTCACGATCAGATTGAAGCCATGACCATGGGAGATAAAATTGCCGTCATGGACCAAGGTAAGGTTTTACAATACGGAACTCCTGATGAAATATACTCCAGGCCCGCCACCAAGTTTGTAGGTTCTTTCATTGGTTCACCAGCAATGAATTTCATCCCCATCGAATCAATGATTCAAGCAGGGGACACAGAAGTTCAGGTTGGAGATCAAAAAATGGCAATTCCTAGACAAAAAACAAACAGTCTTTCGAACCACAATTATATTGGCGTTCGACCAGAAAAATTGGAATTTGACGACAATCAAGGTATACCGGGAAAAGTCTATGGGAATGAATATCTGGGTAACCGTAAGATATGTACAGTGGAAACTGGGTTCGGTCAATTGAAAGTCAGAGTTGCTAAAGACACTTCAATAAACATTAATGATTCTGTACGTGTTAAGTTTTCTCCAGAATCCGCCATCCTTTTCGACGGTCAAACAGAATTAGCCTTGCTGAGCGAAAACCAGTGAGATAGATATGGCGAATATACAGTTAAAGCATATCAACAAATCCTTTGGTTCCACAAAGGCTCTTAAATCTCTTGATTTAGAAATCAAGCATGGTGAATTTTTTGTCTTACTCGGACCTACAGGTGCGGGAAAAACAACTACCTTAAGGATTATAGCAGGACTCGAAAAACCTGACCAGGGAGCGGTGTTCATTGATGATGAAGACGTAACGAATCTTCAACCAGCTTATCGAGACACGGCTTTTGTTTATCAGCAATACTCCCTTTATCCAAATTATAATGTTTTTGATAATTTGGCGTTTCCTCTTCGTTCTCCAATTAGAAAAATATCTCAGAGTGAAATTCAGACAAAAGTTCAGGAAATTGCTAATTTGTTAAAGATAGATGACAAACTTAGGTCTTCAGTCACCTCACTTTCCGGTGGGGAAATGCAACGAGTTGCTATCGGAAGAGCGCTAATTAGAAAACCCAACATTTTCTTGATGGATGAACCCCTCTCTTCCTTAGATGCCAAACTTCGTGAAATTCTCAGATTAGAATTGAAGCGGATTCAAATGGAAATGGAAGCTACCATTCTTTACGTAACCCACGATCAGGTTGAAGCGATGACAATGGCAGACAACATTGGGGTATTAAATCAAGGCATGCTGGAACAGGTCGGGACACCAGCAGAAATATACAATCGACCTTGCAGTACCTATGTTGCTTCCAGGCTAGGCTCCCCGCGTATTAATCTTGTTCCTACCTCTTTATTTGAATCTGAGGTACTTCCTCCAGGTACAACTACCCTAGGAATTCGCCCTGAAGATATACTTTTAAAAGATAATCATAATCATCCATCCTCAAAACAGAAATCCGCTATGACCTGGGTAGATGGAACTGTTTCCTCAGTTGAGAATCTAGGAGCAGAAATTATTCTTGAGATAAGTGTCAACGGTGAAGAGGTACAGGCCATAGCAGACCCAGAAAAAAACTATAATGCGGGAGAAAATCTTGAATTGAGTTTTTTGACTGAAAAAGCACTCCATTTTAATCAAGACGGTCAACTAATTTAAATACTGGGCTTGTACAGGATGAATCTCAAAGACTTAATCTTATGAAGCCCTTTAAGTAAAAGTTTTTTGTAGTTTCTCTCCTCTGTGTCTTATTCTTTGAGAGTTCAAAGGTTAAGATTCGTAATCGTCAAGCCTTCTTATTATGCTTTAATCAAGTATCTTCTTTGCCCAAGGTAAATTTTCATTAAAATGCATGCTTAGGTAGATCATTTGGTTAAAAAAAATTTGCATAGTAAATCAATTTTGAATTTTCATAACACACGAATCGTCTTACATTTAAAATTGTATCCAAAGATATTTAAGTAAATTGTCAAGAACAACGATCAAGGAGCCATCATGAAAACCATCAAAGGTCCTGCCATATTCCTCGCACAATTTGCAGGTGATGAACCACCTTTTAACTCCCTAGAAAACATCTGCCGTTGGGTTTCTGAACTGGGGTATAAAGGGGTTCAGATTCCCAGTTGGGACAAACGTTTATTTGATCTGGAAAAAGCTGCTGAATCACAGACCTACTGTGATGAAGTAGCAGGGGTGGTAAAATCCTATGGGATGGAAATCACAGAACTCAGCACCCACCTTCAAGGACAATTGGTTGCGGTACATCCTGCATACGATGAAGCATTTGATGGGTTTGCAGCTGAAGAGGTGAGGGGTAATCCAAAAGCCAGACAAGAATGGGCAATTCANCAGCTTTTGCTGGCAGCCAAAGCATCAAANAATTTGNGNTTGACAGCNCACGCCACNTTTTCAGGAGCACTGGCCTGGCCGTTTCTCTATCCCTGGCCTCAACGTCCNGCAGGACTNGTGGAGACTGCGTTTGATGANTTAGCAAATCGCTGGACACCCATCCTGAACGCCTTTGATGATGCTGGTGTGGATGTNTGTTATGAAATCCATCCNGGAGAAGATCTCCATGATGGNGCAACCTTTGAGATGTTCCTCGACCNTGTCGGAAATCATGAACGCTGTAGGATGCTCTNTGATCCGAGTCATTATGTGCTCCAATGTTTGGACTACCTTCATCACCTGGATCTTTACCACGATCTGATCAAGGTNTTCCATGTTAAGGACGCCGAATTCAATCCTGATGGTAGAAATGGAGTTTATGGAGGATTTCAATCTTGGACTGAAAGGGCGGGAAGATTCCGGTCACTAGGAGACGGNCAGGTCGATTTTTCTGCAATTTTCTCAAAAATGGCACAATATGATTTTCCAGGCTGGGCCGTTTTGGAATGGGAATGCTGCCTCAAACATCCCGAACAGGGTGCTGCAGAAGGAGCACCTTTCATAAGGGACCATATTATTCGCGTGACTGAGAAGGCTTTTGATGATTTTGCGGATTCCGGNATCGACCAAGCAGCCAATCGTCGATTACTCGGCATGGCATAAGGAGGAACCATGACCCATCGCATTCGATATGGAATGGTTGGTGGTGGAGAAGACGCATTCATCGGTGCAGTTCATCGTATTGCCGCCCGTTTAGATGACCGTTTTGAACTGGTTTCGGGGTGTCTTTCTTCAGACCCTGAAAAAGCGATGCGTTCCGCAGAAAGCATCGGTATGGCCCNAGAAAGAAGCTACACCGATTATAAGACGATGGCATCTTCTGAGGCAAAGAGAGATGATCGAATCGAAGCGGTTGTCATTGTTACTCCAAACCATCTTCATATTCCTGTTGCACGTGCATTCATAGAAGTGGGAATCCATGTCATCAGTGACAAACCACTTGCAGCAAGANTCGAGNAAACCGAGGGACTGCAGGAACTTGTAAAACGTCAAAATTGCATCTTCGCTTTAACTCACAATTATAGCGGTTATCCTCTAATCCGCCATGCAAGGGAGTTGGTAGCCCAAGGTACTTTGGGTAAAATTCGGGTGATCCAAGTNGAGTATGCCCAGGATTGGTTAACAGAAAAACTNGAAGATNCCGGACAGAAACAAGCCGAATGGCGAACAGATCCTAAACGAGCAGGAGGNGGAGGTTGTCTTGGCGATATCGGNACCCATGCTTTTCATCTGGCATACTTCGTCAGTGGCCTCAAACCCCTGGCGGTTCTTGCAGACTTAAACACGTTTGTCCATGGACGTCCTCTTGACGACAACGTCCACCTGCTTCTTCGTTTTTCTGAAGGAGCCAAAGGCATGCTTTGGGCCAGTNAGGTTGCACCGGGAAATGAGAATGCTCTACGTCTTCGGATTTTTGGAGATAAAGGAGGCATTGAATGGGAACAGGAAAATCCAAATTTTCTCAAATATTCTCTTTTTGGTGAACCACCGAGATTNCTTACGCGAGGGGGTGCCCAATTATCAGATGCTGCTGAACGGATGACAAGAATTCCCCCTGGTCATCCTGAGGGCTATCTGGAAGGATTTGCAAATATTTANTCAGAAATCGCTGATGCGATAATTGCCCGAAGAGCAAGAAAAACACTTGATGATTCTGTGTTGTATCCTGATCTACAGGATGGAATCCTAGGCATGCGTTTTATTGATGCTGTTTTAAGGTCGAATGAAAGAGAGTCAACTTGGGAATTAATCTGAAGATATAATTAATTTATCTTCCTTTAATTTTTATCAGTATTATCTTTAAATTAAAATATGATGGTTGGAAATCAGGTTGGAAATAAAATCAATNAATTCAGAAATATAAAAAAAGAATTTAAAATAACTAATTAAATAATTGATANTATTAGTGTATTGTTGGTAGCGGGGAGNGGATTCGAACCNCTGACCTTCGGGTTATGAGCCCGAT
>NZSE01000003.1 GCA_002703515.1 Paracoccaceae bacterium | reverse complement strand
GTTTTAACTTTTCAAGTCTTTCTTGAAAAATTTTATCGTAGTTCATTTTTACTCTCCTTAGGAAAATTTGCTTTTGTTTCTGCAAGCGAAAGTACGTCTGATGACTTTCTTAAGTTTGGTAACATCCAATTCCAAAGCGTGGCATCTTTAACAGGTAAAGCCATAAATAGATGTTCTAGTACTGCTAGTCCTGCCAGGGTACTCAACAACAAATATCCAAACTGGATATCTGACATGGGCTCAGCAGCAAACGTAGACCCCACTAAAAATATAAACATAAGAGACAACATTATAGTAGAAGCGATAAAGAAAAAACCAATAGGTGCAACCCTACAAAATGTCGCGATATGCTTTAGTGGGGCCGTCAAAAAATGTAAATTTATATACGGTACACCAAAGAAAAGATTGAGCTTGGCCGAAACTCTAGCTACATAAAGTATTAAAAATGTGGTTAATCCAAAATTATTTTCTGAGCCAATCGACAGAACCGCCATAACAAACAAACAGGAAAGCAAAAAACANTCATTCAGTGCTATTGATCGGAAACCNTTTATAAAACGCTCACGTTCTGTATCTCCATCTATTTCTTGNTTTTCTAAAAGAGGAATGCCNGCAACAACACCTGTTAGAAATGTTAATTCAACCCATCCCCAGATAAATAAGCTTGCCANNAAAGAACAGAANATTTNNGCNTAGCTCATNCCATCCAAACAATNAAAATAAAAGTACCATGCGCAAAANAACAGNGGCAAAGTAACTAAAACTACTGTGAACCGNGTCTTGCTATCACCTAAATCTAATCGCTTTGCTGTNTATANAATNANGCCNGTTAAGAACCACCATAAAAATAAAACNAAAAATATACTGANTATNGAGCTCATNAANTTCTTTCTTCTTTNAATAACTCGGCTGNAGNCTNCTAGTNTCAGGTACNGNNTTNCTCTTNGCAGGAATAGCNTATAATCTCACAAATGCTATNCCNAAGNTTCAATGCTGCTANNGGTCGCNTAANTAATCCAGTTACACCCTTTGACTGCTTNGCTNTTCCATAGGCTAACATNGCTTTTTTGACNCTTTTTAATCCAATCATCCACTTNGGGTTNTCGTGATCTATTTCNATAGGAAACACTTGTCTTGANATTTCAGTNGTCATCCTTAAAACCTGNTCNTCNTACCANTCGATGTCTACTCCCAGCGCTTTGTGGAACTCAGGTCTAGCATGATCTCTTACATACATCGTTGCATAAACGGCAACTAAAAAGAATTTTATCCAGTAAATATTCAAACCTGATGTTAGCTTCGGATCGGATCGCATCAGCAATGCGAAGGCTTCCCCGTGCCTAAATTCGTCATTACACCATTTTTCAAACCATTTAAATATTGGATGAAATCTAGAACTCGGGTTCTTTTCCAAATGGCGATAAATTGTAATATATCTAGCGTACCCTATTTTTTCAGATAGATAAGTCGCGTAGTAAATAAACTTTGGAGCAAAGTATGTATATTTCTTTTTTCTTGTTAAGAAGCCCAGATTAACAGCAATATTTGCTTCTCTTAAAGCATCATTAATAAAACCAGCATGCCTAGCCTCGTCTCTAGCCATCATGGCAAATAGTTCACAGATATCTTCGTTACTTCCCTGTCGCTTCATCTCTTTATAAAGAACACACCCTGAAAACTCCGAGGTAAGAGAGCTGACCAAAAAATCAATGAACTCTTTCCTCAATCCTGGCTCTAAATCCTCAAAATCAAAATCGTCCCATTCTGACGTTTTCTGAAAATGTCTTTTGTTTGGATCTGATCGCATTTCCTCAATTAAAGGATCCCATTCATCTCTAATTGACGAAACATCAACCTTATCCAATTCTTTATAGTTTGTTGTATAAAATCTTGGGCTAATAAGTGTTTCCTCCATAGCCATATCTGTTGTATTGTCATCAATAATAGTACTCATAGAGAAACCTCCTCTGAAAACGAAAACTCACAGATTTCCATAAATTCTAATTTGCCAATCATCCTAGTCCAAAGTCTCTCCAAGGGAGTGGCTCTGATAATGGTAGCCTCCCTATCTTCCGTAATTACTTCTCCGTAGGGTGCTTTTACAGCCTCACCATGAACGATAACCTCATCCCCTGGATTAACGATCGCACCATTATTAAATCTTACGTGTGCATGTAACGACTCAAAAGTATTAGATACTTCTATTGTACACGGCGCACGATCTCTTCTTTTCTTAAAAAAACTCATTTTTCCCCCCTTTTAAAAATAGATAAAAATAGCTCGCTATTTTTGCTTCCAAAACTCGTTACATTTAAACTCCATTCAGCTTGACTATCCTCCAAAGATATTCTTCCAGTAGAGAGTCTACTTATTTTTATGGTGTAAGAATCTGATAATTCCATTCCCGATTTTTTTCTATTATACTCCAAACCAGTCATAATGACCGATAAAAATCCACTCTTTCCATCCCTGGAATTAAAAATTTCTTCATTCTCTAAATTAGAGAGTGCTACTGACCCATCATCTAACTTGGTTAGATGCATAACTCTCGATCCCAGTACTTCTGAAGAAACCGGCTCTACTAGCTTTGCCCTTGTTGAATAAGAGGTTGAAAATACAAATAATAAAGACAATAAAGCCATGCCAACGACTCCATAGAGGAACCCTTTTGGAACGATTTCTTTTTTCTTATCTTGCATCTTTCCCCCTTTAAACCTTTTGTTCTATTTCAGATCCAATTTCTAAATTTTGTCTAGGGTCATACAAACTGATATTGCCCGTCATAGCTGTTTTTCTCAAAATTGTTGCAACCTCATCGACTGAACCGATACAAGAAAATGCTGGTTGCGTTCTTTTAAATTTCCATGGTCGCACACTGGGCCAGCATGAAATGTAAGGAACACGCTTTTCGCTTAAAAGTTCAAATGAAATGGTTCCAATTGACGCTCCACGTTTTTGCAGATTCACTTCTTTAATCTTCTTGAAAGGCATGCTAATCAGAAATGACAACGCCGCACCAGTTTTTATAATCACTCTATTTTCTGTGATAATATAGACGGTACTGTAGGTCTGTGTAGCAGCTAGACCAATTAGGATAATTGAAGCAAAAATACCACTTAAAAAGAATGGCAAGAAGTCGACATAGAAAGCGGTGTAAAAGTCACTTGCAAAGAACCTCGCAACAGACACTATCGAAAGCATGCTGAGATAAAGTGTAATCCATTTAAGTCCAAACAAGTTCCAGGAAAACCCCCATAAAGAGGGTCTTCCTTTCCATAGAATGCTTTCTCCATTAGGGATTGCATCTAAGATGTTCTTAGGAGCTTCAAATTTAGTTTTATATTCCATTACTTCTCCCTAAAATGCAGATACCAATCTGTCATAGGACGCATAAAGTTGGCCACCGCTATAATAAGCGGAGATCTTATCCTCCTCTAACATCGTGACTTTTGTCTGCGCTTTTGTTCTTGGTACTTTTGGAAAATGCTTCCCATACAAAGTATTAACATGGACACCATCACTCCGAATAAGTGCTAGTGGCATTGGTAATAGGCATGACGTTTTGTCCTTTAATTCTATTTCGAGGTACCTGACTAACTGTTCCGGTGCGTCCACCCAAAGGTCTGAAATTTTTCCAACAATTTTTTTGTCAGCTGAAATAACATTCATACCTCGTGGATCCCTTCCCGCTGATACTTCGTATTTTTTCAAAGTGCGCATGGGAACTATCTTGGGCTTTCCATGACCGTCCAACTCAGGAACATCTCTTCTTTCAGCCCATGCTGCTGCTCCCACGCCATCTGCCATAGGATTTCCAGTTGGGGAAAAAGGTGACCCACCTGCCATATTATCTCGCTTCATGGACAGCTTTCTTTTGTCTTTGGTATTCTCCGGTACCGTAATACTCCCACGACCATGGGGCAAATCAAAAGTCTTCGCCTCCGATGGCTCTCCGTAGGGTCCCTGATTAACACTGAGATCACCATCCTCATTCTGTAAAGGATAACCTTCTCTCATATTTTCTCTNTGCANATAAATAACNAGTCCTGCAAAGAACAACCAAAATAAATATAGGGATATTTGCGCTAAATCCACATTCCCAAAAAATACTANGTTATAAGGTTCCATTTGATATTCTCCTAANTTTCATGGTTANGTTGGCATTTCTGAAAAACCNAATTTTCCCAATTNTTTACNATNANGCNTNAGACTAGACAGNTATTGAGAAAGAGGNCCCAAAAAAACTAACGTTAAAAATAGAAGGAAGATTTCTAAATGATACACAACTAANTACGAAAATGCNGGGTTNGAAGANACAANNAAATTAAAGCCCTCCGAACCNACAANTGANTTAGAAATGTCATTTAAAATTCCACCTAAACCTATGCCCAAGCCAGCCGCNGTTGCCTGAGCTGCCCCCCATGAACCGAGAACAAGACCCCGNCCAGTTCCCTTTGAAATAGGTATGGTCATTGCAATAATCAAAGTCGACACCGCAAATAAACCAGTACCCAAACCAATTAAAAATGATCCGAAAAAATAAAGTGGCGCTAAGTCCATTGGATCAGACATAATCACAAAACATAGACCAGCAATAGCTACAAAAAGTGCAAAAACTATTGACCTTACTGGGCCTCCTTTTTTCCTTTTTAAGGACCTTGAAGCTATAATCAAACCAAGAAGAGCTCCAGCAACCCATATCGCCGTAAGATTTGTGGTAGCTGCAACACTCAATCCCAATATTTCTCCACCGTATGGTTCTAGTAAGATATCCTGCATAGAAAGACCCAAAGTTCCAAAGAATACTACTAGTAGCAAACTTCGCCCTCCCTGAGAATTGAGGAAGAGTCTCATAATGGGAATAAAGGCAGCCTCCGTCTTGTACATATTTTTCTTTTCTACTGGTCTAAGTTTTTCTTGTCTCCAGATCGCAACTAAATTGAGCAGAAGGGTCACAACAGCTGCTCCCTGAACAACTTGAATTAATTTGAACTTTGTAAAATCTGCTAACAAGAGCCCAAAAGCCACCGCAGCTAAACCCATCCCTAAAAGAAACATAACATAAAGAAGCGCAACAACCTGTGATCGTGTTTCATCAGTTGCCCTATCAGCTGCTAAAGCTAATCCTGCCGTTTGGGTTAGATGTGCACCCATACCAGTCGCTAAAAACGAAAAAGCAACTAAAATATGCCCAGCCCACCATGGACCTACTGTTTGATCACCTGATAGAACAATTATTGAAAATGGCATAACTGCCAGTCCTCCAAACTGCCACATTGTTCCATACCAAATATAAGGCATTCGCTTCCATCCAATAAGCGATTTATGATTATCAGATTTAAAGCCCAAAATAGCTCTCAAAGGAGCCAACAAAATAGGAATAGCTACCATTGTTGCTACCAACGAAGCCGCAACTCCTAACTCCACGATCATAACTCTATTAAGCGTTCCAACTAATAAGACTGTAGCAATTCCAACTGATACTTGAAAAAGGGAAAGTCTTAGCAAACTCGACATTGGTAGCTCGCTAGAGACAGCATCAGAAAATGGTAATAGAGAACTGCTTAAATCCCTTATCATTTTTTTTGACATAATCATCTGTTTGCCAACTCCCAGGCTTCTGAGACATAAAAAAAGCTTTTAATTCTTTTAATTTTTTCGAGAGAAGCATTTACTTCAAGCGCTTCCAGTTTGCGCAGCTGTCTCCACCCAATCGGGACAACCTCCGGTGATCTTTCAGATTTTGGAAAAAACTTACCTAAGTGCAATTTAGTCCTGAGAACAAAAGTACTTGGAATAATAGTGAAAAAAACTGAGATATTTGCTCTTTTAGAAAAATCGACTAAAGATGACATAACATCTTCTGTTGAATAGTGAATCAAGCTATCCATGGCGATAATATAGTCAAAGTTTCCAAAACTCTCTTCCTTCATGTCTCCAGAAAAATATTCAATATTGCTATTTGACCCGCTTCTGTTTTTAGCTACCTCTATCAATTTATCCGAGATATCTACGCCAACAACCTCTGCTCCTCTTTCATCAAGCATCCTAGAAAGTGCTCCTGTTCCACATCCAGCATCTAATACTCTCAAGCCAGTTAAGTCTTTTGGAAGCTTTTCCATTATTGCTAATTGCATCTTTTCACGCCCTTCTCTAACTAGTTGGCGCACAAAGGAGACAGGCTCATTTGAGGTAAGTTTATCCCAAGCATCACTCGATACTTCATTGAAGTAATTCTCTAGCCTTGCTCTCTTTGCAAGATAAGTATTTTGCATCAATCGAATCCTAAAAGTTCAAAAATATCTCTATCTTCCATTGTTGAAGGCGCTAAGCCTTCTGTTCCGTTCCATAGAAGATCTGCAAGTCGAATATATTCCTTTTGCACGGCAATAATGTCCTCATCGTCACCCATCTCAAATAAAGTTTTCTTTTTGAGTCGAGATCGTCTTATAGCGTCCAAATCTGGTAAGTGTGCCACTCTATTGAAACCGACCTCCTTGCAATATTTATCTATCTCATCCGTATCTTTTGACCTGTTTGCCACGCAACCTGCTAGCCTTACATTATAATTTTTTGATTTTGCATGCACTGCTGCAATTATTCTGTTCATCGCATAGATTGAGTCAAAGTCATTTGCCGTGACTATTAACGCTCGATCGGCATGTTGTAATGGAGCGGCGAACCCGCCACAAACGACATCACCTAAGACATCGAATATCACTACATCTGTATTATCAAGCATATGGTTTTGTTTTAGTAGTTTCACTGTTTGGCCAACGACATAACCTCCACAACCAGTTCCCGCGGGCGGTCCACCGGCTTCAACGCACTTCACACCATTATAACCCTCATACACAAAGTCTTCGGGTCTGAGCTCTTCTGCATGGAAGTCTACCTCCTTAAGTATATCAATTACAGTAGGCACTAATCTGCCGGTTAATGTAAACGTGCTATCATGCTTGGGATCACACCCGATTTGCAAAACATTCTTTCCAAGTTTCGAAAAAGCAGCGGATAAATTCGATGAGGTCGTGGACTTGCCAATCCCGCCTTTACCGTATACTGCAAAAACTTTTGCACCATCAATCTTCATATTTGGGTCCATTTTAACTTGAACTGACCCTTCCCCATCTTCTCTAAGATTAGGCACTTCTTTTCTTTGGTCTAGTGGACTCATCTTAATCTCCCTTTTTTATTCTGCCGCAAGGCCTACACCTTCGACTTTATCTTCTAATTCATCAGCACCTTTTCTTAGAGCATCAAGAGTGTCTTGATCTGGCTGCCAATATTCTCGTTCATGCGCCTCTAGAAGCCTGTTGGCTACCCTAAGACTAGCTTTAGGGTTTAATTCCGACAGTTTTCTTCTCATCTCCTCATTAAGAACAAATGTCTCTGATAGCTGGTCGTAAAGATCAGGGTCAACTTGACCCGTGGTTGCCGACCAACCTAATGTATTGGTAATTTGTGCCTCAATTTGTCTTACGCCCTCGTGACCATGCTGAAGAAGGGGCTCAAACCATTTAGGATTTAACGACCTCGTCCTAGTTTCTAAATTAATTTGCTCAGACAATGTCCTTACTGCAGCATCACCCCTTGTTTGGTCACCTATGTAGACTGGGATTGCATCTCCACCATTTGCTTTTTTTACTGCTCTGCTTATTCCACCAAGTGTATCAAAATAGTGATCAATAGTTGTTACACCTAATTCGACACTTTCTAAGTTTTGGTAGGCAAAATCCACTTTTTTCAGAGCAGACGAAAGTAGTTCAGACTGTTTAGTGCATTTCCCATCTAACCCATATGCAAAGCCTTTTCGGTTGTTAAAGGTATCAGCTAATTCTTCTTCATCATTCCATGTTGAGGTATCAATTAAATGGCTCACATTTGAACCGTAAGCTCCTTCCGCATTAGAAAAAACTCNGAGTGCCGCTAACTTAATATCAATATTCATCTCCTTTTGATGTTTCAAAGTGTTCGCTCTGATAAAATTCATATCTAAAGGCTCTTCTGCAAGAGAGGCCTTATAAGCAGCACTAGCCAACATTCTAACCTGTAATGGCAATAAGTCTCTGAAGATACCNGAAAGAGTCATTAAAACATCTATCCGTGGTCTTCCAAGATCNCNTAAAGGGACAAGCTCAGCNCCACACAATCTTCCGTAATCATCAAACTTAGGAAGAGCNCCCATTAAAGCCATTGCCTGTGCTATCGATAGNCCATCGGACTTGATATTATCTGAACCCCATAAAACCATNGCTACCGAATTAGGATACGTTTCATGCTTAGACAATAATANCTCTGCCTGNTGCTCTCCCTCTTTCATAGCAAAAAGAGACGGCATCCTAAAAGGATCAAAGGCGTGGATATTGCGACCCGTTGGAACAATATCTGGTGACCTCATCAAGTCGCCTCCTGGAACAGGTCTTATAAATTGAGCATTTAAAGCATCCATCAGTGCTTTAACTTCTGTTTGCTCATTTAACTTTTCTAAAACTTTATTTACTTCTCTATCATTATGGCTTTCTTTTAAATATCCATCATACTCCCTAAGCTTTGCCTCGCTTAGCTGTTGACCCACAACATGTAAACCATCTGGAATTAGTGCTTCTTCACTCTCTAATATTTTCAACCATAAATTTTCGATAGTTTCAAAATCTTTAAAATTAACTAGCTTGGCTTGATCAATTATTAAATTTTCAAGTTTTTTCTTATTGGCATCACCATTATCTAGTTCTCGATATTGGGCAACACTTTCTTTGAGTTCAATGAGGCCTTTGTAAAGACCTGCTTTTGCAAGAGGTGGAGTTAGATGTGATATTATAACAGCGTTTGACCTTCTCTTAGCAAGCGAAGCCTCAGAAGGATTATTTGCGGCGTATAAATAAATATTAGGAACGTTGCCTATAAGTCGATCTGGCCAACATTTTGAACTAGACCCCACTTTTTTTCCAGGCATAAATTCCAGAGCACCATGCATTCCAAAATGCAAAAAAGCATCGACNTNAAAGTCATCCCGCATCCATCTATAAAAAGTTGAAAAAGCATGCGTTGGTGCAAAGCCTTTTTCAAACAGTAATCTCATCGGGTCTCCTTCATACCCAAACGTGGGCTGAATACCTACCACTACATTTCCGAGCTTCTTTCCAAGGATAAAGACACCAGTACCATCTGATTGGATCTTCCCTGGAGCTGATCCCCATACCTCTTCTATTTCTTTCAAATATGGTTCATTTTGGACTATTTCTGTTCCATTAACTCGTTCAATTACGTTTGCTTCTTGACCGTACCTTTCTGAATTACCACTTAAAACAGCTTCTCTTAATTCGTCGGTGGATTTTGGGAGCTCAACTTCATACCCTTCATCTTTCATGGACTTTAGTACATTATACAAGCTCTCGAATACACTNAAGTAAGCAGCGGTTCCAATAGAGCCAGCATTAGGNGGGAAACCATATAAGATGATTCCAACTTTTTTTTCTGCATTTTCCTTTCTCTTTAGACGCACTAATCTACTGCTCTTTTCAGATAAGCTTTTAATTCTTTCGTAGCAAGGAACCATATCAAATACTCTTTCTTGACCAGTTCTTAAATGCTGACAGCAACTACACCCCCCTTCTTCACCTAATCTTCCTCCAAAAATTGTTGGGTTNGTTGCACCGTCTAACTCTGGTAATGATACTAGTATTGTTGTTTCTATTGGATTAAGGCCNCCATCACTTTTATCCCATTGATTGAGATTCTGGAATTCTATGGCGTGCGCAGCAATATAGGGTACATCTAATTGAGCCAAAGCCTCTTCAGCTTCTTTACTACTATTGTAAGCCGGGCCGCCGACCAGACTAAACCCCGTTAAAGACAGAAATACATCTATCGATGCTTTGGCATTACTCATAAAAAATTTATTTATCGCCGGTCTGGCATCTAAACCAGCAGCGAACGCTGGAAAAACGTTTAAACCTTGAGCCTCTAAACTTCTTATGACTTCATCATAGTGTGCTGTATCTCCAGAAAGAACATAAGACCTCATCAGAAGAAGACCTACAGTACCGATTGAATTTTTTACTCTTGGTACTTCTGAAATTTTTTCTGTAATTTTCCTTGGTAAATTAGGATGATAAAGACCCGTTTCAGGATATTCTATAGGAGATTTTATTTCCATTTTCCCACTATGTTGAAGCGAGCTATATCTTGATAATAAATAACAAAAAAGACTTTCAATATTTTCCTCTGATCCTGCCAACCAGTATTGCATGGAGAGAAAATAAGCCCTCAAATCCTGTGCTTTTCCAGGAATAAATTTTAAAACTTTAGGAATTTGGCGAAGAATGGCCATCTGCTTTTCTCCACCGGTAACTTTATTTTTGCTGCCTCTAAGCTTTTTCAAAAACTTAAGTACACCTGAGGAGGGTTTGGACATATCTAAACCTCCCATTTTTGTAAGATTTACAATCTCCTTTGATGACACCAGCCCTAGCATTAGATCACAATTTTCTCTCGCTTTTTTCAAATCTGGAAGAATTGCTGAAATATGGTCTTCTAGAAAAACTAATGTAATCAGAACCATATTAGCTCTCGCAAGATCCATCTTTGTTTTNGCNAAACTGTTTGGATCTTCTTCCCAAGATGCTGCAGCATGAACAATTATCTCTAACTCTGGATAAATTTTGCTGAACCTATTTTTAATTCTTTCAACTGAGCCAACGGAATGTGCATCCAAGGTTAGCATNACCAAAGTATAAGGGTCTTGTTTANATGATCTATCTAGCATAATGCGCCTTTGCCTCATAAAGTAGATCTTTGGTGATTGCACTATGACCATTCTCAAATGCAAATTTTTCCGTNTTTCTTTTAGCTTTTCCCCTCACAAAAAANGGGATTTTTTTTAGCTCTTTAGTTGCTTCAGGAGCCCAAGTAATTTCAGTTTCCTCCAGTATTTTCGTCTCTTCATTCAAGTTGTGGTTAGAATTAGATAGATGGCTTGGGCCCGCTGAGTCGTTAAATTCGAAGTCTTCTCTAAACATTCCTAATAAATGCTCCTCTAGTCCCATCACAAGNGGGTGAACCCAAGTATCAAAAATAACATTCGCGCCCTCCCATCCAACCTGTGGAGAAAAGCGAGCCGGGTGATCTTGTACATGAAAAGGAGCAGAAATAACTGCGCATGGTATACCCAGTCTTTTACCAATGTGGCGTTCCATTTGAGACCCTAAAATTAGCTCAGGTTGCAAGTCAGCAATNCGCTTCTCAACCTCTAAATAATCGTCACTAATCAAAGCNTCTACGGAGAGATCTTTTGCTAAACTTCTTATCTTTCGAGCGTATTCTCTGTTATAGCATCCAATCCCTACTATCGAAAATGCCATTTCTTCTTTAGCAATTCTTGATGCAGTAGCNACGTGGGTTGCATCTCCAAAAATGAAAACACGCTTTCCAGTAAAATAATTGGAGTCAACAGATTTTGACCACCAATCAAAATTCAGACGCGAGGTATCAGAAAAACTTTCGTCTACACCCCTAATTTTNTTTAACTCGTCGATNAAGTCCTTGGTCGAATTTATACCGATGGGTGTATGTTCAGTGTAAGGCATTTGAAAATTTTCTTTGAGCCACCTACACGCTAACTCACTACTTTCTGGGTAAAGCATTATATTGGCATGCGCCTTTGTTAAGCTGTTAATACTTGATGGTGATGCACCTAGAGGAGCCACGACATTTAAGTCAATATTAAGGTCACCCAAAATAGTCTTTAATTCCCTTACATCATCTCTGTGCCTGAAACCTAAAGCAGTAGGACCTAATATATTAACACTAAATCTTTCGGTNTTTTCTTGGGGACAAGCAAGCGCTTTCACGATCTGGTAAAATGTCTCATCTGTACCAAAGTTTTCTTTTCTTTGGTANGAAGGAAGTTCNAGCGCAATCACTGGAATTTTNAACTGGAGAGCNTCAGCCAGACCNCCCGGATCATCTTGAATCAGCTCAGCNGTGCAAGAAGCTCCAACCAGCAAAGCTTCTGGCTNAAATCTTTCAACTGCTTCTTTGCAGGCTTTTTTGAATAGATCGGCTGTATCTGCTCCAAGATCTCTTGCTTGAAAAGTAGTATAGGTGACTGGAGGCCTTTTGTTACCCCTCTCAATCATTGTAAATAATAAATCTGCATATGTGTCACCCTGTGGCGCATGAAGAACAAAATGAAGTTTTTCCATTGCTGTAGCTACTCTCATTGCTCCAACATGGGGTGGCCCCTCATATGTCCAAATACTTAGCTTCATATTAAAAGTGCCTCTTTCCTTTTTAAGGGTCTTACAAATAATTCAGCTAAGTCCTGTGCTTGCTCATATCCATGTATTGGAGTGAACACTAATTCAATCGCCCATTTAGTAGTGAGTCCTTCTGCCTCAAGTGGATTTGCTAAACCTAATCCACAAACTGTAATATCGGGACTACTTTCTCGACATCGATCTAATTGAAGATCGACATCCTGTCCTTCAGAAATAACAGGCATATCCTCTATCAGTTCGAGGTCCTTATCAACTAGTGAGCGGTTGATATATGGTGATCCCACTTCAATTAACTTCATTCCACATTCTCTAGATAAAAACCGAGCTAAAGGGATCTCAAGTTGACTATCAGGGAAGAAAAAAATTGTTTTACCTTGCAAATTTGTTCTTAGTTTTTCTAGCCCAACCTGGGCTCGTTTTCTTGGAGCTGAAGTTACAATTTCAAATTTATCATCACTTATGCCGTAGCTATCTTTTATTGATCTCAGCCAAAGGGTTGTCCCTTCCTCACCAAATGGAAATGGCGCATTTATTCTTGAGGCTCCTCTTTTTTCTAAAGCCTCGGTTGTATCTGTAAGAAAGGGCTGCACTAAAATAAATTTTGATTTTTTACTAATCGAAGGCATTGTTNCCCTGTCTCGCCCNGGCAACACGGCAATTTCTTTAATCCCTAACTCTTTTATGAGCTCTACTAATTGATCTTCCACAATATCGGGCAGACTACCGACTAAAATTAGATTTTCTTCATCTGAGTCCTCTAGAGTTGGAACTAATGATGCAAGACAAGCGTCTTCACCTTGAGTGAATGTGGTCTCAATCCCCGAACCTGAAAAATTTAACACTTTCACTTTTGGATAATATATTTTTGAAAGTCTTTCTGCTGCATTNGACAAATCAAGTTTAATTACCTCTGAGGGACAGGAACCAACCAGAAAAAGCTGTTTTATATCCGGGCGTCTATCTAATAAATTTGCAACTTCTCTGTCTAACTCTTCATGAGCATCAGCCATCCCCGCAAGATCTTTTTCCTCTAATATCGCAGTACCAAACCTTGGTTCAGCAAAAATCATCACTCCTGCAGCTGATTGCAAGAGGTGAGCACAGGTCCGTGACCCTACTACTAGAAAAAAAGCATCCTGGATTTTTCTNTGAAGCCAGATAATACCGGTAAGGCCACAAAAAACTTCTCTTTGGCCACGCTCTTTGAGAACAGGTATCTCTGAACACCCTCCCATTTTCTCGATTTTTGAGTGCTCGTTCACTTACTTACCTCATTTTCTAGAAAGGCAGTTTTTTGATCAGTTTGTCTTGCCAATCTTAGCTTTCTCAAAAACTGAAACGCGTTTATAAAGTATAGAAAGTAAGCAAATAGGGCTACGGACATTTGGGTCGTAGGCGAGAAATCGCCTGCTAATAAGACATAAAGATACAGACCGTGGAAGAAGATAACAAAAAAACTTACGACATCTTCCCAAAAGAAAGCTTCTGCAAATAAAAATTGTCCGAAAACTACTTTTTCCCAAATTGCACCTGTAATCATGATTAAAAATAGGAGAAAACTTTTTATAATTATTGACACCGTGGCAGCGTAATAACCTTCACCGGTTGAAAGATATCTCACCACCAAAAATAAAGAAATAATACATACTGCGAATTGCAACGGAGCCAATATTCCCTGAACTTTTGTCCAAACCGTCCTATCTCTAATGATTCTTTGAGAAGGAGTGTAAAGATTCCACCCATGTACTTGTGGGCTCGACTGTTTATGCATACTTACGAGACCTCTGAAATAAAGCTTTATATACTAAAAAATGGTAGCGAACCAATTCAAAGTGTCAACAAAAAGTTACATATTTCAAATAAATCTTTTTATTTGTTGAAAAAAGATTACATAAAAGAAAAAAACAAGCGTATTAACCAATCTAAGAGTCAAAAATTACAGTAAGCAAAGCGTGTGTAAACAATAAATTACACAGAAATCTTGACTATTATTTCTGTAAACCTCAAAATATATATCATGAATAACGATATACACAGTAGATTCGATTATTCTGGACGAGGGGGATTAGGCATACATCCCGAGAGTCTGGCAAAGATTGCTCTTAGCGAAATTGCAAACGAAAGCTTAGACCAAAGATTTTATAATGCCAACCTCACTTCATCAATTTTCAACTCTCTTTTGACTGATGAGCTCGAATACACTATTAAATTGATCAGAAAAGAGCTAGATAACGAACTAGCTATACCTTTTTTCTTTGAAGGAGCAGCACCGATTATTGCAGAAAAATTGGGTGATTCATGGAAAGAAGACACTATGACATTTTCCGAAGTTACTATAGCTGTAAGCAAGTTGAGACTACTTTGCCAGGAGCTGGAGTCGTTATATCTTAAGCCTGAAAACACTCCTAAATCAGCATCAAAAATTTTGCTTTTTACCTTAGAAGGCGAAAATCATACCTTTGGTTCCTACTTAGCTGCATTAAAATTGAAAAAAGAAAACTTTGATGCTCATATAGCCATTGGATACAGCGAATCAGATCTATTTAAACTCTTAGAATTTGGCGATTTTCAACTTGTTGGCGTCTCAATTGGCAGTGAAACCATGGTCAATCAAAGTAACTTGATTACCGATCGAATAAGAAAGAATTTTGCATTACCAATCGCGGCAGGAGGATCTTTTGTAACCCATCACAAAGCACTATCCAGGACATGCCTTGACGTCGACTTATTCCAACCAAGTCCTAAAGAAATAAAGAATTTACTGAAAGTTAATTAAAGCTCACCGCTTAAACAACTTTTTAACACAAATGTGTCTAAATTTGTTTACAATGTGTCAAATTTAGCTTACACTTTTACTTAAATTTGATACTAAGTCAGAGATCCCTTCATTGACCAAAAGAGAAAGTAAAGTAAGAGCTGCTGATCAGATAGTCAGACTAAACCCCGACATTTTTGGTGATGTAATTNTGCGTGCNTCAGATATATCACTCTTAATTGACACAGCTGGNCTCATNTTAGAAGTTATTTACAATACTGAAAATAAAAACTTAGGNGANATAGANCACTGGCGAACNAGNAACNTTNGAGATTTTNTAACAAAAGAAAGCNGNANNAAACTTGAAGAAATNCTANATTTANCTNCCAGCGAAAATGANANAATTGAGAAAGATATNATTCAGCTNAATCATATTAAAAATGGTGGNGAAGACTTTCCNATTCAATACTCNATCCATCCCACTGGTGTAAATAACCAAATNCTGCTTTTTGGCCGTGATCTGACCCAGATAGCAAAGGCTCAACAAGANCTGATGAAAACTCAATTAAAATTTGAGAGGGAATATGACCGGTATAGATCATTTGACACTAAATATCGAGTGATACTAGAACAGTGTGGCAACGCTTTCATTATTGTTAACCAAGCAGGCCAGCTAATTGATTTCAATAAAAAAGCTGTAGCGATAATAGAAAAAGCCAGTTTAAACCAAATGATGTTAGAGGATATATTTTACCAAGGAACAAGCATAGACATACTTAGCGAGCTTGAGAAATTAAATAAAAACACTCCCTCAAAAGCATTAATTCTAACTGTTAAAGAAACTGATAAAAAAGTGCAAATGAAGGGTACGTTTTTTCGTTCGAATGACGGNGTCCATACTTTAATAAAGTTATCGAGCCCATCAAGTCAAAGCACAGGTCATTCCAAAGAAAAAATTTATCTATCTGATCTTTATCAAAAAACTTCAGATGCGTTTGTCTTTATAGATCAATCAGGAAAAATAGTTGATGCAAACGAAAGCTTTTTAATACTTACAGAAAATCCAAATATTGATGAAGTTGTTGGTAAATCATTTTCTGACTTTCTCAGAAACTCTACCACTGATTTAAAAATTCTAACTGATAATTCAAAAAGACTTGGAAAAATCAGAAACTATGCAACTGACTTTATTACAACTTTCGGATCAAAAGTCCCTGTTACAATTTCATCGACTTGGGTATCTAATGAAGATGACGATTTTTATGGTTTTATTTTAAGAGACTATTCAAATGTGGAGCTTGAGAAACAAAACGATAACGAGAAACATAGCTGGGAAGCAACCACCAAATTGGTAGGAAGTGCTCCGTTGAAGGAGTTAGTAGCCCAAACCGGAGATATTGCGGAAAGAATATGCTTNGAAACCGCTCTTAATTTGACAAATAACAATAAAGTAGCAGCCGCAGAGCTACTTAGTCTGTCACGCCAAAGCCTATACGTGAAACTCAGAAAACATAATCTTTTGGATGTTAAGGATTAAAATCGGTGATTAAAAGCTATCAAACTCATTTTAACAGCACACCTAGCTTGATATCGCTTCTTGAGCTTATAAAACCTGTTACCTGGTTTCCACCTATGTGGGCTTTTTTATGCGGTGTGGTATCAGTTGGCGCCTTAAATAGCAATAATACTATACTAATATTATCTGGTCTTCTACTTGCCGGGCCATTAGTATGTGGAATGAGTCAGGCTGTGAACGATTGGTGCGACCGTCATGTTGACGCAATAAATCAACCAGAGAGACCCATCCCCTCTGGAAGAGTGAGTGCCGGATGGGGGTTTTTAACTGGCATTACAATGAGTGCCATTAGTATCCTTTTCGCATTTTATCTCGGAAATCTTATCTTTATTGCAACAATTATCGGCGTCTTAGCCGCTTGGCTTTATTCATTAGAACCAATAAGACTGAAACGATCAGCGATTTTTGGGCCAGGGATCGTAGCAATTTGTTATGAAGGGCTTCCGTGGTTTACTGGCGCCGCCATTTTCACAATCTCATTGCCGAATAATGAGGTTCTAATAGTACTCACATTGTATGCTTTGGGAGCTCATGGGATAATGACTATGAATGACTTTAAGGCAACCAAGGGAGATAAGCTTTTAGGCATCAATTCTTTACCCGTGATGTTAGGCAGTAAGCCCGCAACATTGGTAGCTTGTCTTATAATGCTTTTCCCACAGCTAATAGTAATATCTTTGTTTTACTTCTGGGGATCTTTAATTCTAGCCATAATGCTGGCAGTTTGCGTTCTACTCCAGTTCTTATCAATGATTTATCTCATTCGGGATCCAGAAAAAAACACACCATTTTTTAACATGACTGGAGTACTTTTATACATTGCTGGGATGATGTTATCCGCAAATGGATTGTATTTAATGAATTGAATTAGGGGGCGGTAATGAATTGGTTTTCAATTTTAAGATTAGGCTTGGTTCAACTTTGTATTGGTTCAAGTGTTGTTATTCCATTATCTACGCTGAATCGGTTAATGAAGGTAGAATTAGCTTTACCAGCAACGATTGCAGGGTTTTTGATCGCTCTCCATTACGCAGTCCAATTAACGAGAGTAAATTGGGGGTATCTATCTGATAAAACTCAAAACCGCAGTCAGTGGATAATATTTGGGATGCTAATTCTAGGGATAGGTGGAGTACTAGCCTCTGTTTCTATACCTCTAATTGAAAGTAATTTCGCATACGGAATTATGCTTGCTTTATTTTCATATACTCTTATTGGGTTTGGGGTAGGTGCAGCAGGTACCCCTCTTCTCGCTCTTCTTGCTTCTTACAGTTCAAAATCCCAGAAGGGCTTTGCCGCCTCAATCACCTTTCTTATGATGATATTAGGGTTGGCAATAACCGGTATAACGGCTGGTATAATTTTAGACCCCTACTCTCATCAAAAGCTCATGAAAATCACGGCCTCTCTTGCTATAATTACCAATATTTTGTCTTATCTTAGCTTGAAAAACCTAGAAAAATCGCTACTAAATAATGCAGATGCTCGCATACCAAATTCTATTAGGTATGACGTACCATTTCTTACAGGTATCAAAAAAATCTGGATGGAAAGAGAAGCCAGGCTTTTTACAATTTTCATTTTTATATCTATGGGCGCCTTTTCAATGCAAGATCCAATATTGGAACCTTTCGCTGGAGAGGTATTCGGCTTTGCGGTCGGAGAGTCTACAAAACTTGATGGATTGCATAAGGTTGGGACTTTAATTGGAATTATTTTAATTATACTCTGCCTTTCAAAATTTAGAATTGGATTTGGATCTTTCTCAATTTTTAAAAATGAACGCCTAGGATCAGAAAAACTTTGGTTGATNACTGGGTGCCTATTTTCTGCATTGTCACTCTTTATAATTTCTCTTCTCGGACTTACATATAGAGATCCAGGAATATTAAATTCAGTTGTTTTTTTCTTTGGAATATCTAATGGTGTGTTCACTGCGGGAATATTNGGAACCATGCTGCATTTAGCAAGNAGGGGNTCGGGTGATAACAACACGGGTACTCGNATGGGAATATGGGGGGCNGCACAAGCTTATGCAACTATGATTGCTGTTTTNTTTAGCACAGTCTTNGTNGATATACTTGGACTTATGATGAATTCCCTCCCNANTGTNTANGGAATAGTNTTNCTNACTGCTGCNAGTTTTTTTATAGCTGCAGCATTTTTGGGTTCATTAATTATTAAAAAGGATGAACTCGANCAAAATCAAAACATACTACAATCGGTGANTTAAAATGATNTATGATATAACAGTTATAGGNGGAGGACCCTCNGGCGCAACAGCTGCAGAGNAACTGGCNAAAAAAGGTTTCAAAGTCGCATTGATAGATAGAGCAGGAAGAATAAAGCCTTGTGGAGGNGCTATNCCTCCAAGATTNATTGAAGACTTTGAAATACCTCANTCTCAATTAGTTGCAAAAATCAAGACAGCAAGNATGATATCACCAACGAATAGGAAAGTAGACATTCCAATAGAAAATGGTTACGTAGGAATGGTAGATAGAGAATTCTTTGATGAATATCTTCGGGAAAGA